>JARGOD010000190.1 GCA_029210205.1 Verrucomicrobiales bacterium | reverse complement strand
GTCGAAGATCTGTTTTCGCTTGAGGGTAAAACCGCCGTGGTCATCGGTGGAACCGGAGTGCTTTGCGGCGAAATGGCGCTAGGGCTCGCAAAAGCCGGAGCCGAAGTCGTGGTTGTAGGTCGCAGTGAGGAAAAAGGAGCGGAGCGTCTCAGGGAAATTGATGCCGCTGGTGGCCGGGCCATTTTTGTTTCGGCGGACGTGGCTTCGCGCGATTCGCTTGCCACGCTTTTGGAAACGGTCGTATCGAAGACGGGGCGCGTTGATATTCTCGTGAACGGAGCGGGAGTGAACTCGCCAACTCCGCTCTTTGAGATTGAGGACGAAGAGTTTGCCCGCATTCTTGATATCAATCTGGGGGCGATTCTGAGAAGCTCCCAGATCTTTGGCAAACACATGCTCGAGAACGGAGGCGGTTCGATCATTAACATTGGGTCGATCTCAGGCCTCGGACCACTTAGCAAGGTCTTTACTTATTCAGCGAGTAAGGCGGCGGTGCATAACCTCTCAAAGAATCTTGCTCGCGAATGGGCTGAGCAAGGCGTCAGAGTTAACACTCTCGTCCCCGGCTTTTTTCCTGCTGAGCAGAACCGGAAGGTTCTCACGGAGGACCGGGTCTCGGCGATTATGGGGCACACGCCGGCAAACCGCTTTGGTAATGCCGAAGAATTGATCGGCGCAACTCTGCTTCTCGCGTCGGAGAAAGCAGGCTCCTTTGTGACTGGAATCGAAATGATCGTCGACGGCGGTTTTTCGGCCATGTCGATCTGATTGATCGGAAAAGTCTCCGCATCTCTCAAACAGGGCCAGGTCATCGGCTTAACCCTGTTCACTGTTCCATCGCGCCTAAGATGGAATTCACCTGTGCCTGTCGCCAGTTGGTTCGTCCTGATCGAGCGAAAAGCGTCACTTTTGATTGGATTGCCAGAATGAGGCTGAAACACTTGACTTTATTAAGTTTTCTTTATAATCTTGTAAAATTGATAATTTAGATAACACTGAGAGGTGTTGTTGTTCTTGATAAGATGAAGTGTCCCAGTTGCCAGCGTCCAGTCGATCATGAGGCGGAGAGCTGCTATTCATGCGGCTACAGCGAAATTGAGGCTTCCGTCCGCTACGGAGCCAATCGCGTTATGCTGAATCGCGTGCACGATGCCGCGGCATGTCTTAGAAAGCAGGAACGCGATGAGCTCGCGGCGGCGATAGATCAGCTCGAGATCAATTTCCCCCAGATTCTTTTCAGTGCTTATCTGGGAAGTCTGCCGGACGATCTCAGCATCAGCGAATTGGGTTTCTGGCTCCTCAATCACGGGCAGGTCAAGGGCGCGGAATACGTCCGTCCGAATGAGAACGCAATTCTTCTGATCCTCGATATGTCGACCCGTCAGGTCGGTATTTCATTAGGCTATTTCACCGAATCATTGATCACGGAAGAGGAAGCTTACCGGGCTCTCTTGCATGCTCGACCTCACCTTCTCAATGCTGAGTATGGCGAGGCTCTCGAGAAAATATTTCTCCGCCTCGCTCGAGTCCTCCGGCGGAAGGGGCGCAAGCTTCGCAAGATTTCACATCAGGAGCTGCAGGCTCAGAGCCGCGCGCTCAATGAAAACAGCCTTGATCTCATGCCTCACCTCGCGCCGCGTGTGGAGACTAAAACCGAGGAGCCGGAAAAAGTGAGTCGGAGTGCTTAAGTCTACGATCCTTTGATGAAACGAATTCTGTTCCTACTTATTTTTTCAGCTTTCCCCGCCTCATTGTCGGCGGCAAAAGTTGAAATGCCTGAGTGGAAAGAGGCATCTTCGGCGGCGTCCTACGAGCTGGGTGGTGGGCTTTGGCCGGCCGGTTTGATTGATGGAGAAGAAGATGAGCAAACCTCGCCAACTTCGCCGACGGCAGCTGGCGCTCCCACGGCTGAGGAGGCTCTTCAGTTTTATGGTCCCGGCGGAGTCACCGCGGACGAACCAATCCGCGCTGACATCACGGAGAATGAAGCCCCGCAAGGTTCTCCTGACGGCGTGCCTGAATTGATCGTTGAAACGCCGGTGATCGAATCCCTACCTTCGATCGAGGGGGATTTGCTGGACCTCTATTTTGCTCACACGCCAGTCGATTTTTTGGTCGATCCTCAGCGCCTTCTCACTGAGCAAAAGTCGAACGACATTAAGCGATTCCTCGAATTTCACTCGGACGAGTCCGATTTTCATATCTATGTCCTGGTGATTGGGGAGACACAGACGATTCCGGAAGAAGTCGACCTGAGAGAGCTCCATCGAGAGTGGTTCGAGGATTCTTCCACCGTGATGATGCTTTACTATCGTGAGAACCCCGCGAAGACAGAGTTTGTCTACAACGATAAGGTTCGTTCTGCGCTTCCCAAATCGGTGTTTGATCGAATCGAGCAGAACACGCTCCGTGAGGGCGGCGCGACTGATCTGGCACCTGATCAGGTTGAGAAAATGGCGATTGAGCTGAGTATCCAGCTTTACTGGCTCAGTCGTCTTATGGAGCACGAGAGCAAGGAAGATCAGGAGCGGATTGCGGCGACTCCAATCCATGAGCTGGCGGCTTCAGAGAATGCTCCTGAGCTGCTGCGGGAATATGCTCCCGGAATTTTCATTGAGGAGTCGGGGCTCAAGCTGGTCTCATTTCTGTTCACGACTTTGATCGTTGTCGGAGTGATCCTCGGGATGGCTGGAATTGGTTGGCTTGTGATGTGGTGGCGGGCGCAAGATCGCTTTGCGGGATCTCCTCTGATCTTCCCAAGCTACCGGGTGACTCCCCGTCTTGGCGGTGAGTATTCCGGGGGGGGCTTTGTTAGTATGTCATTCGATATCCGCGAGGGTTCGAATTTTGTAGACTAG
>JARGOD010000189.1 GCA_029210205.1 Verrucomicrobiales bacterium | reverse complement strand
CTCGCGCCGATGGGCTCTCTCTACCTCCTGTCGTGGAACAGCGGCGATAGATTGTCCAGGGATCACCCCAGTCTGGCCGGGGGCTCTGGTCGAAAGGTTGCTGGCTGTCTCTATGCGCTCGGACGGGATCACCTTGGGAACCGGTTTCGAGAGCAATTCTCCAAGCTTGGCACGGAACTCAGTGGCGCTCTGATAGCGATACTCAGGATTGCTCTCGAGAGCATGAGTGATGATTTCGTCGAACCGTACGTCGAGTTCGGGAAAAGCTTCGCTCGGGAGATCGAAAATTCCACGGGGTAGAGTCCCGGTGAGCATTTGATAGAGCATCACTCCAACTGAGTAGAGATCCGCCCGGGCGTCCAACTGGGCATCGATTTCCAGAGCCTCCGGAGCGATGAAGTCCGGCGTGCCGACCGCCATGTTGGTCTTCGTGATCCCTATTTCAGAAGTGCTTGGTCCGGCGGCTAATCGTTTGGCCAGACCGAAGTCAGCGATTTTCACCTTTCCTTCTGAATTGATAAGAATGTTAGCAGGTTTGATATCGCGATGAATAATCCCTTTTCCGTGGGCATACTCCAACGCGTCGAGAACATGTGAGACGATGGAGATCGAATACTCAGCGGAGACTTTTCCACCACTGAGCTCGATGAATTTCTGAATGTCCATCCCATCGATGAACTCCATCACAAAGTAGAGATGGCCTGACTCAGTCTGTCCGAAATCGAAGACAGAGATAATAGCCGGGTGATCGAGTCCCGCCATGGCCTTGGCTTCCTGGCGGAATCGCTCCGTGAAGTTGTGCTCATCTTCCCCCTCGACGAGGGACTCAGGCAGAATCTTAATTGCGACCGCTCGCTCCAATGCTTCCTGCTCTCCCTTGTAGACGGCCCCCATCCCTCCATGGCCTATCATTGCCTCAATTTTGTATTGAGGAAGCATCCTCTGCAGTTCCTCAACTGGAGGCGGCGTCCATGGGGACGAATTCGACATGGCGCGAGTCTATCGAGATGGGTTTCCGAAGGCAACCTGCGATCTGTAGGTAATATCAGTCACTTTGTAGAGAGTTCCCAATCGGCTGAGATCCACTTTTTGGATAGACGGAGATTCATTACTAAGAGCAGGATCGAAGATTATTTCGTTTTTTTGCCTAATCGGGAGGTTTGGCTGCCTATCCTTGTGAACTCCAATGAAATTGTTTCTTTCTGCCCTTTTCAGTATTTCCCTGCTCCTCCCTTTGGGTGGTCTCTCTGCCGACTCAGGTTTTGTCCGCGTCGAGCAAATCGATGGCGTCTGGTGGTTCATCGATGCCGAGGGCGAGCCTTTCGTCAGCGTCGGGGTGAATCATGTCGAGCCGCATCTCTGGCTCGCGCCCTACAACAAGGAAAGCACTCTTGAACGCTATGGCTCTGATTTCGTCGACAGCAACGGTCACTTCGAAACGACCAGCGCGGCCGCCAATAAGTGGATCGATCGGCAGGTCGAGATTATCGATGGCCTGCACTTCAACACCTTCGGCGTGCACACGCATCACACGATCAATCCGGCGCTCTATCGTGATCAGGTCTATCTCTTTGCCCGCCTCAACACTGCCCCGCTCGCTGGATGGCGAGAACGAAATGGCGAAGGCCCGAGACCGGATGTGTTCTCCGAAGACTTTCGACGCTTTGCTGAGCAGCGGGTGAAGGAAGTCACTTCCAAGCACAAAGAAAGCCGCAAGCTGCTTGGGTATATTTACACGGACATTCCGAGTTGGGTCATGGGGAAAGCGGACCAGAAAGCGCTAGGGAACACGGTGATGATCTATCCGTGGGTTAACGCGATCCTTCCGCTTGGCGAAGCATCGCCCGGGAAGCAGCGCTGGCTGGAGTTGCTCGCGGAGCGCTACGATTCCGCTGCTGACGCGGCGGAGGTCTGGGGGCTACGCGTCAGCCCAACTTACGGTATCACCTGGGCTGACATGGCTCGCCGTGTCGACTGGACGAGTCCTACGGATGCGGACAAGGCCGATGCTGACATGCAGGCGTTTCTTCATCTCATCGCGGATCAGTGGTACCGCCTCCACCGCGAGCTCCTGCTCGAGCACGATCCGAATCACCTCGTCTTTGGCGACAAGCAGATGATCAACCTCAAGCACCCATGGGTCATTGAATCGCTCAAACAGCACGTCGATGCGATCTGCGTGCAGACTTATGGACGCTGGGCCGACGATGGACCGGTCATGACGGAACTTTATGCCGCGACCGGGAAACCCATTTTCAATGGGGATGGTTGCTTCAGCTTTGCTCAACCTGAGCAACAGGAGTGGGGCGTCAAAGGTTTCCGCACCGGCGCGCGAAGCGTCGCTGAGGTCGCGGAGTTTTACAAAGAGACGCTCGAAATGATGATGGCCGATCCGCACATCATCGGCTGGCACCACTGTGGGTATCTCCAGCAGTGGGACAAGGCCGAACGCGGTGACTCACCGCGCAACGAGAATGGTTTCCTCGATCCCTTTGAGAAACCCCTCACCGAATGGACCAACGTGATCCGTGAGGTGAATGTCAGGGCGGTGGAGATGCACGAGGAGGCCGGGAACTAACCGACCATTTTATTTGAAATCATTCGCGCCATTCGCGGCCATTCCTCCCCATTCGCGTTTAAAAACTACTCCATGAAACTAGCTATCCCTATCCTCACCCTGGTCGCGGTCATCGCTCTGACGGCCGCTGATTCTGCCAAGCCTTCAACCGACGCCTATGGCGGAACCACGACCATCAGCACTGAAGCTACCGGCTTCTTTCGCACGGAAGAAATCGATGGTCGTCACTGGTTCATCACCCCGGAGGGGAACGCCTTCTTTCCGGTCGCGTTGAGTCACCTCTTTTCCGGCGAGAGTGATCTTGCCGCAAAGAACGTCTATGGCGGTGAC
>JARGOD010000188.1 GCA_029210205.1 Verrucomicrobiales bacterium | reverse complement strand
CTCTTCATCGTCGGCATCGCGATCCCGTTTTATGAAGAGGTCTTCTTTCGCGGTTTTCTCTATGATGCCCTCGAAGAGAAGTGGAACACCAAGGTCGCTCTCATCGCGAGTTCAGTGATCTTTGCGATCGTCCATGGAATCACATTTTTCATTCCACTGCTCTTCCTCTCCTTCGTCCTCGGATGGTTGCGGATGAAAAATGGAAATCTCCGAATGTGTTTTCTCCTCCACGCCGCGAACAATTCCTTCGCCGTGCTGGTCGGGCATTTTTCAGGCGGGTGACGACAAAACCTCCCGTTGGAGTCAGGCCTTCAGGCCTTGGCGGAAGCAACCGCATAAACGGCTAAAGCCGCCACTCCAACTTCTACCCTAATCACTACCCTGCCATTCCTACCAGGACCGCACCGGCAATCGCGAGGGCAACGCCCATCGTCTTCCTCGCCGTCATACGCTCTTTCAAGATGAGCCAGGCGAGCAGAATAATAAACACGGTCGACATCTGATTGTAAATCGCGGCGCGCCCCGCCGTGAGATATTTGAAGCCGGCAATCCAGAATAGGGTCGCGAGAAATGGCCCTAACAAAGCCATTGGAATCGTGTATTTCCAAGTGTCGCGACGTTGAAAGGCGAGGGCGAGAGTCTTGCCTTCACCGCGTGCTATCGCGAAAAGCGCGAGTGCCGCGGTCGCAACGAGGAACCGGAACCCGGCGATCCAAACGAGCGAGCCCTCCTGGATGACATCGCGGACCATGAGAATCCCCACTGCCATGATGATATGTGCTCCTGCGGCGAGAAGAGTCCCCAGAATAAGATCGCGCGGCTCTTTGATCTCCTTCGTTTTCACCATCCCGACAAACACGCCGGAGACGACGAGCGCTCCCCCGATCATTTCCCAGGCGGTGAGTCCTTCTCCAAACATAAGGAAACCGACGAAAGCGACCGACGGGGCGTAGATACAATCGGCGATCGCCTGAAGACTGGCCCCGAGTCGATTCAGTGCCGCGACAAACATCGTGTCAGCAATTGAAATTCCTAACACGGCACTAACAACGAGGCGAACCCAGGTCATGCCATCGTAATGAGGCCACACGGGACCACCGACGAAAAGAAAAACGACAGCGAATCCCAGTATCGCGATGAAACTCTTAAAGAACGTGAGCGGTAGCGGCGGAATCGAAAAGCCGCTGATCCGCATCAGGATCACTGAAAACGACCAGAAAAATCCGGCAGCGAGGGCGTAGATATCTCCAGGCGACAGCATTAGATGAGGGATACGCGAGTCACGTCCGAAGCGCACGGACTTTCCGTGTCATGATCCAAGCAAAAAGAGCGGATCCAGAACCCAGCTCCATGCTGAAACTCGCAGGACTATCCTCTCGCAAAGGCACTGCGTGGCCATGGAAAGAATCCATCTCCAAGGGAGGAATCCACTTGCATGGCTACCTAACCACCGGCGGTTGCTCGACGTGTCCGGAGTTGGGTCAATGGCGACGACTTTACCAAGACTGGCAACCGTCCGACCCGGTGTATCTGGGCCCTGCTTTCATGCTTTTCCTGAGGCCTTGACTTTGGTAAAAAAATTTGTCGAAGTAACTCAGAGTATGAACTCTTCATTACTCTGAGTCCCAATCATCCTGACCGCTGGCCTTTACGCAGCACTAAGTCTTTAAAAACCACTTCTTTCCCATTGGCCGGATTCGGGCGCCTTTATCAACGTCCATCTCGATTTCCCGGACTGGTCGCAATCCTTCTCTCCGCAACGAGCCATGACTCATCAGCTTTTGATTCGACCAGCACGCGTTATTATCGCGTGCGTCATTCTCGCCTTCCCTTGCTTAATGTATGCAAATGATGCGCCCGATCCGCTCGAAAAACTGAAGGCGCAGCGAGACACCGCAACAGAGCGGGTTCTCGCACCGATAGACGCACGCTACATCGAAGAACTTGAGAAACTCATCCACACCCTGACGACATCAAACCTTCTCGATGAGGCCTTGGAAGTGAAGGGTGCGCTCGACCTCGTAAAAAAGCGCAAAGCAACGAATGATGGCGAGGTGAAGTCCGAACGACTCGCCCTCCTCCAGGACCGGCGAAACGATGCTGCCGCGCGCGCTACCGCGCCGATCGACGAAACCTACGTCGAGGAGCTTGAGCAGATGCTGAGGAACGCAACATCATCGGCCCAACTCGAGGAGGCAGTCAAGATTCGCAACGAGCTTGACCGGCTGCGGCCCGGCCGAGCGTTACTTGGAGATTCCTCGAACAAAGACTTTACCGTCGAGTCTCTCGTCGGGACGAAGTGGAAGCTGGAACGACCAGATGAAGAGATCATGCTGGAATTTACCGAGGACCGGTTCCTGATCTACAAGCCAGACAGTCAGGGCGTATGGGTCGCTGGCGGTTATAGAATCTGGGAGATGGAAAACGCAAAGCGTCGCCAGATTCGAATCTTCTGGCACAACGGAGAACTCGTCGCAACGGTAAGCAACCGCCTCACAACGATCAAAGATGCCAAGAATACGATGAGCCGGATCGAGCACTAAAGGCGCAAATGTTCCAGCAATCCCGATTGCTGACGATCTTTCTCAAAGAGAATCAAACTCAATGCGTCCAGCACCGTGCAGTGATGCCAATCCACACGCTCGGGACGGGAGAAAGCATTATCGCCGAGATACGCGAGTCACGTCCGAAGCGCACGGACTTTCCGTGTCATCGCCTTCTCACTTAAGGGGATTCTCAAACCACACCACATTCTGACTCGCGTGACCGGCGATAAGGACGTCGAGGTCGCCGTCGCGATCCATGTCGACGGCACGGGTATCATAGCTCCCCTGATCGATGCCGATGAGGTGAGCCGTGAAATTTCCGCTGCCATCGTTCTCATACCACTTCGCGACGCCGTCCGCTTCCT
>JARGOD010000062.1:18670-30505 GCA_029210205.1 Verrucomicrobiales bacterium | reverse complement strand
ATCGCTACACGCAACTGCGACGCCTTTCGCTCGACCTCACCGGCGTCCCGCCAACACCGGAGGAAATCGCCGCCTTTGTCGACGACGATTCTGCTGCGGCCTACGAGAAGCAGGTTGATAGACTCCTTGCTTCGCCCCGTTATGGCGAGCGATGGGCCGCCATGTGGCTCGATATTGCCCGTTATTCCGACACAAAGGGTTATGAGAAGGATTCCTCCAGAGATGTCTGGTTGTATCGCGACTGGTTGATCGACGCATTTAATAAGGATCTCCCTTACGACCAGTTCCTAACCGAACAGCTAGCTGGTGACCTCCTTCCGAATCCGACGCGCGACCAGCTCATCGCGACGGCTTTTCATCGCAACACGATGAATAACACCGAGGGCGGAACCAATGACGAGGAATTCCGCATTGCCGCAGTGATGGATCGCGTCAACACGACCTTCGAGGCGCTCATGGGCGTGACGATGAATTGCGTGCAATGCCACAGCCACCCCTATGATCCGATCCGGATGGAAGAGTTTTACCAGGTCATGGCGATCTTCAATAACACGACCGATGCGGATCGTGATGACGACTCGCCCGTCCTCTTCACTCATCGTCGCGAAGACGCTGCCGCCCATGCGGCTTTGAGGCTTGAATTCGAGGAGCACCTTGAGGCGATCCGCAAAGACTGGTCGAGTGATCCCGCTCATGCCGATCTGATCGAACGGTGGAAAAAAGAGACCCGTGATCTTTACGCAAATGGCTGGAAGCCTTACCCGGGCATTCGTGTCGTCGGCTCAGGTGGCACGGAGTTCTCTGTCGACGAAACTGGAATGGTGAGTGCGCTGACGCCGCCACAGATTTCAGAGAAATTTACGTTGGAGTTTCCGGAGATCACGAAACCCGGTATCATCCATGCACTGAAGCTGACCGTTCTTCCGGTGGAAGACGAAGACGCCGGGAAATACAGCCATGCTGAGAATGGTAAAGCGGTCATTAACTCCCTCCGTCTCGATCGCATTCGGGAAGGGAAGAAGGCGACGGTCGAAATCGCGACAGCCGATTCGAACGCCGGTGAAGCTGGCTATGAGTTTTCCGACATCGCCAACAAGCGGGTGAACAAGGAAATCATCAACGCGTGGAAAGCTTCGACTGGTGATGATGGCGAGCATCCCTGGGCTGTCGCGACTTTGAAAAAGCCCCTCCATCTTCTTCCCGGTGATAAGTTGAGTCTTCGAATCAGCCACGCTTACCCGAATGCCCGCGAGGAAGTGACGACACGCTTCCGTCTTGAAGTGAGCGACGATCCACGTTTTGCAAACCGCCAGAGGTTGGATACGGCAACGATTGCGCTCGCGTTGCCTCAAGTCCGCGTTCCGCAGACGCCATTCTACGATCCTCCGGAATTGTCGTGGCTTGCCTCCGGCGCCTTTTCTCATCCTCGGGGTAAAGCCCTGGAGGATGGCCGCGCCAGGATGCGGCAGTTGGAGAAAACTCCGATCATCGTGACCACTGACCTTGATGAGCGGTATCAGCGTGACACACACGTCTTTGTCGGTGGCAACTGGATGGTGCGTGGCGAAAAAGTCGAGCCGGGAGCACCTGCTTCGATCGCGCCCTGGTCGGATGAGTTTCCACCCAATCGCCTCGGGCTTGCTCAGTGGATGACGACCCTTGAAAATGCGCTCACCGCGCGCGTCGCCGTGAATCGGTTCTGGGAGCAGCTTTTCGGCGAGGGATTAGTCATCACGGTCGAGGATCTCGGCACGATGGGAGCGAAGCCGACTTACCGCGAATTGCTCGACTGGCTCGCGCTCGATTTCAAAACACATCGCGGCTGGAGTATCAAAGCGCTCCTGAAAGACATCGTCATGAGCGACGCTTACCGCCGCAGCTCGAAGGTGACTCCCGAGCTGCTCGCTGCCGATCGGGCAAATCAGTATCTCTCACGGGGACCGAGATTCCGTCTCTCGGCAGAAACAGTCCGCGATCAGGCGCTCCTCGCTGGCGGGTTGCTGAGCAGTAAGATGCACGGAAAACCCGTGATGCCTTACCAGCCGGACGGAATCTGGAACAGCGTCTACAACAAGCTTACCTGGGAAACCTCGCCGGGCGAAGACCAATATCGGCGCGCCGTTTACACCTTCTGGAAACGGTCGAGCCCTTACCCTTCCATGCTCGCGTTTGATTCCACAGCGCGTGAAGTCTGCGCGCCGCGACGCATCCGAACGAACACGCCATTACAGGCTCTCGTGACTCTGAACGATCCTGTTTACGTTGAAGCAGCAAACTCACTTGCCGTTCTCATGAAAGAGCAACCGGGCGAGCTCGAAGACCAGCTCCGCTATGGATTTCTACGTGTCCTCTCACGGCCCGCAACGAACCCTGACATTGACATGCTTAGCAGCGCTTATCAGGACGCGCTTAGCGAAGGCGATGAAACACTCGCGATGAGTTTCGTCGCCCGCATTCTCCTCAACCTCGACGAAGCCCTCACCAAATCATGAACACCGACAACCTTTTCCGCGAGGCGAACGAAGCCTTTTCCCAACAGCACACGCGGCGTCATCTCCTGAATCAGTTCGGGACCGGTCTCGGTGCGCTGGCGCTTTCGCAATTGCTTGGCAAAGAAGCGCAGGCGGGAATCCAGAATCCGACTGAGCCGCTCGCGCCTAAGAACCCTCACTTTCCGGGCAAAGCGAAACGGGTCATTTTTCTGCACATGGCAGGGGCTCCGTCACAGTTGGAGATGTTTGACTACAAGCCTGACCTGGCGAAGGTCGATGGCAAACCCTGTCCGGCCTCCTATCTCGAAGGAAAGCGATTCGCCTTTCTCACCGGGGTCCCGAACATGCTCGGTCCGGTTTACCCCTTTGCACAACATGGCCAAAGCGGGGCATGGCTCTCGGATCAACTTCCGCACATGCGAGGAGTCGTCGACGACATGACTTTCATCAAAACGATGACAACCGATGAGTTCAATCATGCGCCTGCGCAGATGCTCTTCTACACTGGCTTTGCGAGACCGGGACGCCCCAGCCTCGGGGCATGGACGACTTACGGCCTCGGGAGCGAAAACCGTGACCTGCCGGGATTTGTTGTGCTCGTGTCAGGTGGAAAAGATCCCTCCGCTGGAAAGAACATCTGGGGCAGTGGATTCATTCCTTCAGTCTATCAAGGCGTCCAATGTCGTTCCAAAGGCGCGCCAGTTCTGTTTTCAGAGAGTCCTGAAGACTTCAAAGGCGATCTGAACAAGAAGGCAATCGACTGGATCAATCGGATCAACGAGAAGAGTTACCAGGAAGTTGGCGATCCTGAAATCCTCACTCGCATTGCGCAATACGAGATGGCTTACCGGATGCAAATGTCCGTCCCCGAAGTCATGACAATCGATGACGAGCCGGACTACATTCACGAGATGTATGGGACTTCACCCGGTGAGGAATCATTCGCTAACAATTGCCTCCTCGCTCGACGCCTCATTGAGCAGGATGTTCGTTTCGTTCAGCTCTTCGACTGGGGTTGGGATCATCACGGAGCGAACCCGAAGGAAAGTCTCACGACCGGGTTCGTAAACAAGTGTGCGGCGATTGACCGACCGATTACCGCACTATTGAAAGATCTCAAGCAGCGCGGATTGCTGGAGGACACCTTAGTCGTTTGGGGTGGAGAATTCGGGCGAACCCCAATGCGTGAGAACCGTGGCGGGATGGAAATGGCTGCGATTGGACGCGACCATAACCCGAATGCCTTCACCGTCTGGATGGCAGGAGCCGGCGTGAAATCAGGATTGAGCTACGGTGAGACCGATGAGTTTGGCTATCAGCCCGCCGATCCATCGAAGAGTGTCCATGTCTATGATTTGCAGGCGACGATTTTGAAACTACTTGGATTCGATCACGAGAAGTTCACGTATCACTTCCAGGGGCGTGATTTCCGCCTCACCGATGTGCATGGGCATGTTGTGGATGACTTATTGGCGTGATTTGACTTGTTCTGGCTGCAGCCCCGGGTTGACTAAGAAGCCTCCCTAACGCGATCGAGTATCGAAGGTTTCCCAACAAAACCGTAAGCTGACCTCCGGGACTGACATCCCTTTATGGAGTGAAGGCTTTGCAACATCAACACGAACATCCCCTCGAAGCGGAGATGGAACGGGCGCAGGTTCCCGTTCTCGGGTATCTCGTCCGTCTTACCGGCAATCTCGCCGAGGCGCGTGATCTTCTTCAGACGACGAATCTGACCGCCTGGGAAAAGCGCGCCGACTTCGAACCGGAGTCCAATGTCGTCGCCTGGATGCGTGCCATTGCCCACAACCACTATCGGAACGCTGCCCGCCGCTGGAAGGCTCGTGAGACCGTCCCGCTTCTCGATTCTGATTTGGAGCAAATGATCGAGACACGCCACGAAGAGCGGGAGCAGGAAGAAACGCGGAAGCGCCGTCTTCTCCAAATTTGCCTCGAAAAGCTTCCCGGTCGACAGCGTGATGCCGTGGAAGGCTACTACCTTTCCGGCCATTCACTCGAGGAACTGGGCGACACTGCAGGGCGAAAAGCAAATGCGATGGCTCAGCTTCTCCACCGTGCCCGCCAAAACCTCATCGACTGCGTCCGTAAGGAATCGCACCAGCAACTCGATCACGACAATCTTACCGAACTTTCCTGACCATGACTGATCAACAACAACTCGACGAATGGATCACGATCCTGAGCGAACGAGCCCTCACGGAGACTGAGCGTTCTGAATTTCAGGCGCTCATCCGTCGCTCTCCGGAGGCGATGGATCGCTACCTCGATCACTGCGAAATGGAAACCTGGCTCGCAGCAGCGGGTGAGGGGATGAAGGTGAACATCGAGCAGGAAGCGGCCTTTGGTTCGGTGAAGACAGATCCTGAAGCGACTTTTCCGTCGACGAAAAAGTGGTTTCTCGCTGCGGTGGCGGTTCTGGCAGTTCTCTTTGTCGCGGCGCAGTTTTTGAAGCCTCAGTCCGACAAAAAGCCAGATGAGGTTGCAGTAGAGCCCTCGACCGAGATGGAGACGACGGATGCGCCGATGAGTGTGGACCTCGCGTTGGCTGATGAACCCCGCGAGCGCGATCCCTGGAAAGTAATCAACGCGACCGGTTCGGTGCAGCATCCGGGATTGAAAGACAAGCCGGTTCCTGTCGTCGCCCCGAATCGTCCCATCAAATTCAACCGGGACATTCGTCCGATTCTTTCCGAAACCTGCTTTCACTGTCACGGTCCGGATGAGCATGGTCGCCGTGCCGATCTCCGACTCGACTCGCTCGAGGGTGCCATGGCAGACCTCGGCGGCACCGTCGCGATTGTACCCGGAGACCTCAAGGCAAGCGAAGCGTGGTGGCGAATCATTTCCGACGATGAGGATGAACTGATGCCGCCTCCCGAGTCTCATCTCGCACTGACCGAAGAACAAAAACTACTCATTAAACGCTGGATCGAAGAAGGTGCCGAATACGAAGGGCATTGGGCCTATGAGGAGCCCGTTCGCGCGGAAGTTCCGGAAGCAGAGTGGGGGAATGGCGAAATCGATTCGTTCATTCTTGCCCGTATGAAAGAGGAAGAAATGGAGCCGTCGGAAGAAGCGGATCCCCGAACTCTCATTCGACGACTGAGTTTCGATCTCACCGGTTTACCTCCGACCCACGCAGAGGTGCAGAATTTTGTGAGCGACTATTCCAAGGACAGCGAGGCTACCTGGGAGAAGGCGATCGACCGACTTCTCGCTTCGCCCCACTTTGGTGAGCGGATGGCAGTGCCGTGGCTTGACCAGGCACGTTACGCTGATACGAATGGCTACTCGATCGATGGCGGTCGTCACATGTGGCTCTGGCGGGACTGGGTCATTCAGGCCTACAACGAGAACAAGCCCTTTGATCAGTTCACGGTTGAGCAGATTGCTGGTGATCTTTTGCCGGAGGCGACTCCCGCCCAGATCGTGGCAACGGGTTTCAACCGGAATCACATGATCACTCATGAGGGCGGAACGATCCCGGCGGAGAATCTGACGAACTATGCCGCTGACCGCGTCAAGACTACGAGCGAGGTTTTCCTCGGCCTCACGATGGCGTGCGCTCAGTGCCACGATCACAAGTATGATCCGATTTCGATCAAGGAATACTACGAGTTCTTTTCCTTCTTCAATGAACTGAGTGACAAGGGGAACGACGGGAATGGTGGGAAGAACGCGATGCCAAACCTTCTCGCGAAAACCGTTATCCCCGGTCACGAGTTGCCAGCCTTGAAAGCGGAACTCGCCGGGCTAAGGAAGTCCCTTGATGAAACTACTGATGGACTCGATCAGTGGCTTGAAAAAGCACAGACAAAAGAACGTGCCCGCGGGAATCAGTTTGCGCTTCATAGGCTCGAAACCCTTGACGCTTCCAGCCCAAACCGCCCCGGTCCCTTTTCGGTGGCGGATGATGGATCAGTCGTCGTCATGGAGCCAAGCAAGGGGCTTAATGCCTTCAGCCATGCGCTCACGTTACCGGCCGTTGATTCCATCAACGGTATCCGTGTTCGTATCTTCCCCGATCCTGAAACAGGAAAGCTGACTCCTCATGCGGAGAATGCTCCGAAGATCACGGCCGTTCTAGTTTCTGCAGGCACCCAGCCAGCGAAGCAGGTCGAGTATTACAATCAGCTCAAACTCGCAACCGCAACGGCCAGTTCCAGTGACGGGGTGAATTTTCCAACGCATGTCCTCGACGAGCGCAACGTCCATTGGTGGCAGCCGAATGCAGCTGACGAGCAGCCGCATCTAACGGTGTCTTTTGATAAACCGGTCAATCCGGCGGAGACGCCCTTTCTTTCAGTGATGGTGTTCTATGGGCAGCCTAATTCGCTTCCCTTCCAGTGGCGCATCGATGCTTTCAGCGGGGAAGACAACGACAGCTCGTATCCTGCTGAGCTTGCAGCGGTGCTGCAAGAAGACAGAGCGGTGTGGTCACATCAGGATTTCGAACTGGTTCTATCTGCTTTCCGGAAAGAGGCACCGAATCTCGAACGCGAGCGCATTCGCATCACAAATTTGGAGGAGCGGATCAAAGTTCTCACCGAAACCCATTCCACGATGGTGATGGACACCGCTCCAAAGCCTCGCGAGACCTTTGTCCTCGACCGCGGTCAGTATGATGCGCCCACTGAGAAGGTGAGTTCGGCGACCCCGGCTGTGCTCCTTTCAATGAAGGCAGAGGGAAAGGCAACCCGACTTGATCTCGCAAACTGGATGGTAGATCGGAAGAATCCTCTCACCGCACGTGTTGCCGTGAACCGGATCTGGCAGGTCTTTTTCGGAACCGGCATCGTCGCGACGACAGCGGACTTCGGATCTCAGGGTGAGTGGCCGAGTCACCCCGAGCTGATTGACTGGCTCGCCGTGGAGTTCATGGAGAGCGGGTGGGATCAGAAGGCACTCATCAGGAAGATCGTTAGCAGCGCGACTTATCGACAGGATTCATCCGCTAATCCTGAGCAGCGCGAGAAGGATCCTAACAATCGTCTTCTAGCCCGTGGGCCTCGTTTCCGCCTCGCTGCTGAGTTTGTCCGCGATCAGTCGCTCGCCGTGAGTGGATTGTTAGTCCCGAGAATTGGTGGGCCAAGCGTCCAACCTTATCAGCCGGCTGGGCTTTGGAAGGAAGTGAGTCACTTTGGGAGCACCCCAGCGACGAAGCAGGTCTTCGTGCAGGATCGGGGTGAGAAGCTCTATCGCCGCAGTCTTTACACGATCGTGAAACGCACGAGCCCTCACCCGAGCATGGCAGCTTTTGATGCGCCGAATCGCGAGATGTGCATCACCGAGCGTGGGGTCACCAACACTCCCCTTCAGGCGCTTGTGACCTTGAACGATCCACAGTTTGCTGAAGCATCTCGGGTTTTTGCAGCGCGACTGTTGGATGAGAGTTCCGGACTTGATGATCTCGACCGTCTCAAGTTCGCCTTTGAGAAAGTGACCGGACGCCCTCCTGCTGATTCTGAACTGAACACGCTCGGATCATTTCTCACCGATGAGCAGGGGCGCTATGCGGCAGACAACGCGGCAGCACGCGCCTTGATCGCCGTCGGGGAGTCACCGGTGAATCAATCGCATCCTCCGGTTCAGCAGGCTGTTTGGACGCAGGTATCGGCTCTTCTCTTTAATCTCAGTGAAACCCTCACACGCTTATGATTCGACGAGTCGAAAACCGTAGAGAGGACATTGCCTGCGGCTATCTCCGCTGCGCTCCGGTTTCTGTCCTCTTGAAACGATATGATGAGCGCAGGAATGCCCTCTCCACGGCAGTGGTATTGCTAGCTAGTGTTCTTCTTGGCATCGCAAGTGCCGCTGACCACCCAAATGTTGTCTTCATTCTTTCGGATGATCAGGGATGGGAAGACTACGGATTCATGGGCAACGAAGTGGTTCAAACACCCCACCTCGATGCACTTGCGGTTGAGAGTCGCCTCTATAAGAAAGGTTATGTCGTCGCCCCACTTTGTCGTCCATCATTGGCGTCCATGGTGACGGGATTGCATCCGCATCAGCATGGTGTGGTTGGGAATGACGTCACTCCGGCCCGCAAGTTGGAACGCGATGCCGAGGATCGGCCTGTTCGTGCCGCCTTTCATGAGCACGAGAGTCTGATCCGCTTTCTTGTTGATCGCGGTTATCTTGCCCATCAGTCCGGTAAATGGTGGGAGGGAACTCCGGCCGACGGAGGTTTCACTCATGGAATGACTCACGGTGACCCTGCGAAAGGCGGACGACATGGAGATGTCGGTCTGAAGATCGGCCGTGAAGGGATCGCGCCGGTTGAAGCGTTTATTGATCATGCACAAGCTGAGGAGAAACCGTTCTTTCTCTGGTACGCACCCTTCCTTCCGCACACGCCCCACAACCCACCGGCCGATATTCTTGCCCGCTACGAAGGCCGGGGGCTCACTGACGGGACCGCGAAATACTACGCGATGTGTGAGTGGTTTGATCAAACTTGTGGCGAACTGGTCACATCCATTGAGCGTCGTGGACTCCGCGAGAACACGCTCATCGTTTACATCTGCGACAACGGTTGGCTCGCAGCAGATAATTCGGGAATTTCGCTACCCGAAGGCTGGTGGCCGGGTTACGCGCCGAAATCGAAAGGGTCTCCCTACGAACTGGGGATTCGGACGCCGATTTTCTTTTCATGGCCCGGTCAAATCGAACCGGCGGAGCAGGAAGGCTTTGCGAGCTCTCTCGACCTTTTCCCAACGATCGCTTCCCTATGTGGTTTTGAAGCGCCTGAAGGTTTGCCCGGGATCGACCTGATGGAAGCAACACGCGGTTCCGTGAAGGGAGCGGCTTACTCGATTCACAACATGACGCCGGGGAATCCTTTCGAGACCCTGCAATACTCCTGGATGCGAGAAGGCGACTGGAAATTCCTCCGTCGTCACGACGGCAGTGACACGACGAAATATCTCACCGTGCACGACTGGGACCGTGTTCCCGTGCAACTTTTTAATCTCAGTCAGGACCCTGACGAAACAACGAACCTTGCGGACCAGCACCCCGAAGTGGTTTCCCGTTTCCAAACTCAGCTCAACGAACTTTTCCCTCAGCCATGAATCGAACACCTCTCACCCATACCTTCGATGAAATGCAGCGTCAGCAAATGACGCGGCGTTCGCTCTTCGGAAAAACCGCTGCCGGTCTCGGCGGAGTTGCTCTTGGACAAATGTTGGCGCAGGAAGGGCAGGGGGCTCTGCTCGATGCAGGGGCTTCCACTTCTCAGAACGGAATTCCCGGCCTTCCTCATTTCGCGCCGAAGGCGAAGCGCGTCATCTACCTCTTTCAGTCTGGAGGACCGAGTCATGTCGATCTCTTTGACGGAAAGGACTTCCTCGAAAAGCACCATGGCAGTGATCTTCCCGCTTCAGTTCGTGGAGACCAGCGCCTCACCGGTATGACTGCCCGCCAGGCAAGTTTCCCCGTCGTGAAATCTCTCTGGGGTGGCAAGCGCTGCGGGGAGCGTGGCACCTGGATGGGGAATGTGATTCCTCACATGCAGGGCATCGCTGATGACATGACAATCGTCCGCTCAATGTGGACCGAGGCGATCAATCACGACCCCGGCGTAACCTACATTAATACGGGTTCGCAGCAGATGGGTAATGCTTCGATGGGAGCATGGCTCAGCTATGGACTGGGTCGAGAGAATGAGAATTTTCCCGCCTACATGGTGTTGCTCAGTCAGGGGACAGGGAAGAATCCGGGCCAGCCTCTTTTCTCCCGCCTTTGGGGGAGCGGTTACCTTCCGTCCAGCCATCAGGGCGTCATGCTTCGTCCGGGGGCGAATCCTGTTTTGTATCTGAAGAACCCTCCGGGTGTTTCGCGTGATGCGCGTCGCCGTCTTCTCGATACTCTCGGTGACCTGAATCGCCAACAAGCAGAAGCAGCTGGGGATCCGGAAACACTCGCCCGTGTCGAAGCCTATGAAATGGCCTACCGGATGCAGACCTCGGTCCCGGATCTGACGGACTTCTCGGACGAGCCTGAATCGACGTTCGAGCTCTATGGTGAGGAGGCCCGTCGTCCCGGGACTTTCGCCGCGAACTGCCTTATGGCGCGACGCATGGCGCAACGCGGGGTGCGCTTTGTTCAGCTCTTTCATCGTGGCTGGGATCAACATATCTCGATTCGCTCGCAGTTGCCGCGTCAGTGTCAGGATGTTGATCAGGCTTCAGCTGCTCTCGTAACCGATTTGAAGCGGCTTGGAATGCTCGAAGACACCTTGGTTATCTGGGGCGGTGAGTTTGGACGCTCGGTCTACAGTCAGGGACAGTTTGAATCTCCAACCTCGGGCCGCGACCACCACGGCCGCTGTTTCACGACCTGGATGGCCGGAGGCGGGGTGAAGTCAGGGTATGATCATGGCACGACCGACGACTATGCCTATAACATTGCAGAGGACCCGGTTCACATCCGTGATCTCAATGCAACGATCCTGCACCTGCTCGGAATTGATCATGAGAGATTCACCTTCAAATTCCGCGGACTCAATCAGCGTCTCACCGGGGTGGAGCATGCGCATGTGATTAAAGAGCTCCTCTCGTAATACGCAGATGGCTTTTCGTTGGAAAAATCATGGATTTTCCATCAACGCTTCCGATAGTGGCGGATGAAAATAGTGATTCTTGATGCCTACACCGCGAATCCCGGTGACCTCAGTTGGGATGGGCTTAGTGCCCTCGGTGATGTCGAGATCCACGAGAGAACAGCACCCGAAGATGTCGTCGCTAGGTGCGCCGGAGCTGAAATGGTGCTGACGAATAAGGCACTGATACCGGCGGAAGCGATCGAGGCTCTGCCGGATCTGAAATACATCGGAGTCATTGCGACTGGTGTGAATGTCGTGGACATCGAGGCGGCTAAGAAAGCCGGTGTCGTCGTCACGAACGTTCCGGGCTATAGCACCGATTCGGTAGCGCAGCTCACCTTCGCGCTCATTCTCGAACTGGCGAGTCGCGTCGGAGATCACAGTAATGCGGTCGCGTCAGGCGATTGGGAAAACTGCGCGGACTTTTCCTTCACGACTTCGCCGATTATGGAGCTGTCAGGAAAGCAGCTCGGCATCATCGGCTATGGAGCGATTGGACAGGCCACCGCAAAAGTGGCTGCTGCGCTTGGCATGAAGGTCGTTGTCTACAATCGAACCCGCGAGAAGGTCGTCGACTTTGCCTATGTTCAGATGGACGAAGTCATCAGCACATCTGACGTTGTGAGCCTGCACTGTCCGCTTACGCCGGAGACGGATAACCTCATGAACGCGGAGCGTCTCGCCTCGATGAAAGCCGGAGCTTGGCTCATCAAT
>JARGOD010000062.1:0-18570 GCA_029210205.1 Verrucomicrobiales bacterium | reverse complement strand
CCTCATGAACGCGGAGCGTCTCGCCTCGATGAAAGCCGGAGCTTGGCTCATCAATACCTCACGCGGCCCCCTCGTCGACGAAGCCGCCCTTGCTGAATCACTCAATAGCAGCCATCTCGGCGGCGCAGGACTCGATGTCCTTTGCAAAGAGCCGATGGAAAAAGGTAATCCTCTTCGAACCGCCAAAAACTGTCTTATCACTCCGCACATCGCCTGGGCGACCCTCGAAGCGCGGACCCGTCTCATTGATCAAGTCGTCGCAAATATCGCGGCCTGGCAGCATGGAGCCTCGATAAACGTCGTCAACGCTTGACCCTTTCGCCCTCGGTCATGCGAAAGACAGAGAGGATGTTGGGCTTCGATGTATTGAGGACTTCCAACGCTGGGGCCTGAGACGAAGGTGCGGGAAAAGGGGATAAGTTGGCGGTGCCGGTTAGCCTCGGGGACGTTCTCGCGAAAGGATCAAACGGATGCTTGTCGCATTCGGCTACTCACGCGCGAAACCGCCATTGTAGCCGGGCACATAAAGTCGTAGCGGCAAAATGGCAGCCATCGCGTCGAAGTGCTGGTCCACGCTATAGACACGATGTCCCGATTCCATGGCAATCGTTGCAATAAGAACATCATTCCACGGAACGGTGAGGCCTTCGGCACGTAAGGCTCCGTAGTGAGTCGCAGCCTGGCGCCAGAGTTTCTGGTCGTTCGAGAGATAAGGAACGATGTCGAACCAAGCCTGGAGTTTTGGCCGTTCTGCTGGACGAGCGCCCCCGAGAAATTCCATCTCGACGGGACCACAAAGGGTTGCTTCGTATTCGTCAATAAGTGACTTGAGAGCGAGTTTCGCTTTCAGCTCACCATCACGGCGGAAGAACTCGATCCAGGCGCTGGTATCAACAATGACCATAGATGAAGCCTTGAAGCTAACGATCTACACCTTCGATCTCGTCGTTCGTCATAGGATAATCCTCAAACTCACCTTCCATGACGCGAGTCGCGAACTCTTTGTTCATTTCACGCTTCAAGTATTCGGTCACGGCGCGAGCAACCGCAGGCCCCTTTTTGGTGATGCCAGTCAACCGCATCAAGTCCGCAACAGTCCGGTCCTCTAAATCAACGGTAAATTTCATGCCTTCAGAATTGCACTGCCAAGCACAAAACTCAAGGGTATTTAATGATTTTATGTGATTATAAGGGGAGAAAAATCACACTTTATCCAATAAGTTCTTTCAAAACTCTTGCTTCCTCGACCCCGGTAAGTCGCTGATCGAATCCCTGGAATCGATAGGTGAGCCTTTCGTGATCGATGCCCAACTGGTGTAGGATCGTGGCATGAAGGTCACGCACTTCAACCGGATTCTCAGCAACTTCGTTTCCGAGGTCGTTGGTTTGTCCGTGAGTGATCCCTCCTTTGACGCCACCGCCTGCCATCCAGACGGTGAACGCATCCTTCTGGTGATCGCGACCGCATTTCGCTGGTGACTCATCCCCCTGGAGCATCGGCGTTCTCCCAAATTCGGCGCCCCAGACAACCAGGGTCTGGTCGAGGAGGCCCCGCTGTTTCAAATCTTTGATGAGAGCCGCGATGGGTTGATCGACCTCTTTGCAATTGGCAGTGAGGCGGCTGTTTTGATTGCTGTGGGTGTCCCAATTCCCCTGAAAGAGCTCCACGAATCTCACTCCACGCTCGACGAGACGTCTTGCCTGCAGGCATTGGTCCGCAAATTCGCCGGTGCCATACATCTCACGGGTCGACTCAGGTTCTTTGCTGAAGTCATTCAATTCAGGAACCGAAGCCTGCATGCGAAAAGCCATTTCGTATTGATCAATACGAGTCTGAATCTCCGGGTCACCGATCAATTCATAGTTCTGTCGGTTGAGTGCTTCGATGCTATCGAGCGTGCGGCGACGATGTTCACGGGATACGCCTTCCGGATTGTTCAGGTAAAGGACTGCATCCCCTTCGCTGCGGAGGCGAACCCCCTGATGTACGCTCGGGAGGTATCCTGACTTCCAAAGATTGGCGCCAGCTCCCGGAGTGTTACCTGTCATGAAAACCACGTAGGCGGGAAGATTATCCGACTCGCTTCCGAGTCCATAGGTCGTCCATGAACCGATTGATGGACTCCCCTGACGATTCAAGCCAGTGTGAAAAAAGAGCTGAGCCGGAGCGTGGTTGAACTCGGTCGTGTGCATCGATTTGATGATGCACATTTCGTCAGCGACAGTCCCGAGTTGAGGGAGAAGGCTGGACAGCTCATTTCCACCCTGACCGTGTTTCGTGAACTCATAGGGCGATGCAAGGAGCTTTGGATGGCCGCGAAGGAATGAGAATCGCTTTCCTTCGAAAAGCTCTTTGGGAGCGAGCTGTCGATCATACTTCTGCAGGACAGGTTTGTTGTCGAACAGATCAAGATGCGATGGTGCCCCGGTAAAGTGGAAGAAAATGACGCTTTTCGCCTTTGGCGCCATGCGTTGGAATTGCTCAGGAATCGCTTCTGCCTTTGCCGAATCCTGAAGGAGCGATCCGAGAGCGAGCGAGCCGACACCTGCTCCGGCTTTGGAGAGAAAGTTCCGGCGGTTGATGAGATCTTGCGGAGAAGTATCCATGTCTCTAGCTGCGATTGATCGTTTCGTGTAGGTTCATCAGAATCGTGGCGAGCTCGACAAACGCCAGCGTCTCGGATCCGGTTTCCCCGAGAACGCTTTCGTGAGCCGAGTGGAGAAGGAGTCGCTCCGATTCCTTCGGCTCTCGGGAAAGGAGGGTGCGGAACGCCCAATCTACTTTCTCATCGAGAGTGGCACCGCCTTCGCTCACGATCCTGCCCGCGAAGGCCTCTGTCATTTCGACAAAAGCAGGATCGTTCAGGAGGGTCAACGACTGGAGTGGGGTGTTCGAGATGTCGCGCTGAATGACGCAGGCGGCGCGGTCAGGGGCATCGAAGTTAGCGAAGCTCGGGTAGTGGTTGTTGCGTCGCCAAATCGTGTAGACTCCACGACGGTAGGCATCTTCACCTTGTGCTGAAATGTAGTGAGACTCAGATGCACCCGCCGTTTTTCGCCAGACCCCCTCAGGCTGGTAGGGGCTGGAATGTGGTCCATGCATTCGGCTCGAGAGAAGCCCGCTGATTTTGAGCGCCTGATCGCGAATTATTTCAGCAGAAAGGCGATGGCCAGGATGTCGCCACAGATACTGGTTCTTTGGATCCTTCTCGGCATACTGATCATTCAATGCCACTGACTGCCGGTAAGTTGCCGAAAGGAGAATTCGGCGCAGTGAACTCTTCAGCGACCAGGCATCTTTCTCAACGAAGGTCACCGACATCCAGTCAAGAAGCTCAGGATGCGTTGGCAACTCGCCCTGACTCCCAAAATCTTCCGGAGTCGTGACGAGTCCCTGACCAAAAATTTCGATCCAGAGACGGTTGATAAAGGTTCGTGCAACAAGTGGGTTCGCCGGATCGACGATCCACTGCGCGAGGCCGAGGCGGTTCTTCGGTAACTCCTCTGAAAAGGGGTGCAGGGAGGCGGGAGTCGCCGGGGTGACCTGCTCTCCTTTTGCCTGAAAGTCACCGCGTTTTGCAATGAAGGTGGGACGAGTTTCCTCCAAATCCTCCATGACGCGCACCGTCTTCTCCCGCATCGCTTTCAGGCGATTGGCGATGATGTCCACCTTTTCGAGCTCGATCGACATCTCGTTGTCTCTCCCGAGAACTTCGCGAAGCAAAATCTTCATCTGGCTCGTGCTCAGCTCTCCTTCGCTGTCCATCATCGTGAGGGTGGTCTCTTTCAGTCCCTCGCGACCATCATCGCGCTTGGCCAAAGCCTTCTCAGCCCGTGCGCGAATCTCGGTTTCCACCTTCGCTTTCGCCTCGCGGTAGGTCTTCGTCGCGACCTTTTCAAAAGCGAGGTCATCCTCTGTTCTCGTCGCGGCGAGGGTTGGACCAATGTGCTGAAGTCCTGACATGCCCATCTTGGAGCCCTGTTGCTTTGTCTCCATCGGACTGTTGTTGAAGAAGGCAAAAAGCTCGTAGTATTCCTTCGCCGAAATCGGGTCATACTTGTGATTGTGGCATTGGGCGCATCCGACGGTGAGTCCCATCCAGATCATCCCGGTGGTGGCGGTGCGGTCGGCGACGACCTTATAGCGGTCTTCTTCGGGATCTGTTCCAGCCTCGAGGTTCGTTGGGGCATTCCGATGGAAAGCGGTCGCTATTTTCTGAGACTCGGTTGCGTTCGGCAAAAGATCGCCGGCGAGCTGTTCGATCGAAAATTGATCGAACGGCATGTCTTCGTTCAGCGCCTGAATGACCCAGTCACGATAGGGCCACATGTTGCGCGGGGCGTCCCGCTGATAGCCCTCGGAGTCAGCATAGCGGGCGAGGTCAAGCCACTGTGTCGCCCACTTTTCGCCGAAGGCGGGAGAGCCAAGAAGCTCATCCACAATTTTCGCATAGTGGGCGGGGGAGGGATCTTCGAGAAATTCATCCACGTCGTCGATTGCAGGCGGCATCCCGATCGTGTCTAGAAAAACGCGGCGGAGAAGGCGCGCGGGATTAGTCTCCGGGTTCATCGTTAGATCATTCTCCGAAAGCTTTGCGGCGATGAAACGATCGATCTCATTGGATGACCGCGCGTTCAGCATCGCCTCGGCCTCAGGCAAGGCAGGAAGCTCGGGAGCAATGAACGACCAGTGCACCGGCGGACGCCATCCATCATCCGGCCAGACCGCTCCGGCTTCGATCCATTCGTGAAGCGTCGCGATCTCCTCATCCGTAAGAGGATCGCCCTTCGGCGGCATCCGTTTCTCTGGATCGGTTTCTTCGACGACATGAAGCATCACGGAATCAGCAGGTTTCCCGGGAACAAAAAGGCTCTCGCCGGCGTCGGTCGGCAGGCTTGCGTAGTAGTAGCTATCGAGTCCGACACCGCCTTTGAGGGTCTCGCCATCATGACAATCGAGACAGTTCGCCTCCAGAATGGGGAAGACGTCCTTCTCGAACTCGATAGCGCTGAGCGGTATCGCCGTTACCAGAGGGATACAGAAAAGCGTGATGGAGAGGTGCGGATGTCGACTCATCAGGACCATTTTGGAGGGTTAAATCCATTTCGTCGACCTACGAGATGGCGGGAAAATGGGACCGTAAGGAGATCATTTAACAGGGTTTCCTCCGTGACCTAACCCTGTTGAGTCGCAGCAAGGAGTCGGCACTTCGTAACCCCATCGACAATTTCAGGTTTGAGCAAAATGGGAAACGGGACGAGTTATTCCCATGAAAACCCCTCTTTTGGTCGTCACACTTGTTGCTCTGACTGCGTTCGCCACGGCTCGAACCTGGACCTCGACGGATGGAAACACGGTCGATGCGGAGTTCATTTCCGCGACAGAGACTCATGTCACGATTCAGCGCGAAGCAGATCGTAAACGCTTTACGCTTCCCATCGACAAACTCTCTTCTGAAGATCAGGAATGGATCAAATCAAACGAAGAAGGCGATGCTGCCGCCGAGATGGAACTCCCATCTGAGGTCGCAGGGCTGATTGAGGCACGAGGTACCATTCTCTTCGAGGATGACTTCAATCGCGAGGACTCTGACGAGACTGATGATCTCGGCGAAGCGTGGACCACGAACAGCAAAAGCCGCGCGATGGGAGACAAGCAAAACGATCTCGTCGACGGCGAGTTGGTCATGACAATTTCACCGAGAGCAGATCACGCTATTTCGACAGTCCACAGCACAGCTGAACCCTACGGAGATGCTGTCGTGTATTTGAGGATGAAACTGGAAGAGGGCGACCAGTTGAAACTGGCCTACAACGATAAAGAGGACAAAAGTGTCTGGGCCGGTCACATCAACGGAGTGACAATGACAACTGATTCTCTCAAGCTCGTCGATGAGCGGGAAAGCGTTTTTAAACTGACTCTGCGAGACAACAAAGAGACCCCTGAGGGCAAGGCCGCAATGGATGAAGCTCTTGCCTCAGCGAGTAAAAGTTTCCCCCTCGATCTAGACGCAGGTGAATGGCATGAACTCGTCACGGTTCATGAAGGGGACACACTGACCGTTTATATCGACGGAAAGGAAGTCGGGGTTCATTCCTCTCCCGGGTTTGGTCATGAGACAAAGCGCCAGTTTGTCTTCGCAGTCGCTAAGCATGCTGTCGTCGATGACCTCAAACTTTGGAAATTGTCTCCGGCTGTTCCTTGAATCGGTCCGAGAATACCCATGAATTTGAAGGAGATGCGATAGAGACGCTTGATCATGCTACGGAACTTTATTTTCGGCGCGTAAGGAGACTTTGAGAGTGGCTATTTACTTGTAACAACTCTCATGAGCGCTTTGACGATCAAAGAATTCCCCGACCCCTATGAGGAACAGATTGAGTCCGTGCAACACCGGCTCCGGGGCTACGTGTTTTCGCTTCTCGGGAACAATGCCGACATGCAGGACGTCGTTCAGGAAACGAATCGAGTTCTCTGGCGAAAGCGGGAGCAATTCGAAAACGGGACTAACTTCTGGGCCTGGGCGGCAAAAATTGCCTACTTTCAGGTGATGGCGCATCGTAAGAAACTCTCCCGCGACCGCCATGTCTTCGGAGAGGAGTTGCTTCACCTCATGGCTGATGAGATGTCCGCTGACGACGAGTCGATTCCGGAAACCGGGGCGCTCGATCAATGCCTCGGTAAACTGCCCGACCGCCAACGGATTGCGGTGGAACATTTTTATCTTAAAGACCAGTCGCTCGCAGAGATCAGCACGATTCTCGAACTGAACGAGAATGCGGTGAGCCAGCTTCTTTTCCGCGCCCGCAAATCCCTGCGCCACTGCCTTCGGTACGCCGGAAATCCCACTCAAGCATGAACGATCCCGACTTACCTCCACGCTTTGCTTTTCTCATCGGGAAGTATCTCGACGAATCGATAGGTCCTGTCGAAACGGCTGAGCTCGAAGCGATCCTGCTCGGTTCGGCGGAGGCGCGGACCGTATTTTATGCGCAGCTCGAGACCAGCACCCGCCTCGCCGGAGAGAATAGCGGTGCATCGCCTTCGAGCGAGATCATCGCGCTATCGCCCATACCTTCACGCTTTTTCGGACTGCGTCAGCGATGGTTTCTTGCAGGCAGTGCAGCGGCGGCGCTCGTCATCACGACCCTTTTTCTCCTGAAACATCCGGCGTCTCGCGATGCTCCTTTGATTGTGGAACGTCCCGCTAGAACCCAGCCGATTCCCATTGCGGAACCGCTGCGGATCGATCCGGAAGAGCGCTACGAGCAGACGATGGCAAGAATCGTTGAAAGCGGATCACAGAGTCGACCGCCCGCCAAAGCGACTCCGGTAGCAGCGGACGGCGAGATGCTTTCTTACAATCGCGACATTCGCCCGATTCTCTCGGATCGCTGTTTTGCCTGCCATGGACCCGATGCGAACACGCGTGAGGCCGAACTACGTCTCGACACCGCTGAAGGAGCCTATGCCGCGCTCGACCCCGAAGGCAAGTGGCACCAGATTAAACCCGGTGCGCCGGAAACGAGCGAGGTCTTTTACCGAATCACGACTGACGACGAGGACGACATGATGCCTCCTCCCGAGGCCAAGCTTCCCCGCATGACTGAAGAGGAGGTCGCCAAGATCGAGCGCTGGATTCGCGAGGGGGCCAAGTATGAAGAGCACTGGGCTTTCACGAAGATCGAGCGGCCTGCCGTGCCGTCCGCCATCTGGCCTGACCAAGCCAGAAATGAGATTGATCATTTCATTCAGGAAAAGCTGAACGAGTCCGGTTTCGAACCTGCCCCCGAAGCCGATCCGCACACGCTGCTGCGTCGCATTCACTTCGACCTGACAGGCTTGCCTCCGGGACCTGACAGGGTTAGGTCCGTGACTGAAGAGGGTCTGGACGACGAAACCTACGCGTCAATCAAACAGGAACTCTTCGGCTCCGTGCATCATGCAGAGCATTTCGCGACGCGCTGGCTCGACAAGGCGCGCTACGCGGACACGACCGGCTATCAATACGACACGCCACGGATCATGTGGAAGTGGCGGGACTGGGTCATTGACTCCTATCACGACAACAAACCCTACGACGAATTCCTCATCGAACAGATCGCCGGTGACCTTCTTCCGAATGCGACGCGTGATCAAGTCATCGCGACCGGCTACAACCGGAATCACCCCATCACGATCGAAGGCGGCACGATCGAGGAGGAATATCGCATTCAATATGTCTCTGACCGGGTCAACACCATCGGCAGCAGCGTCCTCGGTCTCACGATGGAGTGCGCGAAGTGTCACGACCACAAGTATGACCCGATCTCGCAGAAGGATTACTTCCGGATGTTCGCATTCTTCAACAACATTCCTGAAGGCGGTCGCGCCACAGGCGGAAGGGTTGGAGCCTCGATGGGAGCCATTGCGCAGCCTTACATCTTCGCCCCGAGTGAAGAGCAGGAGGCAGAGGAGAAACGACTCAGCGCCGCGATCAATGCAACCCATCAGTCCTTGCTCGCCGAGGGCGGAAAGAGGCGTGCGGCTTTTCTCGATTGGAGAAACAAACTGTCCGGCTCTGTCGGTTGGAATCCGCTCGCTCCTGCGACTGTCTCCGGAACGGAAGGACTCACCTTTGAAGATCTCGGAGACGGTTCCTGGCTAGTCGCGGGGAACGGACCGGGGAAAGGGGAGGTTTACACTTTTGAGATCCCTATGAAAGGTGCTGGCTGGCGAAGCCTGCTCCTTGAAGCATTACGGCATGACTCACTCCCGAAACAGGGTCCGGGACGCTCGGCTAATGGCAACGCCGTTCTCTCGCAACTCGATCTTATCGAAATCGCTCCCGACGGCTCGGAACGCGCGCTATCCCTCGCAAAAGTGAGCCCCAGCTATGAGCAGGAGGACTATCCTGCTTCCAATCTCATCAAGAAGCCTGGCGGGGCTGGGTGGGGCTTCTTTCACCCAAAGCCGGAAGATCGTTCCCTCGTCGCCACGATGAAAGAGCCCTTCGGCAAAAAGGACGACTGGACCCTTCGTGTCGTCCTTACCTTCAGCCCGAAATGGCATCTTCATTCCTACGGTCGCGTCGCCCTTTCGCTTTCCCGACTCGATGAGATCAAGGACATTTCCGATAGCCTCAGCGAGGTCTTGAAGAAGCCTGAGAACAAGCTGAGCCGCGACGACCGTCAGGCGATCGCGACCGCTTTCCTCGGCGAGACTGAACCGGAAACTGCGAAGGCTCTGGAGCGAGACTGGACCGCTCACGCCGAGCTCAAAGCGGAGATCCCACCTGTGATGGTGATGGAAGAAATGGAGGTCCCACGGCCAGCTTTCGTCCTCGACCGCGGAGCCTACGATCAGCCGATCGGCGATCCTGTTGCGCCGGGTTCTCCCGAGGCCTTGAATCCATATTTGGATGCGTATCCAAAGAATCGTCTGGGCCTCGCGCAGTGGATGACGAGCCGTGAGAATCCGCTCACGGCCCGTGTCGCAGTGAACCACCTCTGGGATCAATTTTTCGGCGTCGGAATCACAAAGACAGTCGAGGATTTCGGTGCTCAGGGAGAATGGCCGAGTCATCCTGCCTTGCTCGACTGGCTCGCGGTAGAATTGATCGAATCAGGTTGGAATCTTCAGCATGTTGTAAATCTCATCCTCGATTCCACGACCTATCGCCAGAGTTCCACGACTCGCCCCGAGATCGAGAAAGTAGACCCCCAAAATCGCTACCTCGCCCGTGGTCCACGTGGTCGTTTCTCGGCGGAAATGATCCGGGACCAGGCGCTCGCGGTGAGTGGCCTGCTCAATCCCGCCGTGGGCGGCCCCGGCGTTAATCCCTACCAGCCCGCTGGGATCTGGGAGGAATTGACGAAGCGCCCTGGGTTCATGATGACTTATGAGGTTTCGCCCGGCGATGCAGTCTACCGCCGCAGCATTTACACTTTCTGGAAACGCGCCGCTCCGCCGGCGATGATGTCTGTCTTCGACGCTCCTTCGCGCGAGATCTGCGCTGTCCGCCGGGAAAACACGAACACGCCGCTGCAAGCTCTCGCGTTGCTCAATGGCGATACCTACGTCGAAGCGGCACGAAGTCTAGCGCAACGCCTCCTTCACGAAAAGCCGGAGGCTGCGAACGAAGAACTCATTCATGATGCCTTCGAACGCATCGTCCAGCGTTCACCGAGTCGTGAAGAGATGTCGATTGCGACGCAGTTGTTCCAGAGTGAAAGCGCGAGAATTTCGGATGATGAAAGCACTAATATCCTCACGGTTGGGCGTCTCCCGCACGACGAAGCTCTGCCGCAGGAGCGCCTTCTCGGCCTCACGATGGTGAACCGCCTTTTCTTCAATCTGAGCGAGACGATCACGCGGCATTAAGTGCGGTGGCATTAAAGGGTAGAGCCCGGGACAGTGCCTGATGCACTTGTGCACTAATCAGATTCGATGGCGACATTCGCTGAAATTATCGGTGATGAACTTCCCGAAGAGGGTTTCAACATTCTGACCCGTTGGAAGGTGCGCCTGAGTCGGATAAGGGAACGCCGTAAGCTGATCCATCCGTGGAGGCTTGCTTCTTCGTTTTCGAATTTAGAGATACATTCCCGCACATGGATCAGGAAGATGGGAAAAGGCGGCGACTTTTCGCTGTCGGGTTCCGCAGGATTCAAGACGACCAAGGGGATAAGGCGTGCCGGATGAATTTAGCTCAAATGCGGAGCAGACAATGCGACAATGTTTTCGCACTGTCTTCGCATGCTAAAGCCGTTTCTTACTCTTCTGCTGACGACCTCCTTTTCTTTTCTCATCGCGGAGGAGCGCCCCAACGTCCTTTTCCTCATTTGTGATGACCTGAATTGTGATCTCAGCTCCTATGGTCATCCGCTCGTAAAAACGCCGAACCTCGACCGGCTTGCGGAGGAAGGCGTCCAGTTCGACAATGCTCATTGTCAGTTCGCGCTCTGCGGACCGAGTCGGGCATCGTTTATGACGGGGCTCTATCCTGATCAGACCCTTATCCAGACGAACTCAGTTTATCTCCGGCAGACTCTGCCGAATGTGATTTCGCTCCCACAGCACTTTCGAGATGCGGGTTACTTTGCGACGCGCATCGGAAAGCTCTACCATTACGGAGTACCGCGGCACATGGGTAATGGAGGCCATGATGACCCGTATTCCTGGGATCACACGATCAATCCAATCGGGATCGACAAGCTTGACGAGGACCAAATTTTCACGCTGAAACCCGGGACCTTTGGTGCGACGCTGAGCTGGTGGGCTGCCCCCGGCTCCGATCACGACCAGACCGACGGCATGATTGCCGACGAAGCGATCGAACGACTAAAATGGCATGCGAAACGGGAGGACTCGTTCTTTCTCGCGGTGGGTTTTTTCCGCCCGCATACGCCCTACGTCGCGCCGAAGAATTACTTCGATCTTTACCCGCTCGATGAGATCATCTTGCCGGAGATTCCGGAAAATTACCTCGACTCGATTCCTCCAACTGCCCGTCGCACGATTGTCGTCCGCCCTGAGGAAAAGAACATGACCGATGAGCAGCGCAAGCAGGTGTTGCAAGCCTACTACGCCTCTATTTCTTTTGCCGATGCCCAACTCGGCCGGGTCCTTGACTCGCTCAAAGAGGAGGGCCTTGACGAGAACACGATCGTTCTCTTTACTTCTGATCACGGCTATCACATGGGCGAGCATGGGAAATTTCAAAAGCTCAGCCTCTTTGAAAACGCGACCCGGGTGCCTTTCATCATTCGTGCACCGGGGCAGGACCTCGTCGGGCATCGCACAAACACTCCCGCCGAGATGACTGATTTTTATCCTACCCTTGCGGAACTTGCCGGTCTTCCCGTGCCTGATCATTGCTCCGGAGTCAGCCTCGTCCCTGCACTCAATGAGGCCACGGCAAGCCCGCGAGTGGATGCGCTCTCTCAGCTTACCCTCCGAACCGAGGGTTACAGTCTGAAAACAGAACGATATCGACTTACGGAATGGAAGGGGAAAGACGGTGTGATCGAGCGCGAGCTTTATGACCACAAAGCCGACGGGGCGGAAATGAACAACCTGGCCGGAAAAGCTACGTTTGCCGAATTAGAATCTTCGCTCAGCGCCCGCTTGCAGGAGAGAATCGCCGCCGCGAAGGTCGTGCCGGAAGGCTTGCAACAAGTCACCGATTTCGAAGAACACCGTGTTCCAAATTTCGACTTCCAGCGGAAGAAAAAGCTCTGGAAGCTGGAGTAGGCGGATTTTGATATTCCAGAAGATCTAAACCAGTTTAAAACGGGTTTTTGAAGCCATAGAGAAACGTTCCGCCAGTCTCATTGAGAAGTTGTCTCAAATGGGTCCCGGGACGCCGATCAAAGCTCACAATGTGCAATCTTCTCGGGTAGGAAGTCTTTGCTAGGAATCGCTTCATGGCGTCGATGACATACTTTGTCTCGCCGTCGAGAAGATCACAGACGAAGTAGTAATCGGTGCGTAGATCGCTCTCTTTTCCCGCCATCAGCGTCGCCGGAAAAGGGTCAGTCAATCGCTTCATCGAGCATCCTCCTACTTCATGGACGAGTGCGCTCTTGTAATTTGCCTGCATGAAGTAGCTCACCTCGTGGCTGACGTCTCTCATGCTGCCGGATACGTCGAGAAACACAACGGCGTTCGATCCGTCTCCGCTGAGATTTCCGTCAAAAATCCCTCGGATCGCCTCGAGTCCGATTCCATTTTTGCCCTGTCCCGATCCTGCCCAAGATGGAGCTTTCGTTCCTTTGCTTTCGACGAAATTTTTGGCACTTTGCTTCTTCTTTTTACGAATCTCTGCAAATTCGCTCGTTAGAATGCTCTGTCCCAAAAAGGCGTTTGGATCGTCGGCGGCGAACGATTCGAACTCCTGTTGGACGCTCGTCAGCGAAGGTGCTGTAATGATTGGGGGAATCTTTGTCTGAATGTCAATCGCGCCTCGTTCTGCTGCCGATAGTCTAGCTGAGTCAGCCGCCGGAGTGGCAACAGCGGCGGATGCGGCTGAAGGATCTTTCGCTTTTGTTTCAGTCGCCGCTTTTGCAACGATGAAACTCTCAACATCGCGTTGCGGAAGATCAAGGTGAACAGTCAATAAGACTAGTATCAGAATAAAGTTGATCACCAGCGTCGTTCCAATGGATTGAAACAATTCCTGTCGTCGTGCTCTTGCCTCCGGTGAAATTGGAGTACGTTTTGTCAGACGAGCAATTGTCGTTCGGAATGAAGCAGCAAATAATGAGCTTGTCCGAAGGGAAGGTTTACTTGCCCGGGATGGCAAAGGGATGGTGCGATAGACCGGCTTCGGCTCTTCTGTAGACTCCCGCTCATCCCGAGGAATTGAATGAGAGGATGGTTGCGCCATGGCAGAAGATTATCGGCCCGTGATCAGAAATACAACTCTTATCTGTGAATATCTCACAGATAAGAGTTCCGCACTTCCATGATCGCGGGGAACATGAAGGGGGAAACCGCGTAATTTATAGGCTCGGCCAGCTATTAACTACATAGCAATCATGACCCCGTATCTTTCCCAACTCCATCAACAGAGCCGCCGTCAGTTTTTCGCGAAGGCGGGTGGGCTTTCGCTCGGAGCCCTCGGTCTCAATAATCTCCTTGGCGGGGGAGCACAGATTGCGCCGGGACTGTCGCCGGGACAGACGCATTTCCCCGCAAAAGCGAAACGAATCATCTACCTTTTCCAGAGCGGTGGACCGTCGCAGATGGATCTCTTCGACTACAAGCCGAAGATGAATGAAATGCGGGGGAAAGAACTGCCGGCCTCGATCAGGATGGGCCAGCGTCTCACTGGGATGACCTCAAAGCAGAGTTCGTTTCCAGTCGCTAGCTCGATCTTCGATTTCAAACAGCACGGAGATAGCGGGGCCTGGATTAGCGAGCTCATGCCTCACCTCGCAAAGCAGGCGGACGACGTTTGTTTCATCAAGTCGGTCTACACCAATGCGATCAACCATGACCCGGGAATTACCTACCTCCAGACGGGGCACGAGCAGCCTGGGCGTCCCTCGCTTGGTTCCTGGATGAGCTACGGAATCGGCTCGGAAAATGAGAATTTGCCCGCCTTTGTTGTCCTCGTTTCCAACGGAAATTTCAATGCCGCTCAGCCGATTTATTCCCGGCTCTGGGGGAGCGGCTTTTTGCCGACCTCGCATCAGGGTGTGAGACTGCGCTCGGGAAGCGATCCTGTGCTCTTTCTTCAGGATCCGGGTGGAGCACCTAGAGAGCGGAACCGCGATCTTCTCAACAGGATCTCGCAGATGAATGAACTTCGGTACAACGAGACCGGGGATGCGGAAATCCAGACGCGAATATCGCAATACGAAATGGCCTACCGCATGCAGATGTCAGTGCCGGATGTGACTGATCTCAGCGATGAGCCTGATTCCACTTTAGAACGCTATGGTGAAGCTGCGCGTCAGCCCGGCAGCTATGCTGCGAATTGCCTCCTTGCGCGTCGCCTCGCTGAAAAGGATGTTCGTTTTATCCAACTTTATCACACTGGATGGGATCAACACTCAAAGCTTCCCGAGCAACTTGCGCTGCGCTGCGAAGAAACCGACCAGGGCACTGCCGCGCTCCTCGCTGACCTGAAGGAAAGGGGGCTCCTTGAAGACACGCTTGTGATATGGGGTGGGGAGTTTGGTCGGACAATCTATAGCCAGGGAACCTTGACCGATACTAACTATGGACGCGATCACCACCCACGCTGTTTCACGATGTGGATGGCTGGTGCCGGTGTGAAACCGGGGATGAGCTACGGAACGACTGACGAATTTTGCTACAACGTTGCAGAAAACCCGGTTGCGGTGCACGACCTTCAGGCGACGATTCTGCATCTGTCAGGAATTGATCACGAGCGGCTCACCTATTTTCATCAGGGCCGACGATTCCGACTCACCGATGTGCACGGGCATGTCGTGAAGGAAATTTTGTCTTAGAAGCAGAAGAGTGAAGTCACTTTCTTCGTCTTAACTCAAGTTCCCGTTCTGCATCAAAGTCAGGATTTGGGATCGTCATTTGGGCCTCAACTTCCTCTCTCCATATCGCAAGCTTATCCTGCAATTCGTGAGCCTTTGCAGTATTCGTGGTCGAAAGGTTTTTCGTCTCACCCGGATCGCTCCCCAGATCATAGAGTTCGAGGATCGTGCCTTCGTGACGCTCGATCAGCTTCCAATCGCCTGACCTGATCGCACTGTAAGGCCCGTCGCCCCCGGCATGATAGTGAGGGAAATGCCAGAAGATGTCCCGCTCTGGAAATTCATTCTTCTGCTCCAGAAGCGGAACGAGACTGACGCCGTCGATCACTTTGGCGAGAGATTCTTCTGTTTCGAAGTCGGCGACATCAAGAAAGGTTGGCATCCAATCGATTGAACTGATCGGTTCTTTGCTAACACTACCGGGGATAGTGCATCCCGGCCATTTTACGATTGTCGGGACACGGACGCCGCCTTCATAGGCGGATCCTTTGCCTCGACGGAGAGGCAGATTTTCGGTGAATTCATCGTGCTTTCCGTATCGCTGGGTCAGGCCGCCATTGTCGGAAGTGAAGACAATCATGGTATTATCGGCGATTCCGTTTTCCTCAAGCGCTGTGATGACCCGGCCAACGGCGAGGTCCATGCTTTTTACCATCGCCGCGTAGGTTGGATTCCGATGTATCGCTTCGGGATAAACTTTGGCCTCGAAATCGGTGACGAGATCTGCCCGTCCTTGAATCGGAGTGTGCGGAACGTGAAAGGCGAAGTAGAGAAAGAAGGGTGCGTCTTTGTTTTCGCCTATTTTCTGGACGGCGAGATCCGCGAGGTAGTCTGTTAGATAGCCCTGCTCAGTCTTCAGCTCTTTTTGCGTTTTTCCGGAAAGGAAAAAGCCCTTTGATCCCGGGGGCTTGTCCGCGCTGAAATCGAATCCGTGCATCATCGGGCCATCATCCGGTCGATTCGGGAATTCAAGATGCCATTTTCCAATATGGAGAGTCTTGTAACCGCTAGTCTTCAGGGCTTCGGAAAGAGTCGTTTCACTTTTCTGAAGTCCCTTCGTCCAATCCGGAATCTCCATTTTTGCAAAGGGTCGTTCCTGTCCGGGAATGAAGCTTGTGAGATTGAGGCGGGCGGGATACTGACCTGTAAGGATCGAAGCCCGAGTGGGGGAGCAAACAGTACAGGCGGCATAGGCGTCCGTGAACTTCATGCCCTCCTTGGCAAGAAGGTCAAGATTCGGCGTCTCGTAGAAATCGCTCCCGAAGCTGCGCAGCCCGGTCCAGCCGAGATCATCCGCAAGAAAAAAGACAATATTGGGTTTTGATTTGCTTCCTGCCTTGATTGATGGCTCGGCCAGCAGGACTAGAAAACAGAGGACTAAGAAGAGGCGAAAACTCATGAAGTGTGATGAATCTTGGATTCAAGAGTCGAATCCAGCAATTTTTTTACCCTTTTTTCTAATTTATTGTGAACCCAGGCGTCTAAAGAGCAGTGTCATTGAATGTATAGAAACCCCGACTGGAGCGATCCGGTCGGGGTTTTTAGTTTTTGCAGCTACTGATGGGGAGCTGCTTCCTGATTTCGAGAGGCGCTACAAGGTGTAGCCGCTCTCGCCGTGTGCAGAACTGTCGAGCCCTTCCTCTTCGGAAGTTTCCTGAACACGGAGGCCGACAGTGAATTTTGCAATAAAAAGAGCAATAGTTGCTGCGACACCACTCCAGATAATGGTGACGACGACACTTTTGAACTGAGCAAAAGTCTGCGCGATTCCTGCGGTAGCTTCAGCTCCTTCACGAATAAAGACTCCGGTCAAAATAGCACCGACAATACCGCCGATACCGTGGACACCGAAGACGTCGAGGCTGTCATCATATTTCAGCGCGCTTTTGAGTTTTGTTGCGCAGAAGTAGCAGAGAAGACTGGAAATTGCTCCGATGACTAGCGCACCCGTAATGTCGGTCGTTCCTGAAGCAGGCGTGATTGCGACAAGTCCGGCGACAGCGCCGGTAGCTGCACCGACTGCAGTTGGTTTCTTTAAGAGAATCCATTCGAGAGCAATCCAGACGAGAACAGCAACCGCGGTCGCGACCTGAGTGACAATCATCGCCATCCCGGCTGACTCATTGGCACCACCGGCAGAACCTGCGTTGAAACCGAACCAACCCACCCAGAGGAGTGAGGCTCCGATAAGGACGAATGGCACGTTGTGAGGATGGAGCTCAGATGAGCCGTAGCCTTTCCGTTTTCCAACGAAAATACAGGCGACGAGGCCGGCTACGCCTGCGTTGATGTGAACAACGGTTCCTCCGGCGAAATCGATCACGCCCCAGTCGTGGAAAAGACCACCTCCCCAGGCCATGTGCCAAATCGGGAGGTAGGACAGAGTTGTCCAGATGATGGAAAAAATGAGAACCGCCGAGAATTTCATCCGCTCTGCAAAGGCTCCGACCATTAGAGCCGGGGTGATGATGACAAAGGTCATCTGAAAAGTGACCCAGACGCTTTCGGGAATTGTGCCCGCGAGAGTGCTTTCCTGCATGTGATTCAGCATCAGCATGCTGAAGTCGCCAAAATAGGGACAACTGTCGCCGGCCGCGAGGCTGTAGCCATAAACGACCCAGAGAATCGACATGACCGCAGCAACCACGAAACACTGCATGAGGATTGAGAGCACATTCTTGGCTCTCACGAGGCCACCGTAGAAGAGGGCCAGTCCCGGCAGGGTCATGAGAAGTACGAGCGCCGTGGAAGTCATCATCCACGCCGTGTCGCCGGTATCGAGAGCTGATTCGGCAGCCTCCTGTGCGAAAAGGGTTCCACCTGCAAGAAACAGGGTGAGAAGAATGATAAGAGTTTGTATCAGGGGGGTGGGTTTTGTCATATAAGCGGGTTTGTCTTCGAAAATCGGCTTTATGCCGATACGAACTCGCTTATTAGCAAAGAGATAAGGAGCGGGTCAACGGAAAAAGCCTGCCCAGTCAAACCACTCAGCTGTCGACAAGAAGTTGCCCGAGGTGGACCGACAGGAAGCGGAGCCGCTCCTCCACACTCAGCATTTCAAGAATACGCTGTCGCTCAATCGGTTCATTGAGAAAACTCTGAGCGACGACATCTGAAATGGCTGCAGGATCATCAATTCCCTTGAGATGCTCCCTGAGCTGTTCTGTCATCAGTTTTCCCTCACCGCAGAGACGACCGCAAAGATCGACAACTTCCAGGGCGAGGTTTCCAACGACGGTAAGATCATCGACTCGAGAAGGCTGCGGAACGATGGTTGCAACGCGGAAAGGTGAACTCTGCTCCCAGCCAAGAATCTCAACTCGCTGGAGTCCCGAGAGCATCAAATGAGACGTTCCGTCGTCGTGGGTGACACAGGCGCGAATTAGGCCAATCGTCGTGATGTGATGAACCGGATCGGGGTGTTCATCGGTATCGATGTCCGGCAAGGCATGCCCAATGCAGAACATGCGCTCTCTCTCAAGGGCGTATGAAAGCATGTCGCGATAGCGCTGTTCAAAAATGAATAGCGGCATGTAGCCGTGCGGAAACAGCGTGGCTCCTCCCAGG
>JARGOD010000187.1 GCA_029210205.1 Verrucomicrobiales bacterium | reverse complement strand
GGGCTTTGTTAGTATGTCATTCGATATCCGCGAGGGTTCGAATTTTGTAGACTAGCGAAATGATAGCGGCATCGGGCACTGCGCCGCCTTGACTTCTCTATCGATCTTCCGCCGAAATTCATTTTTGCGCGGCGATGGAGAGCGCAATTGAGTCCATTTTTCCGTTGCTGGATAGTGCCGGATTCGCTTCAGTCTTCGCCATGGGATATCGTGTAGGAATTATCGGGTACGGATGGGCCGCAACAGCTCATGCTGACGCAATCAACTCAACAGAGCAGGGATCGGTGAGGGCAGTATTTTCCTCGCGGAGCCTCGATGATGCGGAGGTCTCGGCCGCCCACGGCAGTGAGATCAAGACTTACACGGACTTGAATGCGATGCTGACCTCGGACGATATCGATGTCGTTTCAATCACGAGCTATCCTGATCAGCATAGAGAGCAGGCTGTCGCAGCGGCGAATGCCGGGAAACACATTATTTTGGAAAAGCCGATGGCACTCTCGTGGGAGGATTGCAAAGCGATTCACGACGCGATCGTCGCGAACGGAGTGAAAGCCTGTGTCTGTTTTGAGCTTCGCTTCATCAGTCAGTTCCTGACAACGACTCAACTCCTTGATGAGGGCCTTATCGGTGACGTGCACTACGGGGAAGTGGATTACTACCACGGTATCGGTCCCTGGTATGGGCAGTATCGCTGGAATACGACGAAGGAAAAGGGGGGCAGTAGCCTTCTCTCAGCTGGTTGTCATGCGCTTGATGCGCTTCTTCTCTGCATGGGAAACGAAGTTGAAGAAGTGACGGCTTACGAGACCACTTCCAAAAATGAGATCTTTCAGAAGTATGAATACGCGACGACGACGGCTTCAATTTTGAAATTCAAGAATGGATCGGTTGGAAAAGTGGCTTCGGTGATCGATTGCCTTCAGCCTTATTACTTTCATACCCATCTCGTGGGGAGTGAAGGCAGCATGCTTGATAACAAGCTCTACTCGACCAAGTTCGGGCTGAGAGACAAAAAATGGGCGGACCTGCCTATGGCGATGGCTGACTCAGGCGATGTTGCTGATCACCCTTACGCTGATCAATTTCAGGCGTTTTTCAATGCTCTTGACGAAGGCAAGGACATGCCCCGGACGAGTATTGGTGAGGCTCTCGAGACGTTTCGCGTTCTCTTTGCCTGCGATCTCTCGGCAAGAGAGGGAAGATCTGTCAAAGTGAGCGAGATTTCTTAAATCGTCCCCTCAAAAGGAAAGCGAGCGAGACGGTTGCGAATCGTTGAACTTGAGGCAAGGGTTGCCGCCAACCCTTTCTATGGCAATCACGTATCTGGAGGCAATTCGCGAAGCTCAGGCAAAAGTGCTGTCTGAGGACGACTCGGTCTACATTTACGGCCAGGATGTAGCAGGATTCGGCGGCGCGTTCAAAGCCACAAAGAATCTTTCCAAGCAGTTTCCCGGCAGGGTTCTCGACTCGCCCATCAGCGAAGATGCAATGATCGGTTCCGCTATCGGGTCTGCGATCGAAGGAATGCGACCGATTGTCGAAATGCAATTCGCCGATTTTTCGAGTATCGCGTTTAATCAGATTGTGAATCAGGCGGCAACTCACTTCTACCGCACAGGTATCCCGTGTCCGCTTGTGGTGCGTCTCCCTTCAGGTGGGACAGAGGGAAGTGGTCCCTTTCACAGCCAGAATCTCGAGTCCATTTATGCGCATTATCCCGGTCTCGTCGTCATGACTCCTGCGACGGTTGAAGATGCCTACAGCATGTTTATCGAAGCCGTGAAAATCGATGACCCGGTGATCTTTTGCGAACACAAGTTTCTCTATTATCACCTCAAAGCAGAAGGATTGCCTGAGGAGGCGCTTCCGACCGGAAAAGCCAGAATTGCCCGCCCCGGACGTCATGCCACGATCGTGACCTACAGTGCTATGTTGCACGAATGTCTCCGCGTCGCGAATGATCTCACGAAGGAGGGATGGGATCTTGAGGTCGTCGATTTACGTTCCGTGAAGCCAATCGACACGGACACGATCCTCGCCTCAGTAGCCCGAACCGGCAGATTGCTTTGCGTCGGTGAAGGTTTCCCCTGGGGTGGTGTCGCCGCGGAAGTGGTTTCGCGAGTCGTTTCAGAGGGATTCCACCTTCTTGATGCACCGCCGCAGAGGCACAATTGCCGCGATACGCCGATTCCCTATCATCCTAATCTGTGGCGCGCACACCGGCCCACTGCGCCGAGTATCTCCGATGCAGCAAGGGCCCTACTGCATCTTTAAGGAACCGTTGGTCGCTTATTTTGTGACTGACCTCGCTCTTCCTTGAGAGGGCAGGCGAGGTTTACTGTTATAGTTGCCGCTTTCCCCGGGAAATTGGCAGCCAGTGTATGATTCGCGAATCTTCAGCTGCGACCTGTTAGGTCTCCTTTGAAATAGCCAAAAATATCGTCTCTGCTATCACTTTAGCACCCGCTGCGTTTGGATGAACGTTGTCAGGCAGAAGCTCAGGTTTCCCGGCCAGAGGTTTATAGAGGTCGATGACATTCGTGCTTGTCATTTTCGCAATTTCATTAATCAGAGGGATTATTTCTTCTTTGACTGTCGTGTCTTTTATCCCCCATTTCCATCTTTCACCCTCAGGGAAAACAGGAGCTGGGTAAGATATCAAAACGTCAGGTTTGCTTTCGAGTGACTGAAAGACTCTTATCATCTCACAGTAGTTAGCCTTGAATTCTGCCTTGTGCTTCCAATTGCTGGCCTTCGTGTCATTAGTGCCAAGCTTTATGATGACGATGTCAGGTTGGTAATCCTGTGCCGCCTCAAACTGCGGAAGGCTCCAATAGGGTTTATTCCCCTTCTTGAGCAACGTGGATGCGCTGACGCCAAAGTTCTTCACCTCGTATCCTTTGCCCAGCATTGTTCCGAGCTGTGCCGGGAAACTGTTGATCTTTCGCTGCTTTATTCCAGCCCCGTAAGTGATGCTATCACCAATGCAGGC
>JARGOD010000061.1 GCA_029210205.1 Verrucomicrobiales bacterium | reverse complement strand
AAAACAATCTGAAGAACGAGGAGGAAAGCGCCGTTCACCAAGCCGGCAAGAACGCCAAAGAGGATTCCCCACGCGAGGCGCGAGCGGTAGGGGCCGATATAGGAAAGGAGACGACGGAAGACACGTCGGCGGTCGCCGGCGAGCTCGTCGGAAGATGACTTAGCAATGTCGAGGGCGCGCTCAGGTGGCGTCTGATCGGAGGTTTCAGCCATAGCAAAGGGGAGAGGACAGTTAAGGGATAAGTTTCGGTTTCGCAAGGCTTCAAGGGGGCTTGCGGAGAGGGGGATTCCGGCTTTCCCTGCGGCCGGAACCGTCTTAGGTTTTCTTTGCCGAACTTTCTCACGAATCGAAATGTCAGAAGTCTCCCAGCCCCCGGAAACCGGATGGTATTGTGTCCGGACAAAGCCAAAGAGTGAGCACCTTGCCGCCCGCCATCTTCAGGGCTTTGCGAATCTGGACGAGGTTTTCTGTCCCCGGATCCGTTATCAGAAGTCGACCCAGCGGGGGAAAGTCTGGTTCGTCGAAGCTCTTTTCCCCGGCTATGTCTTTGCCCGGTTTGATCTCATCACTGATCTCCGGGCCGTTAATGCCGCCTCCGGAGTCCTTGGGGTGCTTAAGTTCGCTGATCACTACGCGACCATCACCGCCGCTGAGATCGAGGAAATGAGAGCTGAATTTCCGGAGGATGAAAATGAAGTCAGAGTGATCGAAGCGACGATTCATGAAGGCGACGAAGTGATCCTCACCGAAGGAGCCATGACTGGATTGAAAACGGTCGTCACCAAAATCATCGAAGGACAGGATCGTGTCCGCGTCCTCCTCGAGTGGCTCGGCCAAGAGCGCGAGGCTGAGGTGTCAGTCGGTTCTGTGACACGGCCTGGAGAGATCCGGACTGAGATTCGAGGTGCTTAGGTTCCGCTCTCCGTCAGGGTTAAGAGCTTTTTGATGTCCTTCTCAAGAATGGCTAAGAGCCCCAAGATTTTTAGACTATCCAGCCTTAGGACGGGAGCGTGTCTTTTAGCAATCGTGCTCTTGATGTTGGTGAGTCCATTTCTAGTTCTCACCTTTTTCATCTGCGTGGTCTACGCGGTGGTCCCGGTTTCACTGTGGCGTAAGCATCGGACTTTGCGCTGGAGAGGAAGCATACTCATTACGTGTCTTCTGGGATTCGGCTTAATTGCTTCGGGACTGGTGCTAGAGGTCGTCGATTCGTGGTTGGCTCACGAGTATGATGTGTATCCCGCGGGATTTGTATCGCCGATTATCGCGCTTTCTGCTGGCGTCGTCTTTCTTCCGCTCGCATGCATTGGGAGTATTCATTCCTTTGTCGTAGCGGTTCGGAGCAAACGTTCGCTGTTCCGGCAAAACCGGATCGACTAAGCTCGCTCGAGCAACTCCTCAAGACTTTCTGGATCAATTCCCCCCCCAATATTCCCGGAAGATCATGACCAGCGATGGGTTGCAATCGGGAACGGTCCATTCTAGCCTAGCGGCCACAATATGGGAGGCTCATTCATCAGTCCAGAGGCTCTGCTCGAACAGTTTTCGAAGCAGCGAGTTCTCGTCATCGGAGATGTCATGCTGGACTGGTTTATTTGGGGCAGTGTTGCGCGAATTTCTCCCGAGGCTCCTGTCCCGGTTGTCGAGGTGCAGCGCGAATCCCGTTACCCTGGCGGTGCCGCCAATGTGGCGCGAAATATCACTCCTTTTGGGACTCACATTGAACTCGCGGGACTTTATGGGAAGGATCCAAACGGTGCACTTCTCGCGGACACGCTCATGGAATGCGGAATCGGCACCGGTCTTTGTTTGGAGGACGAAGGGATGGCGACGATCACGAAGACCCGCGTCGTCGCCCGTCAACAACAGGTCGTTCGAATTGACCGGGAGAAACGGCGCTCAATTTCGGCAGGGCAAGTTTCTGCCCTGATGGAAAATCTTCAGTCTGTCCTCCCGGACCTCAATGGAATCATCATTGAAGATTACGGGAAAGGACTCATCACCCCGGAGTTGGTTGAGGCGCTTTTGAAAGCGGCTGAGCCCCATGGCCTCGTTATCACGGTGGATCCGAAGCCGGGGAATCCGATCGAATGGCGCGGGGTGACCACAGTGAAGCCAAACCGTTCTGAAGCCTTCGCCTGCGCAGGAGTGGAAGATCTCAATCGGGACAGCGGACTTGATCCGCTCGCCGACGAATCGCTCCTCGCGGTGGGTCATGCCCTGCTCGAAAAGTGGGCCTGTCATCAAGTTCTTCTCACTTTGGGAGAGCAGGGAATGCTCGTTTTTTCTGAAGGAGAGGCACCGGTCCTAATGCCGGCGAAAGCCCGCGAGGTTTTCGATGTTTCTGGAGCCGGCGATACGGCGATTGCGATTTACACCCTTTGTCTCTGTGCCGGCCTTCCCGCGTCGGAAGCGGCCGGCATTGCAAATTTAGCGAGTAGCATCGTCGTCGGAAAGCTGGGCACGAGCCCGATTGAGAGAGGCGAGCTACTTGATTCTATTGTTCGGGAATACCCAAATGGGATCCCATTATCTTAATTTTACCCCCCATTATTCATGTCCACTTCATCCGAACTGATTCAAGAGACAATCGCAGAGCATACCGTGACGGTCGCCGCTTTCGAAGAAGCCTGTTCCGGTGTCATTGACGAAATGGCGGGACAATGCATCGCCGCGCTGAAGGAGGGACATAAGGTGTGCTTTTTTGGAAACGGGGGAAGTGCCGCTGACGCTCAGCATCTCGCGGCAGAGCTGGTCGTCCGCTTCACTAGAAATCGAGCCGGGCTTCCATCACTGGCCTTCACGACGGACACTTCCGTGATCACCGCATGCGGGAATGATTTCGGCTTCGAAGAAATTTTCGCCCGCCAGGTGGAGACATTCTGTCGGAGGGGGGACATTGTGGTGGGAATTTCGACTTCGGGAAACAGTCCAAATGTCATCAAGGGGCTGGAAATTGCCCGGGCCACCGAAGTCACTTGTTTTGCTTTTACCGGTGCTGGAGGAGGTCGATGCGGGGAGATTTCCGATCTCCACCTTGAAGTTCCTTCCGAAGTGACGGCACGAGTTCAGGAGTGCCACCTGATTGCAGGCCATATCATTTGCGACCTCGTTGAGATCGCATTCGAGAATACCTCCTCGGCTATTTCCGGGAGTTGAGCGCTTTCTCGACCGGAGAGAGAATCTGCTCTAGTTGGCCGAGGGCTGTTTCGGTCTTTTTGATTGCGTCGAGCTGAGGCTCATATTTTGAGCGGTGCTCCCGGCAGACCTTGCGAAGGGGCTCGAAGAGATTCACGAAATCAGCGTAGAACGCTGCGGTTGCATGAGCGAAGGCGTCACGCTGAGTCGTGGCGATTTTTTCGCGGTGTTCTTCGATGACAGAGGAGTAAAAGGAACGGGTGCGTTTAACCGATTGACCCCCGACGATGGCTCCGAGCGCGAGCAGGATCGCGGAGAGCGCGAAGGCGAGGGCATTCCAGGGGCTGAGTTCGATCATGGAAAGGATGACCCCACCAAGAAAGGTTAAAACCGCGGTGAAGATGAAGCTCCAAATCGAGCGGCTGCGGCGGGCAAAAAGTCGACCGAGCTCATCTTTTAAATGGAGGCTTCGAAGAGCTTCCGAAGTCGCTTCTTCGACGTGCTCCTGAATTCTTGCATGGGATGCCGTCCAGTCAGGCATGCCTTCTTCACCAACGCTCAATTCGAGATTGAAATGCTGCTGCATCTCATCGGAAACCCGTTCCCAAAGTTGCTGAACATCTTCCATCACGGCATTGGAACCAGCACCGACACTGCGTCGCACCGCTTTCATCGTCGTTGCAAAGATGAGTCCTTCGATTTCCTCGGCGCTCCTTCGCTGCGGGAGAAGAGCCGAGGTGATTCGAAATTCCGAGTCGAGCAGCGGTTCGGCCTGAAGGCCCGCGGCCATAAAACTCTGATCGAAAGCTTCAAAGAGCGGTTCACACTTTTTCAGCGTTCTCTCCTGCTGAATCTTGCTGGCAGGCTCCAGTTCGCTGAGGAGTTCGTCATCGGCCCGGATGATTTCCGAGGCGGCGCCAAGCTGCTCTTTAATTTCACCGAGAACGAAACATGCAGCACGCCAGGCATGAATCAGCTTGATTAAGCGAGGTTCGGATGACTCGACGATACCGGAGATGAAACGCTCAAGGCCGGCGATCTGGCTGTCGCCGGAGAGTTCTTCATTTCCCGTCGAAGAGGTCTTGGCGAGGAAAGCCTGTTTTGCAGAAACTGCAAAAGTGGGAAAGTGCTGCCCGAAGCGATGATGCGCCGTCTTTTGAAGGTGTTCGAGAATTGCCGCGACCTCTTCATCGGTTCGGAGATCACATTGCTGGAGGACGAAAATCACTTTCTTCTTCCATTGGTGGTGGATTCGGTCGAGGAAATCCCAGGTGCTGGCTCCCCATGGATTTGTCACTGAAAAAACAAAGATAGCGAGATCAGCCATCGGCAGAAACTGCTCTGTGATTTGCTGGTGATCTGACTCGATCGAATTTGTGCCCGGCGTGTCGACGAGGTTGAAATCCTTCAGGAAATGATTAGGACGAAAGACTTCGACGATATCGTCAGAGAAATCGAATTCGTGTGCTTCTTCGCCATACTTGAAGAATGCGATCCGGTCTGTCGTCGGGATGACATCAGTGTTGCAAAAATCTTCGCCAAACAGCGCATTGAGTAGCGTCGACTTGCCGGCATTTACCTCGCCGACGACCACGAAGAGAAAGGGATCCTCGAGATTGGCGAGCAAATTTTTGAGCAGAGCAAGTCGAGCCGGATCAATCCCGCTGTCTTTACTGAGATCGTTCAATGACTGGATCGCATCACTCAGCTTCTCCCGGGTCTGGAAGTAGTTTTTGCCAAGTAGTTCTGTGGAAGCTTCAGCCACGAAATTGAGGAGTATTTTGGAGATTTGCGACAACTGGGTGGTGGAATCGATGGTCGCAAGCCTGCTCTTGAATGAAGCGAATTATTTCACTTTGCCAAATTAAATATGACCCTCTACCGGTGTCGGACTTTTGATTGAGTAAATCAGTCAGGGCGGGGCATTTGAAACCGATCGCTTGTCCGGCAGTAACCGGAGGGGACTTCCATTCTACCGATGGGTGAAAAGGCATTAGGATTCACAAGAAGGGAGTCGGGATCGAGCACGCCGTTCTGCGTGTGTATGCGGTCGATCAGCCCAATGACGAGACGATTTTGGCCAATTTCCAAGGTGGACCACTCGCGGCATTCAAGAGCCACCGGAGCAACATTCAGCCGCGGAGGTGAAACATCGACACTGGGAGTGGTTTCCAGTTTCAGGAGATCTACCTCACTGACCCCATGGCCGAGTTCCTGAGACGACTGGTTCATGATCTCCGCAGAAGCTTCGTCGACCAGATTGACGACGAACTCGCCCGTGCGTCTGATGTTTCGTGCCGTGTCTTTCGGGATTCCAGGTTCTTTGTCCCCGGGAGCGAAGCCGAGAATGGGAGGGCGGGTTCCAAAGACGTTAAAAAACGAAAAAGGTGCCGCGTTAACAACTCCATTTTCATCCTGGGTCGTGACCCAGGCGATTGGTCTTGGTGTGACGAGGCCCGCAAGAAGCTTGTAGGCGTAGCGTTGGTGCTCGCCATTGAGATCGAACTCCATCGCGGAGGAGTCGCTAAGAAGCGGCTATCTTACTTGATGGAATTCTTAGCAAGGCGAGGGACGATGAGCGTTGGCTCTTTGCGATAGGTCTTCGAAAACTTCTTTCCCCAGGCACCGTTGTCGTAGACGGGGCGGTAAGTGATCGTCACAGCCTCGTAGGTCTCAAAGGTTCCGCACTCCATTCTCTCAGTTATCGTTATGTCTTCGCGACACCACTCAATGTTTCCAACCACTTCAGGAGTTGGTCGGCAAATATTATGTTTGAGTGAAAACTGAGGAAAGATTTTACAAAAGCTCCGGTCCTTCCGTGCATAGTGGCACTTCAGCGTTGGGGCGATGTTACCGTATTGCTCGGCGTGAGCGAAACTCGGCAGGACAAAGACAAGAGCGAGAAGTGCAGAAAGAAATTTCATGAAGGGCGAATGTTACCTGTTTTATACTTGGAAGAAACTCCGACGAATTCAAGTGGAATCTGAGACTTGATCTGAAAACTGTTATCGGCTCAATAAGGCGAAAAGAAGCGAAAAGGTAGGCGCATCTCCGTTGCGCTGCTCTCAGTGAGGCCGAATCAGGGAATTACGTGGCGAAAAGACGTTTCCTTGTTTGCGAATCCACTCGCGCCATGCAACGAGTGAGAAATTTAAGCTGGAACCTCATGCCTCGAGATACTTCGATTAAAAAAATTCTTCTGATTGGATCGGGACCAATCGTCATTGGTCAAGGATGCGAATTCGACTATTCCGGGGTTCAGGCCTGTAAAGCGTTGCAGGAGGAAGGTTACACGGTGGTTCTCGTGAACTCGAATCCGGCGACGATCATGACGGACCCTGAGTTCGCTTTTAAGACCTACGTGGAGCCGATCACTCCAGCAGTGGTTGAGAAAATCATCGAGAAAGAAAAGCCTGACGCGCTCCTGCCCACCCTCGGAGGCCAGACGGCGCTTAATACTTCGATGGATCTTTACAATTCGGGGTTTCTCGACAAGGCCGGGGTGAAAATGATCGGCGCGAAAGCCGAGGCGATCGAAATGGGTGAGGATCGTCTCCTTTTTAAGGAGGCCATGACGAGGATCGGCCTCGATATGCCGGTCTCAGGCGTCGCGCATACGATCGACGAAGGGTATAAAATAGCGGCCGAAATCGGAAGCTACCCTCTTATTATTCGTCCTGCTTACACACTCGGGGGAACGGGCGGAGGAATCGCTTACAACAAAGAGGACTTTGATACCATTGTCCGTCGTGGACTCGATCTCTCGCCGGTGACCGAGGTGCTCATCGAAGAGTCACTGCTTGGCTGGAAGGAGTACGAGATGGAAGTCATGCGCGACCACGCTGACAACTGCGTCGTGATCTGCTCGATCGAGAACTTTGACCCGATGGGTGTGCACACCGGTGACTCCATCACGGTGGCCCCTGCACAGACGCTGACTGACCGCGAATATCAGCACATGCGCGATGCTTCCTTTGCCGTCATTCGTGAGATCGGGGTGGAAACGGGAGGATCGAACATCCAGTTTTCAATCAACCCGGAGAACGGTCGCATGATCGTGATCGAGATGAATCCGCGAGTGTCACGCTCTTCGGCGCTTGCGTCGAAAGCGACCGGATTTCCAATCGCGAAGATCGCGGCCAAGCTTGCGGTGGGGTACACCCTCGACGAGATTCCAAACGACATCACCCGCGAGACACCGGCCAGTTTCGAGCCGACAATCGACTATTGCGTGGTGAAAATTCCGCGCTTCACCTTCGAAAAATTTCGTGATGCAGACGCGACCCTCACGACACAGATGAAGAGTGTCGGGGAGGCCATGGCAATCGGCCGGACCTTCAAAGAATCTCTGCAAAAGGCTCTCCGTTCTCTGGAGACTGGACGGGCTGGTCTTGGTAGCGACGGGAAGGATGGAAATCCCGACATGTCCTACATCCGCGAGCGTCTTGCGACGCCGAACGCCGAGCGGATTTTCTTTGTTCGCCTTGCCTTTGAAGCAGGCATGAGCCTGGAGCAAATTCACGACCTTTGCGCCATCGATCCATGGTTCCTCAAGAACATCGAGGACATCATCTCTGCCGAAAAAGAGCTCGGAACTGATCTCGAGACTTACGATTTCAAGCGGGCCAAGAAGCTTGGATTTTCTGATCGGCAGATCGCCTACCTCACCGGTTCCGGGCACGACGAGGTTCGTGCGAAGCGGAAGGAGCAGGGAGTGATCCCGACCTATCGACTCGTCGATACTTGCGCGGCGGAGTTTGAGGCTTACACACCCTACTACTATTCGACCTACGGGATCGAAAACGAAGCTCGTGAGAGCGACAAGAAGAAGGTCATGATTCTGGGCGGAGGCCCCAACCGGATTGGCCAGGGAATTGAGTTTGACTACTGCTGTGTGCACGCCGCCTTCGCGCTCAAGGAGCTCGGGTTTGAGAGTATCATGGTGAACAGTAACCCGGAGACGGTCTCGACCGACTATGACACGAGCGACAAGCTCTACTTTGAGCCACTCACGCTCGAGGATGTGCTGAACATCTATGAGCAGGAAGAGTGCTGGGGCGCGATCGTCCAGTTTGGAGGTCAGACTCCGCTGAACCTTGCGGCCGATATGGAGAAACATGGCTGCAACATCATCGGAACCTCGCCCACCAGCATTGAGCAGGCTGAGGACCGGAAATTTTTCTCGGCACTTTTGGATGAACTCGGTCTGAAGCAGGCACCCGCCGGAACCGCTGTTTCGGCAGAGGAAGCTGTCGTTATTGCTGGTCGTATCGGGTATCCGGTACTCGTGAGGCCATCGTTCGTCCTCGGTGGGCGGGCGATGATGATCGTTTACAACGACGACGAGCTTCGCGAATACATGCAGAACGCGGTCGACGTCAGCCCGGATCGCCCTGTGCTTGTCGATCGCTTTCTCGAAGACGCGACCGAGGTCGATGTGGATTGTATCTCCGACGGAGAAACGACCGTGGTCGGAGCAATTATGGAGCATATTGAGGAAGCGGGTATCCACAGTGGCGACAGTGCCTGTGTCATTCCCTCGTTCTCTCTGAGCGACTTAATGCGCGAAGAAATTACAACTGCGGCGAAGGCGTTGGCGGTGGCGTTGAAAGTTCGCGGGCTCATGAACATTCAGTTCGCGGTGAAGGATGAAGAGCTCTACGTCATCGAGGTAAATCCCCGTGCGTCACGGACCGTACCGTTTGTTTCCAAAGCGATCGGGGTTCCGCTCGCCAAGCTGGCTGCAAAAGTGATGGCAGGTGAGAAGCTGGCTGAGATGGGATTCACCGAGCCGGTCTTTCCTGAGCATTACTCGGTGAAAGAAGCTGTTTTCCCGTTCTCCAAATTTCCCGGCATCGATATCAGTCTCGGGCCTGAGATGAAATCGACCGGAGAGGTCATGGGAATCGATGCAGATCTCGGAATGGCTTACGCCAAAGCGCAGATGGCAGCTTCTTCCCAACTGCCGCTGGAAGGTAACATTTTCATCAGCGTGAAAGATCGCGATAAGGACGAAGCCGTGGAGCTGGCAAAAGGATTCAGTGACATGGGATTCACCATCTTCTCGACGTCCGGCACAGCCGATCGATTCGCTGAGGCCGGTGTTCCGGTTCACCGCCTCCACAAGCTGGCTGAGGGACGACCCAACGTGCTCGACATGATTAAGAATGGCGAGATCGTGATGGTGATCAACACTCCGAGCGGTCGAATTCCGCGGCGCGACGAAGTTCGCATCCGGAGCGGGGCCCTCGCCGAGCGCGTTCCAATCATCACTACGCTGCGTGCCGCCCATGCGTGCGCCCGTTCGATCCGCTCTCTGAAAAATTCCGATATGGGAGTGAAGGCTCTTCAGGAGTATCATCCCGGGTGATTTTTCATCGAGTGAGAAAAATTGCTTGGCGTGCTCAGATTTAGGATTATGCTGTTCAAAAGAGTATCATCATGTATCACGACAGCGAGGAACCCGAATTTCCCAATTGGTGGGATGTGCTTGATGAGTCGGTGAAAGATCGACGAGATCCCAACATCGTTGACGGGTCGATATCAGACGTTGTCCTTTCTCCGACAGAAGGGGAAATGGAGGAGGGAATGGAAGGGGTTGTTTCCGAGCCTTCGGCGGCCCAATACTCAATCAGTGTCGCTCGTGGCTACGAGCGTGAAGTGGTTGAAAGTGTTTGGAACTTTGCAGAAATTGTTCCTGGAAACGATCCTGACTTATGGCGAAAAGACGAGTGCGGAAACTGGATCCGTCGACTCGATTATGGACGTCGAGAGTCAGAATTTGGTTGGGAGATTTTTGATCCGGGGGTTGGGCGCCACTCGCAGGGTGTCTATGCGATGCGGCCAATGCAGTGGGTTCATTTTCTGGAGCAATTCGAAGTTTTTGGCTGATCAGAGGAAGCGTACACCAAGGCGATTCAGGAGAGTGGTGGTGGCACTTTTCGAGTCGGCGGTAAAGGCGGCGGGAGCATCTTGCCGGGCTGAATCCGCCCGGAAATGAAATGAGGATCCTGTCGGCTGAGATCACGAACTCGTGATCGGAGGATGTCGGCGCGGCGAGTGCAGGCCTCTGAAATTCCGAAGCGATGCTGTCGTTGTTTCTCGTAGGCAAGTTCAGTTGCTTCGTGGAGGAGGCGTTTGCGCTTCAAGGCAGTCATTCCCTGCGTAAAAATCGTGAGATTGCTTCGGGTCCAGAAATGGGCGGTATCGGTGGCCTGTTCCGCAAAGAGCACTCCATCCGTGACTTCTTCAGATAGCTGAATCCGTATCCATTTGTTTTCGTGGGAAAGGCAGATTGCGATGGTGCCTATAAACCAGCTAATGCCAAGAGTCACGCCGATGACGGCATAGAAAATATGCTCTCCCCCGAGAGTCGCAAAATAGTTGTGGAGAGCGTGAGTGATCATCGCAAGGGCCATGCCGATGATCGGCCATAGGAGTTTCATGATCGGTCTCGAAGAAAACTTACCAAGGGCGAGACCGACGCCAAAGAGGCCGGTGAAGAGGGCGTGGAGCATCCCAAAGACGAATGCGCGGAGAAAAAATAGAAAAATGAGCCCTTCGGGATCTGTCTGTCCGGCGAAATAGAGCACATTCTCGACGGCCGAGAATCCAAAACCAATCACGCTTCCGTAAATGAGTCCATCGAGGACCGAATCGATCTCCCGTCGGAAGAAGAAAAAGATCAGGAGAAGACCGAGTCCCTTGGTAATCTCTTCGGTGACGGGGGCGACAAAGCTTGCCTGATAGAGATCTCCAAAAAGAGCCGCATCGCTCGAGAGATCCGCGACGGGGATTTCCATGATCACCTGTGCAATAATCGAAAAGATGACGGCGGGGATACTACCCCATAGAAAGGCAGCAAATATGAGAGAAAGAGGCTCCTTCTCCCACCGATCAAATCGCCACACGATGAGGGCGTATATCACCATCGGCACGATCCCGAGAAAGATGGAGGCGAGAAACAGTGACATGGAGGGATGCTATCGGACGCGATAGCCACAAGCAAAAGAACTTTTTGTCATCGCGCTCATCCACGAAATTAAGATCAAGATAGAGACCTTAATAATGCAAAGAAAATGCGATAAGGCCCAAGAGTGAGTTTAGTTTGTAAGACTTCAGGCGCGATCCTGTTGATGCAGGATAGATGCGATAGAGTAAAGGGGGGTACAAAAAAGGGTGACCCGATTACGGATCACCCTCTTTAAATTTAGATGGTATCGACTGAGGGCCTACTGACAGGCCTCGCACTCGTCGCCATTCATCAAAGCGTCGATCGAGCACTGTTGCTTCTCGGCTTCGGTGAACTCTTTAACCGGTGCCTCTCCAGCGGAGATGCGGACTTCTTTATTCACCTTCGCGGTGGCTTTCTCAATGTTAGAAGCGGCGAGGGTGCGGAGATAGTAAGTCGTTTTGAGACCTTTGTGCCAGGCATCACGGTACATGTGAGACAAGGTCTTCATGTCCGGAGTGGCGAGGAAAAGATTTACCGACTGGGATTGATCGATCCACTTCTGACGTCTTGCCGCTGCCTCGATGAACCAGGGATAGTCGATAAGGAAAGCAGTCGAGTATTTCTCTTTCAACTCGGTCGGGATCTCCTCGATGTCGGTCAGTTCACCGTCATAATACTTGAGGCTTTCGACCATATCCGGTCCCCAAAGGCCCAACTTTTTCAAGTCGCGGACAAGATACTGATTGAGGACAATGAAGTCTCCTGAAAGATTCCCTTTAACAAAGAGGTTCTTGAAGGTCGGCTCGATACACGGGGTGCTTCCCATGATATTGGAAATCGTGGCGGTCGGAGCGATCGCGAGGACATTGCTGTTGCGCATGCCTTGAGTTTGGATTTTCTCGCGAAGAGCATCCCAGTCCATCTTCCCACCGCGGGGAACTTCGATCGCTTCTCCACGCTGCTCTTCGAGCATGTCGACCGTGTCGGGAGGCATAATTCCGCGAGACCACTTGGACCCTTCAAAGGAGGAATAGCTCCCACGCTCTGCTGCGAGATCGCTGGATGCTTCATAGGCGAAATAGGCGATTGCCTCCATGAATTCGTCGTTGAATTCAACTGCAGCATCACTGGCGAAAGGAACGTCCCGAATGAAGAGGGCGTTCTGGACTCCCATGACTCCGAGTCCGACAGGACGATGACGGCTGTTGGCATTCTTCGCGGATTCGGTCGGATAGAAGTTGATGTCGATCACGTTGTCGAGTGCCCGAACGGCCACTTGAATCGTCTCACGGAGTTTCTCGAGATCGAGTTCGCCGTCGTCCTTGAGGTGGGTTTCAAGCACGACGGAACCGAGGTTACAGACTGCGGTCTCATCCGCTGATGTATTCAGCGTGATCTCGGTGCAGAGGTTTGAGCTGTGAATCACACCTGCATGATCCTGAGGGCTTCGAACGTTGCAGGGATCCTTGAATGTGATCCAGGGGTGCCCCGTTTCGAAGATCATCTTGAGCATGTTTTTCCAGAGATCCAGAGCCGGAACCTCGCGGCCGAATATTTTACCCGCTTTCGCGTCGGCCTCATATTGTTCATAGCGTTCCGCGAAAGCTTTACCGTAGAGATCATGAAGATCCGGGGTTTCGTTGGCGCGGAAAAGAGTCCAGTTCTGGCGGGCTTCCATACGCTGCATGAAGAGGTCTGGAATCCAGTTCGCGGTATTCATGTCATGAGCACGCCGACGCTCATCGCCCGTGTTCTTTCTCAATTCAAGAAAGTCGGTGATGTCATTGTGCCAGGACTCAAGATAGGCACAGCCTGATCCGCGACGTTTACCTCCCTGATTCACCGCGACGAGTTGGTCGTTGTGAAGCTTGAGGAAAGGAATCACGCCCTGACTTTCACCATTCGTTCCTTTGATGTAACCGCCGGTTCCACGAACCGAAGTCCACGATCCTCCGAGTCCACCAGCCCACTTCGAGAGGTAGGCGTTATCAGCAATCCCGCGCTGCATGATGGATTCAATGCTGTCATCAACTTTGTAGAGGTAACAGGAGGATAACTGGCTGTGAAGGGTTCCTGAATTGAACAGAGTCGGCGTTGAAGAACAGAAGCGACGACTGGAGTAAAGGCGGTAGAGGTCGACGATCTTATCTTCGGCATTCTCTTCTTCACCAACCATGAGGCCCATGGAAACACGCATCCAGAAGAGCTGCGGGGTCTCGATTCGACGGTGCTCATCACTGGTTTTATCGATGATGAGATAGCGGTCGTAGAGCGTTTGAATTCCGAGGTAGTCAAAATCAAGATCGGCAGTCGGACTGATCGCATCAGAGAGTTTGTCGAGATTGTATTCGAGAAGGCGAGGAGAGATTCGCTCAATCTCAACACCGCGAACCAGATTTGCCTTGAATGCGCGGCGGTGGAAAGCTCCAAGATTCTCCATTCCATCGCGAACGATGTCCCATCCGAGGACCTCCTCGTAGATGTAAGTTAAGAGGATGCGGCCGGCGAATTTGGCGAAATCGCCATCTTTTTCAATGAGACTCTTCGAGTTGAGGATGACCGTCTTTTTGAGATCAGACTCAGTCATTTCATTGAAGAACGCCCGGCGGAGCTCATGCTCGATTTCATCCTGAGAGAGGCAAAGATCAAGGCCGGTAGCGGCAAATTCGATCCGCTTGCGAAGGTCGAGACCATCCCAGAGATCGCTCGATCCATCGGCACGATTGAGAACGATCATCGACTCTTGAGTCGATTCCGATTCGGCGGTCGCCGCTTCGTCTTCGTGTTGGCGATTGGAAGAGCGGTGAGCACGATAAAGGATGTAGGCTTCAGCAACTTTGAAGTGTCCCTGACGCATTAACTCTTCCTGAACGCGATCCTGAAGCTCTTCGATGCGAATGAATTCCTGGCCGCTTCTTGCGATGCGGTCGGTAAGTCCTTTGGAAATATCTCTCGCGGGAGAGGAGTCCATCCCGAGCGAAAGGAAAGCACTCCGAACCGCTACCTCAATCTTATTGGGATTCCATGCGACAACCTCTCCACTCCGGCGAATCACCCGGCAGAGTGGCTTCTCCATTCCCATTTCAACCAGTCCCAGGTCGGTTGTCGCTTTTTTCCGCTGAAAGAGAAGGCTCTTGGCGACGTCGTGAGCGTTTTGCTTCACGAGAGCGACTTCGATTATGGATGCCAATTCCTGAGCCGAAAGTAGAACGGGCGTGTCGTTGTCCTCACTTTGGACCTTCGTCTGCAATATCTCAGTGACGGATGAAACGATACTTGAAACAAGCTGACGATTGCTGTCGGTGTAAATGTCATCCTGCTTTCTTGAAAGAGCCAGATCAGTGACCGCTTTTCCTACCGTTTCCGCGATTTTTGCGATGCTCAGTTCTGATTGCTCTTCACCTACCTGGACCTGAATGCGAGATGAGAAAGGCTCATCTGACTCGGCGAGATCACTCCAGTTGAAGCGGGGCTTCATGTCTTGAGGAGTGGCAGCGCATCGCTGCAGTTCGATATCTTGTTCAATAAAGTTTCGGGTAATCATGGGTAGTGTGCGGTTGGGGAACGGAATTGGGGAAGGGGAAAGGAACGCTCAACAGGGTTAGATTAAGGAGCTAACCCTGTTGGGTGGAATCAACTGAGCCTAGAGGTCGTCATCGTCAACATTCGCAAGAACGGACGATTTTTGATACTCAGTGACACGCTGTTCGAAGAAGTTAGCCTCCTTATTGATGTCCATGGTCTCGGCGAGCCATGGGAACGGATTCGTGACGCCGGGGGTGATTGGATTCAGCCCGACACCTTCGAGACGGCGATCAGCGATGTAGTCGATATATTGACAAAATTCTTCGGCATTGAGGCCGACCTGACTCACGGGGAGACAGTCATTGATGAAGTCCTTCTCAAGACGGACCGCCTCACGCATCGTGTCAGCAAGCTCTTCTTTGAACTCGGGTGTCCAGATTTCCATGTTCTCGCTGATGAGATCCATGAAGAGATTGCGGAGCAACTCGATGTGATTCGACTCATCGCGCAGAGTGTAGCGGAACATCTGGCCGATACCCGGGAACTTATTCTGGCGATAGAGGCTGAGGATCATACCAAACAGACCGTAAAACTGGGTGCCTTCCATGCACTGCCCAAAGAGGAAAAGATTCTTTGCAAATGCCTTCTTATTTTCGACCTGAGTCAGATCCATGTCGCGCCGGAGTGACCGCGAAACACCGGTAACAAACTCGTTTTTTGCTTTGATCGTCGGAATCTGCTCAAACATGGCCTCACACTCATGTGGATTGATTCCGAGACTGGAAATCATGTACAAGAGGCTGTCCGCGTGGATATTTTCTTCGTGAGCATGGCGGCCGAGCACAAGCTTCAGTTCAGGAGCTGTCACCTTTTCGCGGATCACGTGGAGAATGTTGTCTCCGACGATGCCTTCTGCCGCAGAGAAGTAGCCGATACCCATACGGATGATCCAACGCTCGCTGTCGCTAAGCTCGCTGCCCTGCCACTGCTCGATATCTTTTTGCATCTGGATATCTTCTGGCTCCCAATGATTTGCCTTCATCGTGCCGTAGAGGTCGTAGGCCCACGAGTATTTGAGTGGGAGAAGGTTGAACGCTTCAGTTTCACGTCCATTGATGACGCGCTTTGCTGCAAAAGCTTCTTCAGCCTTGTCCTGGTCGAGAACAAAGGTGCGGGTGCCAATTGTGAATGATTTATCCATGGAGAGGTCGTTTAGGTTGCGGTGGTTGGGTAATTAGGAACGGTTTAGTGGAAGGCTAAGATTGGTTAAGCATCTCTTGGCTAAAATTTCCAGAATCCAGATGAAAAACTAGTCTTGGCGGTAAAAACAAGCAGGTTGGTAGACTAGCAGAGTTAGGTGAAAAGCACCATATCTGGTGGTCGTTGAATAAAATGCACAATATGTAGTGGTGTCGCAAGGGTATTTTGACAAAAATGTCGAATTTATCTTACCCTCCCCAGTGAAACAGCTATTTGGCTGCCAAACGAGACCAAAAAAGTTTCGGAATTGTTGAACTTCAAGAGTACCTGTAAATATTATTGCCTTTTCGAAAGAAGGGCAAAAAAGGGGGTGAACCTGATAAGGTCCACCCCGTTTGATCTCCTATTCAGGAGTCTGAAAGAGAAAGGTTATGCCGCTGCGAATCGTTCAGCGACTGCATCCCAATTGACCACATTCCAGAAGGCGTCGACGTAATCCGGACGACGATTCTGATAATTCAAGTAGTAGGCATGTTCCCAAACGTCCAGGCCAAGAATCGGGGTGCTTCCGTCACAGTCTGCCGCTGCTCCCATGAGAGGGTTGTCTTGGTTCGGGGTGCTCGTAATTGCAACCGAGCCGTCGGATTTCTTCACGAGCCAGGCCCAACCTGAGCCAAAACGAGTCAGAGCGGCTGCTTTGAAGGCGTCCTTCATGGCATCGAGAGAGCCAAAAGCACTGTCAATCGCGGCAGCGAGGTCACCGGAAGGTGCTGCACCGGTAGCAGGTCCCATAATGGACCAGAAGAGAGAGTGATTTGCGTGTCCGCCGCCGTTATTTCTCACCGCTCCGCGAATTCCTTCAGGAATGTTGCCGAGATCGGAGATGAGATCTTCGATCGACTTGCCGCCAAGGTCGGCGTTGCCGTCAATCGCATCGTTAAGCTTGGCAATGTAAGTGGCGTGATGTTTTCCATGATGGATTTCCATCGTGGCAGAGTCGATGTGCGGCTCGAGAGCGGCGGGTGCGTAGGGAAGGGCGGGTAGTTCGTAGGCCATTTTTGATCGTAATTCGGGTTAGGCTCCGATTCGGGAACCAGAGAGTTCAATGAGAAACCAATGCTCCCAATTGTCAAAGCAGGTTACGAGCGTGAGTGCGGAATTTGGCTAGAAATTTCGCTGCCACTGTCTCTGCAGGGGAAGTTCTGCAATCACTGAAATTTCCAATCTGATCGACAAGATTAGAAAAGAAAGACAGGGGTCGGCACGGTGCGAAATCCACCACCAGATCCGAAGTTGATTCCTTCGCTTTCTTCGATCGAAGTTACGGTGTCATTAACGAATTCAATTCTCACCTTTCCACTTTCGACTTCGATGTATTGAGTGCTGGCAAAAGGCTGGCCAAAAGCGTCGTAGCTAACGGTCGTTTGGGGGATTCGTTCATACGAAATGTATTCCAGCGTAGCGGTTTGGCCTTCCTGAGTCACTTTGGAGCTGCGTCTGTCCGGCGGTCCTATCGAAGTGGTCACTTCTCCCACTGTCATTCCGAGAGCTACCTGATGGTTATCAATCAGCTCGTTCACGATGACATAGCGCTCATGAAAAAGCCGGAGGTTCTCCTCAAACTCCGGTGGAAGTCCTGCGATCGCCGCTTTGCTGACCCAGCCGGCGATCTGACCCTGCTTAGCCAGTGCTCTGACACGGTAGGCTTTTTCGCTCACGGCAAGTAGCACCGCGTTTTTATTGGGGACAAGGTTTCCGAGCCAGCGCTCACCGGAGAGGTTTGAATAAGCGGCCACCTGCTTGGTGACTTGGATCGGAACGGGATCCTGTATCATTTCCTCAAGATAGATCGCCCCTTTTTCCTTGTTCAGGCGGCTTGAGGTTCGATCCTCCCGCTCCACCATGACGATTCCAGGCCTTCTCAGTTGAGCATTTGTCGCAGTGGTGACGCACAGAAAGAGGGCGACAAGAGGAAAAAGGGCCCGGGATTTCATCGTGGATTTCAGGGGTAGGAAGGCATCGAAATTCGCCTTCATTCTATAAAAGGACGTTTCAGCAACTGACTTATGCCAAAATTCTATCGGCATAGACCCGGTAGGCAAGCAAATCTGCCAAATGCGTTCCACTGAAAGCCTAGTCACGAATCTCCTTTTGCGTTTTTGCATCAGCTACCACGACTTGCTCGCGATAGTAGGACGCATCACTTCGGAAGGTGAGTCTTGAATTGTGACGTCGCTCAAGTTCGACGAAAAGTTCACCGTCATGCTTGCGCAGTCGCTCCATGACATCGGGATGGACGATCACGATTAACTCATTAGGGGAGCTTTCTTTGGCGAGAACTCCATTAAGACGGCGTTGAAGTTCAACACTCATCGACTCGGCGCTCTTCACCATGCCTCGACCCTGACAGTAATGGCAGGGCTCGTTCACCGTGATATTCAGGCTCTCATGAAGCCGCTGGCGCGTCATTTCCATGAGGCCAAGCTGAGAAATTTGAAGAGCCTGAGTTTTTGCTTTGTCAGCTCGAAGCCGTTCGCGCATGACTTTGTAGACAGTCATCTGGTCACGACGCGCTCGCATATCGATGAAATCGACCACGATGAGACCTCCGATGTTTCGAAGGCGAAGTTGTCTCGCCACCTCCTCCGCCGCTTCGATATTTGTTTGGAGAATCATCTTATCCTGACTCTTAGCGCGCCCCGTATTCACATCGACCGCAATCATGGCTTCGGTCTCGTCAATCACAAGGTAGCCACCGCTTGGCAGCCACACTTGACGATAGAAGGCATCGTCGATCTGGCGCTGAATCCCGAGTTTTTCAAAAATAGGGGTTTGAGTCGGGAAATACTGGATTTTGTTCTTCGAGCGGCGCGAAATGACCCCAATGAGGTCTTTCATGCGGTTCGCAGCCTCTTCGTCATCGCAGAGAACTTCGTCAATTTCATCGGTGAGAAAATCCCGAACAGTTCGCTCAATTAAGTCCGGCTCGCGGAAAACGCAGGCAGGCGCCTTACAACTTGCGGCTTCCTCTTCGACCTCGTCCCACTCGTCGAGCAAAATGGCGAGGTCCCGAACAAAATAGCGGACCTTCTGTCCGGCCGAAACAGTGCGAAGGATTACCCCCATCTTTTCGGGGACAGTGAGCTTTTCGCCCATGATTTTTCTGAGGCGGGCACGCTCTTTGGGATCTTCGATCTTACGTGAGATACCGAGTTGGTCATTCCGCGGCATTAGCACCATGTAGCGGCCGGGTAGGGAAATGTTTGTGGTGATGCGCGGGCCTTTCGTTCCGATCGGGCCTTTCGTGACTTGAACCAACACTTCCGATCCTACCGGGTAGAGGTTTGGAATGTCTTTCGACTGGATTCGACCGCCCTTACTTTTTCCGCCTTTACCTTTACCTTTTCCTCTACCCTTATGCTGACCACCGCCCTGGTTCGGTTTGCCGCCGCGCTGGATCTCTTCAAGCCCGGAGTCGAGTGCTTCCGGGATTGCATCCCAAAAGTGAAGAAAAGCATTCTTATCGAGACCGATATCAACAAACATGGCATTGAGGCCAGGTTCGATGTTACGGATGATGCCTTTGAATATGGAGCCTACGATGTTCTCATCGTTGCAGCGCTCGACAGTATATTCTTCGAGCGAGCCGTGCTCAAGCAGCGCTACGCGTGTCTCGAGCTTCTCACAGTTGACGACTATTTTGTTTCCTTCGGATAGCTTCTTTGGACCAAAAAATTTACGGATTTTACTGAACATGATTGAATTAAAAACTGGTTAAAAGTGTAGGGATGCGCCGGGCACGAGACTTCCGGAGTCAACGATGTGGCGCGGAGGATATTCATTAGGGGGCAAAAGGAGTCTTCGCAGAGATTTAAGGGAGCGTGTCGCTACCGTTGCTGCTTGCGTTTAAGCCATTGGAAGGGTCGAAAGGCAGGTTTGGGTCTGGCGTTCATGCTACCAACCTGACCACGACTATCGGTATTCGGCTTGATGGTAGGTCTGGCAAGGATGCCGTTCATGGGGCGATAGTTTCTTTCCTGTAGAGATTCAGGGACAAAGGCCGCCACATCAACGGCCGATTCTGCATCCTCATCTGCGAGGGCAAAAGCATCGAGGCTGGAACTGTCGAAAGCAACGCTCATGACGCGATCAGTCCTTCCAATAGCTTCCGGAATCGCGGTGACTTCGACCTCGCGCCCCTGCTCCATGAGAATGGCATTATCAATAATGTTTTTGGCGATAGGGGAAGCAGCGCCACCCCCTGAATTTCCATTTTCCACGAAAACGCAGACAGCATATCGTGGCTCTTCATAAGGAGCAAAAGCGATGAACCAGGCGTTGGTGGGTTGGACCGGGTTGGCCGTCTGGGCAGTTCCGGTCTTTCCTGAGAGCACAGTGAAATCAGATTTTGCACGCCCTGCCGTGCCGCCGCCCTCGTTGACGACGCGCCACATTCCGCGCTTCACAATTTCGATCTGTTCAGCAGTAATGCCTTCCTTGGTGAGGTCAGCTCTTAACTCGGGTGGTTCCTCCCAAACCTTCTCGCCATTTTTCTCGACGACCTTTTTAATGATACGTGGTCGGAAAACGCGACCACCGTTTGTTGCTGAGGCCGTTACCGAGGCCATTTGCAAAGGAGATGCTTCGGTCGCGCCCTGTCCGATTGAAACAAGCGCAGTGAAGGCATCGCTCCAAAGCAATCCCTGCATCCTGAGCCACTCCGGATTCGGAATATTACCGGGATTCTCTCCGGTGATTTTAATGCCGGTCTTTTTGCCCATGCCGAGCAGGTTCGTCATCGTTTGAATATTTCTAATCCCGGTATGGTTCGCATAGCGGTAGAAAAAGCCATTGCAGCTCACTTTAATAGCAGAACTCACGTCAACGGACCCGTGGCCTGACGACCAGCATTTCATGAACTTATTGCCATAGTGAGCGCCGCCACCACAGCTGAATCGATATTTCCATGAGTCGGAAAGGCAACCGGCGAGAGCAATTGGGATTTTGCAGGTCGACCCGGGAGAGTAGGGATTGACCGCACGGCTGAACATTGGGCTGGTCGGGTCTTCCGTGTAGCGCTTCCAGTCTTTCACGCTGACTTCGGGAATGAAGACGTTTGGATTGAAGGAAGGAACGGAAGCGATTGAAAGGATGTCTCCCGACTGAGGGTCGATGACAACCGCTGCGCCGCGCCCGATTTTGCGGAGGCTCTGCTCGGTGACCGCCTGAAGTCTCGCATCAATCGTTAAAAACACGTCCGATCCCGGCATCGCCGAAGTTCGGCTCACTTCTCCTACGATCTTACCTTTTTCATCTTTCTCGATGACCAGCTTGCCCGGCTTACCCTGAAGGTAATGGTCCATCGTTTTCTCGATGCCCATGACGCCGTAATCATCGCCGACGTAGTAGTTGAATTCATCGCGCTTCTCTTTGGGGACCTGGTCAATATCCGCCAGATTCATGTAACCGAGAATGTGAGAAGCGAGTGAATCGTAGAGGTATCGTCTTCTCCCGGTGCGGGTCACGGTGACGCCGGGAATTCCGATGTTGTTCTCGGCAAAGCGTGCAAACTCCTTGAAGCTGAGATCACGGCGGTAGGTGAAAGGAACCACTCCGCGGGTCGATCGATAATGAACCCGCATTGAGCTTGCGCTGTAGTCTGCGAGAAGTCCGAGATCCTGAAGGCCCCGGAAAGCAGTTTCTTCGAAGACTTTAACGATATCTGTTTCGGTTTTCTTTTGGCGTTGGCCGTAGCTGTCAAAACGCTCCCATGTGTACTTCGGAAGGCTTTTGTTCTCCTTCAGATAGGCGTTTACCAGTTCCCGCAGATCAAGTCGGAGCTCGTAGTTCGGAGTGCTGTCTACCAGGGTGAGGCCATTACGGTCGCGAATCTCGCCGCGAATACCGGGAATTCGAACTGATTCGAACTTACTGCCGGGGACCCTTGCCGCATACTTTTCGTGCTCAATGACCTGAATTTCGTAGAGGCGATACACAAGCAGGCTGAACCCGGCCAACACGAGGAGGGCAAGCAGGTAAAGACGGACTCTAAATTGTGTCACCATCGTAGCTGTGCTTTCGCTTTCGATCTTCTGAGCGGATCTTAAATCGCGTTCGATCTGCGAGGCGTGTCAACAATAGCAGCAAAAACGGGGAAATGAGAGCAGAAAACAGTCCCGTCATCACCAATTTCCAAAGGAGTTCCGGTGGAAGATCCAAACCACCGCGATGAAAGCTTATCGCCAAATATTGAAGGACTAAGCAGAGGATCGTGCACAGACCGATCATGAACACGGGCAGCTCCCAGCGTCCGCGCCGGAAAAGTGGTCTCACTCCCTGAATCAGGGCTCCAGTCACGGCGAGAATGAAAATCGTGAATCCAAAGGGAAGTTCGGCCTTGGCGATGACGTCAGCTGCTGCCTCGGGAGAGACAACCGGGACGTGATACCGCGCATCCCAGGCAAAGCCTGCGACGAGTGCGAGGAGAAGCATGACAGGAAAGGGCACCGCAATCGCGATGGCAAAAAACACTGTGTGAACGAGGAGGAGTCTCGATGAGTAGGCCCAGTCGAACACGGGAAGAAACTCCTGAATAAAGAAAGAGGCCGCGAGAAGAGTAAAAACGAGAAGGAAAAATCTCATGAATCTTCCTTCGGCAGGGATTCGGACTCCTCAATAATTTGCTCTTCCGCCTCGCCTTCAGCCATCACGGGGAGGACCACAAACACATCAATGAGTTCTTCAAAGTTAACACTGGGTTTCACGGAGGCTTCCGCATCAATCGCACCGACCTCGAAGCTGATGACTTCCCCAAGGAGAAGGTCCGGTGGGAACAGTCCGCCGGCTCCTGAGCTCACGACTTTTCGCCCCGATGCTGCCTCGGCTTCTTTGGAAAGGTAGCGAAGCCTGAGGTTTGGCATCGTTCGTAGCGCACCGCGTTGCCCGCCAACAATTCCCTGCTCCTGACTATTCTGGAGCTTGGCGGAAACCTGACACATTTCATCGGTGAGAAGCAGAACGAGTGCTGAATTTTCTCCGATGACTTCGGAGACTTTACCAACAAGGCCCGCAGATTCTCCGACGGGAATGATGACCGGGCTATCGACACGGACGCCGTGGCTTTGCCCCTTGTCGATCACGAGAGTGTTATACCAGTTCGAAGGCTTTCGGTTGATGACGCGGGCCGCAACCACCTCCAGCGGTGCCTTCTCCACATATTGAAGAGCTCTTCGAAGCTGATTGTTTTCGCGGACAATTTCATCGAGTTGGATGACTTCGAGTTTCAATCGGTCGCGCTCCCGCTCAAGGTCTGCGACAAGACTTTGCATCTGCACTGGGCTCAGTGCCTCAGTTCCAACCGTCTCCACTCCCGATTCGAGGCGGGTCGACGCCTTCATGAACGGTTCGAAGACAACCATGGCACCACTCTGGATTCGCGAGATCGCCTCGGGCTGGAAAAGTGTGACCCAGATCAAGAGTGCGACGAATACGATCGAAGCGATGATATTCAGGCGACTCATGAAGCGTTAGCGAAAAAAATTGGGTGGAAATACTAGGATCTTCCCGGCTGGGAGACTTTCTTGAGGAAATCGAGCTCATCGAGAAGTCGTCCTGTACCCTCCGCAACGGCACTGAGCGGATCCTCAGCAATATGAACCGGAAGACCGGTTTCTTCTGAAACCAGTTTGTCCAACCCTTTGAGAAGCGCGCCGCCACCGGCGAGCATAATGCCCCGGTCAACGAGATCGGCTGCGAGTTCGGGTGGGCAGCGCTCAAGAGTCACGCGAATCGACTCGATGATTATGTTGAGCGGATCAGTGAGGGCCTCACGGATCTCTGAAGAGGTCACCTTGATCGTTTTCGGGAGACCGGCAACAAGATCGCGTCCTTTCACCTCGACGGAGGTTTCCTTGGGTTGTGGAAATGCAGAGCCCATCCGAATCTTGATCTCTTCGGCCGTGCGCTCGCCGATCATAAGATTGTAGGCCCGCTTCATGAATTGAATAATCGCTTCATCCAACTCATCGCCGGCGACGCGAACGCTTCGGCTGTAGACAAGGCCGTAGAGAGAAATGATAGCAACCTCTGTCGTGCCTCCTCCGATGTCGACAATCATGTTCGCAGCAGCTTCCTGGACCGGCAAGCCAGCTCCGATTGCGGCGGCCATCGGTTCCTCAATGAGATGAACCTCGCGGGCACCGGCAGCAGCCGCTGACTCGTTTACGGCTCGCTTCTCCACCTCGGTGATACCAGAGGGAACCGCGATGACGATTCGGGGACGGATCCAATTCCGACGGTTATGAACTTTCCGGATGAAGTGACGCAGCATTGCTTCGGTCACTTCGTAGTCAGCGATGACACCGTCTCGAAGCGGTCGGATCGCAACAATGTTGCCCGGTGTTCGGCCGAGCATTCTCTTCGCGTCGTCTCCCACCGCCAGCACTAGATTGGTCCCGGCTTTCACGGCGACGACAGACGGCTCCCGGAGGACAATGCCATGTTCTCTGACATAGATCAGGGTATTGGCCGTTCCCAAGTCGATGCCAATATCGCTCGAGAATGCTCCGATAATTTTACTGATCATATAAGATTGGTCACAAGAGGTTTGGGCCCAGCGGTTGAAGGGGCCTTGCAAAGCGCTGTCCTTAAAGGACCGAAAGATAACACGCAGCCCCTTTTTTTCCACTTAGTGAAACATTCCAAGACAAAAAATTCTTCTCTAACGGTAAATATTCGAATTTTTCACCTCAAAGCACTGACAATCTTCAAAATGTGACGATGCTTACGCGTGAGCCTGTATGACATGGAAGAGGGCGTCCATTATCAGTGTCAGCGATGCGGAAACTGCTGTCGCTGGCATGGTGAGGTGCCTGTAACGGACGAAGAAGTTCAAAAAATCGCGGAGTTCCTCGGGAAGCCGCTTTACGACTTCGTTGCTGATTTTACCGAAATTCGGCTGAACCGCGCAGGTCTCACGCTCATCGATAAGCCAAACGGAGAGTGCATTTTTCTCGACGGAATCGATTGCACGATCCAGGCAGTGAAGCCGGGTCAGTGTGCGGGCTTCCCCAATCATTGGAACTTTCCGAACTGGCGGAATCAGTGCGAAGCGATTCCTGTTCCGAAAACCGGCCACGATGGAATTGAAGAATCTCCAGACTCATAATAGGGCATCCGGTCGAGTTAGCTTTTCCTCATCCTTGCCGCCGGCGATAAAAAAAACGCGACAGTTACCTGCCGCGTCTTTCGAGTTAAATGGGGTGTTTTTCAGCTCCGGGTTCCTTAGAGGGAACCTTTAAGAGCGGAAGATGGTTTGAAACCAACGGTCTTGGATGCCGCGATCTTGATCGTCTCGCCAGTCTTCGGGTTGCGACCTGTTCGTGCTGAACGGTGGCGGACCTCAAAAGTGCCAAATCCGAGAAGCTGGACGCTTCCATCTTTTTTGACGCCTGTGGCGATTGTTTCGAGTACGGCTTTCACTGCTTCTTCAGCAGCTTTTTTAGAGGTTTCTCCACCGAGTGTTGATTGTACTGCTTCAATTAGTTCTCCCTTGTTCATTACGGATTGGTAGTTTGAGTCATACAGTTAGTAAAGCCGTTTTTTCGGTGGTATCAGCCTGAAACCACCGTAGATCAACGGATTGAGCTCCTGTCTTTGATCTTTACTACGGACATAAAATTGGTTTAGCAAGCTTAATTTTACGGGAAACTTTTACAATATTTTGCCGATATCACCCTGAAATTGCCCTGACATGAATCCCAATCCAGTTTGCACACACTTGACGAAAACTCCTGACATTCATCCAACTGCATTCGTGGCTCCCGGCGCAAATGTGATGGGTGATGTTACCCTGGGGGCGAACGCCAGCGTTTGGTATCAATGCGTGCTTCGGGCTGATATCCAGAGCATCCACATAGGAGAGGGGAGCAATATTCAAGATGGAACAGTGATTCATCTTGCTAGCGACATTGGAACGGCGGTAGGGCAATATGTCACCGTAGGGCATAAGGCGATGCTGCATGCATGTGAGATCGATGATGAAGTTCTCATCGGGATGGGTGCTATCGTGATGGATGGCGCAACAATTGGGTCGCGTAGCATTGTAGCGGCTGGAAGCCTTGTTACAAAAGGATTTGAAGCTCCTTCGGGGTCTCTTGTGATGGGGGCTCCCGCGCGGATTGCGCGTCGCCTCGACAAAGATGAACAACGGGGAATTCGCGCTTGGGCGGATAAATACATTCAGGTCTCCAGGGAGCACCGGGCCCACCTTGATAAGGAAAATTGATGAGGAGATTTGACTCGTCGTTTGATTATTTCCCAAACGATCACGATACTACCGGTCCCCTCTCGGATGGATAAGTCGGTCGTCGAAGTAGAAGTCAGAAATGTGCTCGCCACGAGTGCCGGTTCCGCCGTCTTTCTGGGTAATGATGAGAAAGTCTTCGTCATTTACGTGGATCACGCAGTTGGCTCTGCGATCAACATGTTCCTGCATGGAACACCCAAGCCGCGGCCGCAGACTCACGATCTTTTCGGAGACGTTTTAATTGCTCTCGGGGCTCGTGTTGAGCGCATTGTGATCAACGATTTTTCAGACACGGTCTACTTTGCCCGCCTTATTATCGGGGCGGAAAATGAGATTCAGGAGCGGAAAATTATCGAAATTGATGCCCGACCAAGTGACAGTATCGCCCTGGCGGTTGCTGCGGAGGCCTCTATTTTTGTCGCAAATCATGTCTGGGAAGCGGTTGAAGACATGTCGATCGTCCTCAAGAAAATGGAAGAAAACGGCGAAGGGAACGATTTTCCGAATGCTTAAGGCAAATTTCCCTGGTTTGGATCCATGTTTTAGGGATCCAGGGTAATGCTCGTTTCGCTTGACTCACTGAACGGAGATACTCACCTTCGCGACATGAGATCGAGCGCCTTTTTCCTTTTCTTAGCGGTTTTTCTCGTTGGGTGCTCGCAAGAGGAATTGCCATCCGATAAATTGGAGGAGGCTTTGGATGATCCGCACCTGGAACTCACGACTGGAGAAATATCGCGTGCACTCGGAATGGTCTGGTGTGAATACACGCTCCCCGGGCCTGAGAGTGAGGGATGGGCTATTGGTCCTGTCTTAGAATTTGGAGGAGGTAAACGAGCGCGCAACGGGGGCCGAGTTTCGCCGATTTCCGGTGGTTCAAGGGTAAAAATGTTCGCGATCCCCGAGGACGAAAAGATCAAAGTGGTAATTCTCAGCGGAGGAACCTCTTCTACTTTCCGATTTAATTTTCCCGAGCCTGAAGGAGGAACCCGGATCAATAATGGGGGGCGAGTTGATCTTGATGAGTTTTTGGTTAAAGGGACGACAGATCAGTCCGGAGTAGATACGTCCCGGACGCTGAAAGAAAACGAATACGGACTTCGGATGCATATCCAACCGGTTGAGTAATCAAGCAGGGTGAGAAGACCAAATGTTTTCCGTCGCACTTGCAAGTTGTTAGAAGTATCGATGTGTTTTCGTTTCAGAATGAAATTATTTTTTTCCGGGTTTCTCGCGTTTGTCTTTTGCAGCACTCTTGCTAATTCAGCTGATTTTCAGCGCAACATCATCCTTGTCATGGCCGACGACCTCGGCATCGAGGCCCTGAGCATTTCCGGGGCGGTGTCTTCTGCTACGCCGCATTTGGATCAATTGGCGAAAGACGGAATCCAGTTTCGGCATGCCTACGCGCAGCCACTTTGCACTCCTTCGCGGGTCAAAATCATGACGGGGCTCAGCAATCGTCGGAACTATCGGCACTTTGGCTATCTTGATGTGGAGGCGGAGACTTTCGCACACGATCTGGCGGCGGCCGATTATCGAACTGGGATCGTGGGGAAATGGCAGCTCAATGGCCGTGACGTTGACAGTGATCTCCCACCGACGACGCGCCCGAGGCACTTCGGTTTCGATACCTGGAGGCTCTGGCAGTTGGCGGACACCGGCCGCATCGAGGCAGAAAATTCACCGACCGGACGCCGTCTCGATGCGCGATTTGCGAACCCGGTGTTGAACACTGATGGAGTTCAGGTTGGGCCTCTTGAAGGAGAATATGGTCCTGAACTCTGCCTTAGGTGGGCAAAAGAAAAAATCGAACTCTGGTCGGAGGATGAGCAGCCTTTTCTTCTCTACTATCCGATGATTTTGACTCATGCACCTTTCTATCCCACTCCGGAGAGTGAGGTGTGGGAGGATCCTGAAAAGCGAGTTTCCTCGCACGGCAAAAAGCAGCTCTATTTTTCGGACATGCTGGGCTATGCCGATTGGGTGGTGGGGGAACTTCGTGCCGCACTCGAAGCTCAGGGTATCGCAGAAAATACCTGGCTTATTTTTACGGGCGACAACGGGACAGATCGCGGGATCAAGACGCTCATGGCTAATGGTGAGGTCGTTGAGGGAGGAAAGGGAAGCACGCTGAACCGGGGAACCCATGTCCCGCTAATCGCCTGGCGCGCCGGGATGCCGAAGCCCGGGCGGATTAGCGATCAACTCGTCGATTTCGCTGACTTTGCACCGACCTTTCACGATTTTGCGGGACTTCCGAAAGAGTCTCGCCGCGAGACTGATGGAGTCAGCTTTGCCGGAGTTCTTGAACTGGATGGACAGAAACGCCGGAAAAAGAGCGTCCACATTTTTTACCAACCGAACAAGGTCCCGGATGATCCCGCGTCAAAGCGTTCCGCTCCGCCTGAGATACTTGAGTTCGTCCGCGATCAGCGATTTAAGCTATATGCTGATGGGCGCTTCTTCGATATCTCCCGGGATCCGGAGGAAGAAGAGGTGCTGCTCCTCGAAAAGCTGAAGGGCGACGCGATCAAAGCACATGCCGCGCTGAACAAAGAGCTGGCAGTTTGGGCAGAGGTCCCCACCGCCTTGACCCAATAGGAGAAGTAAGGCCTGACTCAGTCGTCGAGTGTGTAAATGAAGAGTCCGGAGCGAAGCTTTGGCTCAAACCAAGTCGACTTTGGTGGCATAATCTCACCTGCATCAGCAATGTCGATGAGCTGCTGCACCGTCGTCGGAAACATTGAGAACGCAGCAGCCCACTCTCCACTATCGACGCGCTTTTCGAGCTCTCCGGTGCCGCGAATGCCGCCGATGAAGTCGATGCGGTTACTTGTGCGCGGGTCAGCAATGTCGAGAAGCGGGGTGAGGACGTTGTTTTGTAGAACAGACACGTCGAGTTTGTCGATCGGATTGTCTGATTCAACGCCACTCCAACTCAAGCTGTGCCACTTACCATCGACGTAGACGCACATTGATTCGGAAGCCTCAGGCGATTTTTGTCCATTGGAATCGAGGGCGAGCCGCTCATTCAGTTGCTTCAGAAAACCATCGGCGGAGAGACCGTTGAGATCTTTCACGACACGGTTGTAGGGAAGAATATTCAGCTGGCTCGCTGGGAAGAGAACGGCAAGGAACCAGTTGTAGTTCTCTTCTCCTGTATGATCCGGATTGGCGTCGCGTCGTTCTTTCCCGACCCGGGCGGCACTCGCGCTACGGTGGTGGCCATCGGCAACATAGGAAACGGGGACACTTTGAAAGCCATTGAGAATGGGAGACGCTTCGGCCTGTTCCACGCGCCAGACCGTGTGCTGAACAGAGACGTCATCGACAAAATCTATCGTTGGCTCGTTGCTGGAGATCCAGCTTCCTACAAAAGCATCAATCCCATCAACATCTTTGTAGGTTAGAAATACGGGGCCGGTATTAGCACTGAGGGTGTCGGTAAGTTTCGTGCGGTCGTCTTCTTTTACCTGGCGCGTTTTCTCGTGTTTTTTGATGATATCATTCTCGTAGTCTTCGATATGACAGGCGAGCGTGATCCCGACCTGAGCGTGGCCGTTCATGATTTGACGATAGAGATAAACGCAGGGAACTGGCTCGCGGACGAGGACGCCGTCATCCTGAAATTTATCAAGATTTGCCTTGGATCGTTCGTAGATTTCATCCCCGTACGGGCTTGTTTCGTCCGGAAACTCGATCTCGGCACGAACGACGCGAAGAAAACTGTGAGGGTTGTCACCGGCAAGGGCGCGAGCCTCTTCCGTATTCACCACATCGTAGGGTACCGAAGCGACGGTTTCAGCTTTGCCTGCGGCAGGGACGAGAGAAGGGAAGGCTTTGACTTTCATGACAGAATTCTAGGTTTCCTCACCCTCTACACTGAAGCGACGGCTTCACAACCGACAAGTTTGATGAAAGTCAGCTCCCGAAAGGACGAGTCTGACCGGCCCCCCGCGAAACGATGTCCATTGATTTGGATTTTGATTCGGTGATTGCCCGGATTTCTCTTAGCGGAGTGTGAGAAGTTGCGCCGGTTACACTTTGTTAGGTTTGAGATCCAACCCCGTTTAAATTGTAATATTAGTCTTGATTGATTAAATTATTAAAATTATAATATTTATGGTAAAATATTCCTAACTAATGGACGGCTCTATTCATCATCCTCCGGCAGAGGGCTCAATGCGCTCTGGTGACGTGTCACCGCAGCCCGGCTCTGCATCTGTAAAATGGAAAGCGGCGTTCGCTTGTGCGATGGGAGAGGATGCGGTCGCAAAATGGGGTAAGCAGCTTCTCAGGATCACCAACGACATGGTCGTGATTTGTAATGAAGATTTGGAAATCGTTTATCACAATCGAGGTTTCATTCGCGGGATCGGGCATTTTGAAGGGACCTACGAAAGGCAGAATCTCATTAACTTTTTCCCGGCAACGGATCGGCCTGCTGCTTCAAAAGCGTTCAGTTCACTCATTCAATCGCAGCAAGGTGGCTTAAGATTCGGAGCGACACTTTTAACGAAAAGAGGGGG
>JARGOD010000060.1 GCA_029210205.1 Verrucomicrobiales bacterium | reverse complement strand
TAGTCGCGATATGGCGGGCCATCCATTTTCCGTCTGCCCAAGTTGCGTGCTTCCAAGACTTTGGCTTGAAAAAGATTGGTGCCTTAAATCGAAGCTTTCCAAATCCCTCCCCCGCAAACCTGTTTCCAGATCTGAGGCGGTTGATTTTACCAGATGAACTCAATCCCCCCAGCGACAGCCCTAAGTCATGATGGCCCTCATAATAATCACTCACCGCCCAATCTCCGCCCACGCCCTCGGTCCGTTGATAGAAAGCCTTCTGATTATCGTCCTTAACGTCGCGATTTTCGATCCAGAGATCGAATAGATAGAGCCCCCTCGTGGCACGGTCGTGACGGGATATCATGTCGGACAACGGAGCACCATCTTCCCGGCGGATGAACTTCTTAGGCTTCAATTCCACCCCGGATTCCTTAAACGTGACCCAGTGCCTCCCCATGAGACGGGAAGGCTCCAAGTCTTCGTCACCACCATGAGGAAGATGACGTAGAATGTGCCCAACATTCGCTTCAGTGATCACTCCTGTCTCCAAAATGTAGGGTGCAAGGTCGAAGCCATAGAAATCGCGCAAGGCCTCACTCAACTGGGCGACAGTTTCGGCATGGCGTTCATCGTCCCCTTTCTCGTCGTCGGCGGTAGCACCGGCCTTATTCAAGATGAGAGTAAGTTCGTTTGAGCCAGCCTCGTTGGCAAAAACGAGATCGGTCGCTCGCCCCCCTGCCAGAAGGTAGAGACGATTCGCCACCGGCTCAATCGCAGGTTCATCTCCCCACTTCAATTTCCATTCTACGCCGAACACGTCCTCCGTCTCAACCTTCGGGGAAGTCGCTGACAGATAAACTTCCTCTAGAAACAGCACCTTACGCGCTTCATTCAACGGATACTCACGCCCTGCCATGAGATCCCCTTTGCTCCACAATGCCTTTGAAACACCATCAATCATCTCACCTTCAAATTGTTCGATGCGATCGTCCCCATATTGCGATTTCTCTGCCCAGCTTAACCAGGCAGGATGACCGGGACCAATATCAAGGCCGGCGATTTCCTCCGGGCTTTTTCTGGAAAGTTCGTCCGTAGTGTAGAAAGCATCACGGGAGGGGTCGAAAAGAAATGGAGACTCCTGCGCTGCTGCATCGCTGACAGGCTGTGCACGAAGCCCTTCTGGAACCAGCGGAATGCCATGCCCGAATAAGGTACCCCACACCACATTGCGGAACAGGATGTTGAAGGGCGGCAACTGCTGTTTCGCCTTCCCACGCTGCACCGACAGAAAAATTCGGTATGCGCTGGCACTGCCTCTTACAATTTCGCGATCACTAGCGCCTTCATCGACCAATTGCGATCTGGCGAAAGTTAGAATATCCAACACATCCTCAAGGTCGTCTCTGTCATCTTCATCATTGGTTTCGCCTAGCTCTTCGTTCAGCGCTCCGATGCGTTGGCTCAACATTTCCCTCAATTCAATACGGAAGTGATTGGACCGGAGCGACTCGCCCAGCCCAGCAGCGTTCCTGGGCACTTCAGGTAGGAGCACTTCACCTCTGAGAAGCGAACTGAACAGAATGAAAGGGACCAAAAAGGCGAAGATCTTCATCGGGAATACTTGGACTATGACTTGCCGCTTTGACGGATCTTATAGGTTGGCCCTCCGTGAAGAGGAAGCCGTTTTCTTGAGGGGGTCTCTCCGAGACTCTCCCGGTACATCACCTGGAGACGGACCTGCTTTTTCTGCACTCGCATGATCTCGACGTCGCTGACCTCCACCCCGAACTGCTCTTCGATATGTCGGCAGAGAAACTCGGCATCCAGCATGTGACTGATCTCATCGAGGGGAAGCCGGATCTCTACATTTTGATAGGCGTCCCTCCATAGACGAGGATGGTCTCCGAAGTAAGCGGTTGCCAGAACCATGACCGAAGCCACGTATTCGGCCTTCGCCGGGAGGACGGAGTTGATGAATGTGATCGCGACAGCCCCCAGCAAATATGCCACCTCCGTCTTGTCGAATGTATCGCTCCGCAGCCGGACGAGAGCAAGAAGTGCGAAGATCGTGAATCCCACTCCTGCCGTCAGCACTGAATTGAGAAGAAAAATTGGAAACAGGAAGAGGTTAAATCCCAGCAGCAAAAACAGCATCTTATGATCATGATGCCTTCGATAGTAGAGAAAATAGGCATAGATTATGATGACCAATAGGTTGAACGCGAACTCAAAGAAAAGCTCCAGGCGCCCAATCTCTGACGCATCCTTGAGGTCTGCATTCAACTCCGGTATGGGCTCAAAAAGGATCTCTGCAGCAGTTTCCATTGTATTCGAAAAATCCTTGAGTGTCTCTCCGTTGGCACGGTATTCCACATCTCGATTCCGACCGTCTCTCGAGAACTCTACGTCGAAGAATTCACCTTTAATCGCGCTGTCGACCTTCTCCACTTCAGAGATATCCTCACCGGGGTAATCCCGTTTTACTGCCGTCTGAATGGCATCAGGCAAATCTTCGAACCGAATGGATACTTCGGTTTCCAGCCATTCGCCGTTGGGTCGGTAGTCGGCTCTCTGTTTCTCATCCTTAAGCAGGAAATTCACTTCCCAATTTGCGTTGTCATCGACTTCCCAAGAAGGGTCCGCTGCATCGGGATACTGTTTCTCGAAAGACTGCTCCACCTCCGGAGGGACCGCGTGAGCGTGCTCGCTGACAAGTCCGAAGAGAGCAGCCAAAATGGTGGCGAGGAAGATAGTTCCTTTCATCGTTCGTAAATTACCTTTCTTAATCAGATTTCGCGGGATCCTCGTCGACGAAACGGTCAAAGATTTCCCCTTTAGCATTCACTGCCTCATAGATTTTTGTGCCATCACGGCGAGCTGTCACCTTAACTAGGTGATGCACCGACGCCCACTCAGCAAGGTATTTATCTGCCCCAACTCGTTTCAGCATCTGCGGCGTTATAGGACGCAACTTCGCACCCCACGCTCCGTCTCCAATATGTAGGATGCCGTTTTCATCGTCCCGAACCCCATTCGTAATCTTATGGCTGCGCTTGTAAGTGTGGTGATCATTTTCGAAAACGCAGTCAACGCCAAACTGCTCGAATAGCGGGGTCCAGTGTCGCTGAATGTCCTTCAGGTTCCGCTTGATCCCCGTTCCCCAAGCAGGGCGATGGTAAATTGAGAAGAGGTGGCGACGGTCTTTTCTCGCGTTCAGCTGAAGGCCTAGCCACAACGTCTGGCTCTCCACTCGCTTGGCATGGTTGGAGTCGAGAAGCACGATCGACATGTAGTCAGAGAAATCGACCGTAAAATTCGATTCGCCGGTAGGCAGGTCGAAGAGTGAAAAATAGAATGGCGCGTCCTTTTCACGAATCCGAAGACCTTTCATCTCATGATTTCCGATGCCCATGATCATCGGAATCTCTCGCCCTCGATCACCGACAACGAACTCTGTCCAGTTATCGATCCAGTCGAACCATTTATAGGCCTCTCGACCGTTCCCATAGGCAAGATCGCCGCCCACCAGTGCAAACATGGGATTGAGCTCACCCGCGACTTTGCAAACCGGAATTCCTGTCGTAGTCCCCATATCCCCACCGACGACGAATTCGATCGGACCGTGCTGTATTCGTGGTGCTGTCCTGAACCATCCAGTTTTAAGAACACGATCATTCACGGCAAGCGAGTATTCATAACCCATTCCCGGTTGCAGGGAATCAACGACAGCGTGAAACACTTTGTCATCGGTCTCTCCGAAAGCACCACTTTTAATATCGCTGGCGATGAATGGCTGGGAAGTGCCTCGCAATCGAACGCCGATGGTCCATTCCGACTCTTCAGCCCTGGGCAGTTCCGGTAGAGGCGAAAGGTCAGGAAGTCTCAGGAACCATCGACTGCCTGCATCAGCGCCGGCGAGATATCGCCATATCGCGCCCTCCGGCACAAGGACGGTGGTTCCGAGCAGAAGTGAAGGATTCAGGCTGAAGTCGCTGCTCGAGTCCCTGACATTGTGACCCTCAATTGAGATAAGATTGGTGCCGGGTTTCAGTATTCCTCTAGGATCTGGGATAACAAATACCTCCGCTTCGCCTGCCTCGTGGCCTCCTTCGACATCCGCATCCAGATACTCGCGATCAAGGTTCGCAGACCTCGCGACCTCGACACCATTGATGTAGGCGACAAAGGCATCATCGTAGTCGATGACCAAGTGCAATGGTCTGTCGCCTGAGATGCGGCCCACCTCGAACTCCCGTGCAATAAACAATCGGGAGTGATGATCTTTCATGTCAGGAAGCAATGTTCGATCATCATCGTCGCCGTATCCAAAACCCGAAGACCCATCTCTCCACACGGGGCGAGGCGAATCGTCAGGCGCGAGCCTTTCGACCCATGTGAAAGTAACCGATGTGGTCGGATCGCGGTGCCACTGCAAGATAGGCCCATGAAATTTCAAGTCCCGAGCCAATGCGTCTGCGCTGGGCAGCATTGTCAGCGCCACTTTAAGCGAAATGATGAGAGAGAAACAATTTATATTCATGGCAACTAACTCATTGAGTCCGGTCCCGATACTCACCGAAGCCCGTATCCTTCTCATCAAATTCGCACGTAAGGTTCCACCGAAGCGATTTTGTGACGATTCGGTTAGATTCCCCCGTCTCTAGGGCGGTGAAGCCTTCGCGGTCAGCGATAAACAACTGGGAAGTCGTCTACCGGTTTGCACTCCTAGTGCAAAACGCACTCGGATACTGCAAAGTGCAATGCAGAAAACGGGGATAAAACGTCCTGATTATCTAGCCAGGCCAGCCGCGACCTATAAAAAGTCAGCAGTCGCCGAGACGTCGAAAAGCGTTTCCCGCCTTGGTGCCACGTAGCCGGCAAATCCCTTCCGCCTGATTTGAAAACGCATACTGCTCAGGCCGGAACGCATCCTGCACCAATGGAAGGCGTTATGAGAAAACTTAATGTATTGTTAAAGAAAAGGTTATCAGCTCTGGCAACGCTCACCTGTACAGCCACTATTTGCGTGCCCCTCGCCACCTCCAGCCAGGACGGAGTCGTTATTGAAGGCGGGCCAAACGCAGTTCAAATCTCTGATCGTGATGGAAAACCCGAAGTGACAGGAGCTCCCGTTTCCGCCACCGACACCCCGGCGCGTGTTCCAGCCCCGGTCTCACTGCCTCAACCCGAGGCAATGGTTGTTTCACCTATCCCGAATTCAGACGTGGAGGTGCTCGTTCCTATCGAGGAACCAGAATCCGGCAAATCGATCATCGAAAGACAGCAGCCCGGCGGAGAGCCACGTCTCGATACGCTGAATGTAGAAAAACAAAAGCGACTCACGATGCTAGAAAATGAACTTGAGCTGGCAGCGTCCGCATCGATGACGCGTGCTGTTGTCGTATGTGACTTCCTTTTCGCGTCGGATAGTGAGAGGCTTGCGGCGAGCGCTTCCCCCTATCTGAAAGACCTCGCGGAGTACGCAAGACTTGGTGAATTCGAAACCATCGACGTCCATTATCAGTTTGATCGCGGCATGGAGGACGAGTTGATCGCGCGTGAGAGAGCGTCCGAACTCGCCAATGAAATTCGACGGAAATTGGGTGAGAACGGTTCTGAGATTAACATTCTTGATCCGGAGCCGATCACGGAGCCCGTGGCAACGACATCTTCCACAGGGCCACTGGATGCTGAGGTTACCTCTGTTGTGAGCATCACTATGCGCTGAAGTGATACTGACTCACGAGATGATCTCTGGTCATAGTTAGTCTCAGGAAAGCTGTTCACACACTTTTCACATCGAACCCCTCCGGTATTCTTGCGCAAACCAGCGTAAGATTTACCCGAGGGTTTTTTCGTCTGGTGGAGAAAGTATGTGTCGCGTGCACAGTGCAAACAAAGGCTTTGCACACTGCCTTAATCGGTAATCGCAAAGGCCACCTTCGACTTCGTAGAAAACGCACAACTCGTTCATCTTTAACAAATAGAGCTCGATAATAATCATGTGGCATGACGCTTGCGATGTAAGGGGGTGCCATGAATGAGAACTCTACACAAGAACTAACATCTCCCAACTCAACTACTGACAAGTGGGAGACAGAACAAATTCCGAAATCCGTTAATCAGGATTTCGGTAAAGATGAATCAGCATTGAAAGAAACAGCCGACACGCTCAGGAAAGAGGGTTCAGCGATTGTTCACACAGCCAAAGAAAGCGCAGCGCGCCGAGCTGATCAATACACGGAAGAGTTATCATTCAGGATTCGCTCGGTAGAGAACGCGACACGAGGAGCTGCCGATCAACTGCGCAGTGATGAGCCTGAGTTCGTGACCCACGCCTTTGATTGGATCTCAGACCAGACCCAGAAGGTCGCTGAATATATCGAGGAGCGCGATTCGAAAGAACTTCTCACCGAAGCAAAGGGGTTAATCAGGAGGAAACCGGCAGGCGTTCTCGGTGGAATCGCAGCAGTTGGTTTCCTGACCGCACGATTCCTGAAAGCTTCAGACGGCGAGCGCCAGCAATAAAACTCAACACAACGGAGCCAACCAATGATATCACCCAGATTTGAAACAGAACAAATCGGAGCACGGACTGACGACCCTCGGTCGGGATCTGCTGAGCCGGGAGTCCTGCAGCTTTTACGAACTTTGTGGGAGCAATTGCAAGTTTGGGCGGAACAGGAATTTGCCCTCGCAAAGAGCGAGGTTAAAGAGAAAGTGAAGGTCATCGCCAATGGGTTCGCGCTAGTCGTCGTTGCTCTCGCAGCAGCGACTGCCGGATTATTTCTCGTCATCCTGGCGCTCGCGGCGGCTGTCGGGATTGCGGTAGAGGCACTCGGGGTGGAGACCAAATTTGCCTACCTCATCGGCTTCACCACCATCTCTTTCGTCTGTCTCCTGGTTGGAATATCTTTATTTAAATCAGCCAAAAGCAGGCTCTCAGCGGAAAATCTCAAGCCCCAGCGCACCGTGGAGTCTCTAAAGCAAACTGCAGACTGGGCACTACAGAAAATCCAATGAATAGAATAGACAAACAGCCAAGCGATCCTGTCCATCGTGACCCAAGGATCATTCAACAGGAAATCGAAGATACACGCAATGGACTCGATTCCACAATGGACCAACTCGGCGAAAAATTGAACCCAACTGCAGCAATCCGCGAGGCCTCCGATTGGGCCCGCAGCAAGGTGGACGAATTCGACCAGAAAGCCTTTCAGGAATCGTGCGCACGGAGCGGAGAAAGGGTTGTGGCCAAGGCGAAGGATAACAGTCTACCGCTCGCACTTGCGGGAGTTGCCGCAGCCTCTTACTTCTTCAACAAGTGGTATCGACAGAACAAGGTCACTAACCTTGAAGACATTCCTGAGCCCTCAATTGGAACAATGTCAGAGAACGAACACGGCTCGTCAAACTTGGTCTCTGCGACCGGCGAGCCTCTTCCGACGAAAACGGATCCTTGGGCCGCGAAGCATCGTACCAGCGAGAACGGAAATTCTTCAAATGGGAGCAATGGGTCACGTTCACAGGAACTGAAAGAATCCTTAAGTGACGCATCACAGAAAGTATCCGAGATCGCAAAATCGACGGGCGAAAAAGCTAAGCTAGCTGTAGATGATGCGCGAATAAAGGCTAGTGCTTACGCGGCCACGAGCAAGACAGCGATCAGCGATGTTTCACAAAGGGCCTATCAGTCGACACGCAACGGAGCGAAAGCTTCTTCCGACGCTGTTAAAACGGGAGCCCAGGAACACCCCTTCATCGCTGCCGCCATCGCAATGACGGCAGGACTCGTTGCCGCCGCTTTTCTTCCGGGCACCCGGAAAGAGGACGAGCTTTGCGGAGCCGAGGCAGACGAGTTGAAGAGCAAGCTTGCAGATAAGAGCAGTGAAATCAGGACAAGAGTTGAGGAAAAACTCAGCGACGCGAAACTCGACGCAGAAGGGATCCAAGAGCGTGTCGAATCACGCTCGGAAGAGCTTCAGGAGAAGCTCGACAACGAAGTGGCCTCCTAACGTCAGCCGCAGAACAGAATAAAACCCCATGAAAAAGCCCCCTACCGACGGTGTAGGGGGCTTTTTGTTGTATCAATAGGTAACTCATTTAGCGCCTTGTGCATACCAGCCGCGTGACTATGTCGGCTGCAGGGGAACAACGTCGTCCTTCGCCAAATGTGGGAGTCATCGAATCTCTCATCAGAGGAAGCACTGCTTCTGCAACCGACTCTACCACGTTTCGAGCATTCGCTGCGCGTGTCTCAACTCTGAGTTGAGAAGTGCTTAAGCAACCCTCGGCATGGCCAAATGCACGACGTATTTTTGCATTCCGCATGACTGAACGATCTCCTCAACTGACGAACGCCGTCACTTTTTGGACAGAAACGGCACTGGGGCCGGTTCTCACGGGGATACCCATTGGAATAGCAGCATGCGGTATGCAATATGCGATAGCTCCCCCCCAACTTGAACCCGCTAACTATGACCAAGACAATTATATACTCACTCATTCTCTTCGCAGGACTCACCGCTCCTGCTATTGCATCCGAAGACCTGAAAGAGGCAATCGACCAGACCTTTGCTGAGGAAGGATTCGCTGAAGGTTCAAACTACAAAATTGAGACTTCCGACGGAGTCGTGACTTTGAGCGGATACGCTGATAGTCTCGTTTCCCGGCGCTACGCGATTGAACTCGTTCAGACTCTTTCAGGAGTGAAAGCGGTGATTGATCGATTGATCATCAAAGAAAGCAGCCGTTCGGACGAGGAGATTACAGACGACCTCGTCACGACTCTCGCGGTAGCCGCCGGCGTCGATAAGCTACCCTCCAGGTTCAAGGTGAACGACGGAGTCGTGACGCTCACCGGATCCGCCTCAAGTCTTCGAATGCGAGAGGTTTTGGAACGCGCTGCGGAATCAATTCGCGGGGTCAGGAGTGTGACCAATATGCTCAAGGTCGAGCGGAATTCGAAGCTCAACGATGCGGAGATCCAGCAATTCCTCAATCTGGCTTTCGCAGACGACGCGTGGATCGATGAGGATTTTGTCAAGATAAGTGTCAACGACGGGATTGTCACCTTAGTCGGGGCTGTTGACTCAGGGTTCGAGAAGCAACGAATGATCAGCAGCGCTCAAGTGACCGGAGCACGGACAGTCAACGCCGACGATCTCGAAGTCTCACCCGGACTCCGACCCGCCATGTCCCGTCCACACCCTCCGTTTTTTAGAAGCGATTCTGAACTGAAGGCCGCGCTCGAACTTGCCCTGCAAAAGGACCATCGCGTAAGAGCAGACGGTATCGAAATCAATGTGGCGGACGGCGATATAACGTTGACTGGGACCGTGCCCAGCATCGGCGCGAAGGCATCAGCGGAATCGGATGCAATCAATCTTCCCGGCGCTGAGAGTGTGTCCAGTTTCCTCACCGTCTCCTTGAATACAAGAACCTCTGACGAGGTGACGAAGCAAAACCTCGAACTGCTTCTGAAGAATCATGCTGTCCTCTCGGAGGAGTCTATTGAAGTATCCTCCGAAAATGGAACGATCACTCTGAAGGGCTCGGTGGAATCAAAATTTGCCCGCCGAATGGCGGTTCGTCTCGCCGCTTTTATGCCTGGGACTCAAGTCGTCAAAAATATGCTTCGGGTAGAGTGGCAAACCGAAACCGCCGCTCTGCGCAGCTTGAACCCCGGGCGCTACATCGAGCTCTAGCCTTACTGACAATTCTTGCCGGTTACGGACCTCAATCACACACAATCATAACATGAAGCTGGATCTCACGGGTAAACGCGCTTTCGTCACCGGTTCAAGCGGCGGTATCGGGCAGGCGATTGCGATCGCTCTAGCCAACGCCGGGGCTGACGTTGTCATTCAATATTACAGTGATAAAGAGGGCGCCGGTAAAACGCTCGCTGAAATTGGTCCTGAAACGCGCACCATGGTGGTCGGAGGCGATGTCTCAGACCCATCTATTGTTGAGCAGTGGTTTGATCAGATTGATTCCGAGTGGGGCGGACTGGACATCTTTGTGAACAACGCGGGAATCGACGGGGAACGGCAGACCGTTACAGATTCAGTGATTGAGGACTGGGAAGGTGTCATCTCGATTAACCTGCTCGGAGGTTACTACGGCATCCGCCAAGCTCTAAAGCGAATGGTTCCGAAAAAGAGCGGTGTGATCCTCTCTGTCACCAGCGTACACGAGAAAATTCCATGGGCGGGACAATCGGCCTATTGCGCATCGAAGGCGGGCATCAGCATGTTGACCCAATCTCTGGCACTGGAAGTTTCCGATCAGAATGTGAGGGTCCTGTGTCTTGCTCCAGGCGCAATCAAGACGGACATCAACAAAGATGTTTGGACTGATGAGGAGCAGCTGGACGACCTTCACTCGAAGATTCCGATGAATCGTATGGGGGAGGTGGACGAGATCGGAAACCTCGCTGTTGCTCTCGTCAGTGATCAGGCCGGCAGTTATGTGACCGGTACGACGATCTTTGCCGATGGCGGGATGGTGACCTATCCAAGTTTCGCCAGTGGAGGATGAAAAAATCAGTGGCGCGACACGGGACTTTCTAATCTATGTTCGGCTATGTTTTCGGAAACCGAAGGAAGTAGGAAGGCGATCGGCGATGTCGATGTGATCTATCACGAGGGTCTCTACCATCTCTTTCACCTCGTTCTTCCCAATCATGATTTTATCGCCCACGCAGTCAGCACTGACGCGATTCACTGGCGTCGCGTCGCCAACGCCGTCTTTATCGGAGACCCGGGAAGCTGGGACGACCTGATGTTGTGGACCATGCATGTGTCTCCAGATCCTCACGAGGACGGAAGATGGCGCATGTTCTACACGGGCCTCTCCCGAAGAGATCGCGGCCGCTTCCAGCGTATTGGACTGGCGACAAGCACTGATCTCTATCACTGGAAGAAATCACCCGTCTACTGGACCGATGATCGTGGCGCGGATGATCCGAACGCGATCCGCGAGGCTCTTGAAAAAAGTCGCGAACATCGCCCCGAATGCAGGACGGCTGAGATAGACGAATCGAGCTGTTTCCCGATCGTTCCGAGCCCCGACTACTACGAGGCAGAGCTCACCGAGTCGAGACATATGCTCAGTTATCGTGACCCCTCGTTTGTCTCGTGCGATAGAGGAAACTACCTCATTCTCTCAGCCAGAGTGAAAGACGGCCCCGAGGTGAGACGTGGCTGCGTCGCTCTCCTTGAGGAGACCGCTCCGTATCAATTCGAACATCGACCTCCACTTCATCATCCCGGTCAGTACGACGATATTGAGGTCCCTAATCTTTTCGAGATCGATGAACACTACTATCTCATCGGGAGCATAAGAGAGGACGCCAAGATCCGCTATTGGCATTCCCCTTCGATCGATTCAGAGTGGAAGAGCTACCACGACAACGTTCTGATGCCGCAGGGCAACTATGCAGGACGAATCTGTCATGACGACCGAGGTATGCTCCTTTGGTGCTTCTTCTCGATGAATCACGAAGACCGTCTTGCGGATAACCTTCTCCCACCTCCGAAGCGACTCAAACGTGACAACGACGGCTTGCTCTATGCCTCTACTTTTGAAGCGTTCGAATCCTGGAAGGAACGCCAGGAGGACATTGGATGTATCCGCTGTCTGAGCGGCGAAACTGACGAGAACATTTGCCATTCAGATAACTCAAACATTGAGCTATCGAGCCCAAGTGGCTTCCGTGCCTATACATTCGACAAGGTCTTGGAGAGCTTTTGGCTAAAAGGCGAGATGATTCTTACTGGAAAGGGAAAATGTGGCCTCCTATTCCGTTTCGACGATGAAACCCACGATGGTTATTATCTCTCTCTGGATCTTCTCAAAGGAGTTGCTCAGTTACGAAGCTGGGGAACCGGAAAAGCGGCAGGGTCAGAAAGCCGGATGAGCTTTGAAACATTACAATCGTCATTTTGGTTCGCCCACAAGCCTGGCAGAGCTGATATTTCACTTCTCACCTTTGGCAGCTATCTGGAACTTTCTATCGATGGAAAGATAGTCCTATCTCTTGCGGATCGTCGATTTAGACGTGGGCACGTAGGTCTTTACCTTGATACCGCCACGGTGAGCTTTCGAAATGCAACGCTGTGGAAACTTTCCAATCCTGACCAGCTGGAAGACCAGCTGGTCAATGGATAAAGTGGCTCCCAACTGTTCAGGAATCATTTCCAGTAGTGGCCATCGTCTTCAAGGGCTCACTGAAGGTCAAGGTGCGATAAGGAAAGGGAATCTCAATTCCGGCATCATCCAAGGCTGCCTTGATTACTGTCACAACCTCTCCCGTGGAACGACGTCGCTCGCCAGGCATCGAGGAGGTCCACCAAGCCACGTCAATGTCGATACTTGAAGCGCCGAATCCGCTGGGATAAATCTCAATCGGTTTCTCCTGATCAACGGTCTCACACTGCTCCAGTGCCGAAGTAATAACGGACACCGCCTCGTCGACATTTTCACTGTATCCGACACCGGCCGTCAGGTGAAGTCGACGCCTGTCACGATTGGTCATGACATTGACTGGATTTTTAAAGAGGAAAGAATTGGGAACCACGACCAGCTCCCCTGTCGTCTTTCTAATTAAGCTCATTCTAATTTGCACGTCCTCGACACGCCCCACAATATCTTCGCACTCGATGAAATCCCCCTTTTCAAAAGGGAATTTCCACAGCAGTAGGATACCAGCAAAGAAGTTCTCGAAAATATCCTGGAAGGCGAGACCAACGGCAACCGACAGGAGGCCCAATCCGCCAAGCGCCTTCGCAGGATCAAGACCGGGGAAAACGATGACACCAACGATGAGGAGTCCAACGAACCAAAGACCGATGGATAGAAATCTGACAATCAAATCTTGGAGAGATCCCCGCACATCGCGTCGATCGAACAGACCTCTTGCAATGCGCTTTGCCAGCGCGACAACGAGAAAGGTAATAACGAGGACAACGAGCGCGGCACCAAGGTAGGGCAACCTCGAAACAGTTGACTCCCACATATCTCCGACAGTTTCGAGCAGAGTAGACTCTATTTCTTTGATCGTGTCTGGCGTATCAGTCTGAGACATCATGAGATGATAGCTACTCATAATTTTCCAAGGTTCGTCGCTTTAGTTCAATTCTTCGGGGAGCGCCTCACCGACTCTGATTTCCCTGCTGCAGTAGCTACAGATCAAAGGCGCCTTTTTTCTCTGCAAGTCTTCCCGACCTCCGCTATGCCGAAACGTGAATCGATCTCTTCCACGCCGCCTTATTGGTTCCATAGAGGGGCGACGGCATGAGGGACACCGCAGCAAATCCGAGTGAAGTGACTCATCCTCCGCGACGAGATCCAAAACGGTATTTCTGACTGGCCGTTCTGCCATAATGCCGTGGGTGATCACTAAGGCTCCATTAGATCGTTTCCAATTAAATCGTCTAACTGCGGTGTCAATCCCTCTCGCACGCGCGGCGTGCGCAACAGAATCGGCAGGTTCAGGGCTGGAGAAGAAACAGATGCATGACTTCATGACTTTCTATAATAGCCCGAAGCGTTCCATACAGTCCCCCGCCCCCGAATGGCCGTCCCATCAGGCTTCGACGCTCCCAACGTTGTTCTCTCGCAGGATACCCTATGCACTTCGCAACGATCAACTCCCTCATTTGTTGCAAACTGCATAATCGGCTTCGGTCTCCGGTGGAACCGAGCTCACCCCGGGGCTCATGGCAGAACGCCAGATCCAGACTGCAGAGTGCCGATTACTGATGCCACAATTGCTTTCGCATGATTCGCCAATGCTCGGTAATATAAGGCTTCACGACTCGATGAGTAGTTTGGCACGTCTGATGCAGAAGATCAGGACATGAAGAATTGGAACACCGAGGCTCACTACGCCCGCTCGATTGCAGAAACTCTGGAAAAGCTTGCAATCAGGCAACACTCTCTACTCTGCTCTCTTGAGAAGATACAGTTTCAGAACAGAACAGTCGTAGGGAAAGACTCACAGCCCCTCATCGGAGATCTCAAGGCAAGCCTGTCTGATCTCTACACATTCTGCCCGGACATGACTTCACCAGCTCTGTCTACCCTTCTCTCTCCAGCCGCCAGAGAGTGGGAGCTTGACTTGGTCAACACAATCGGAGGCAACCACGGACGATGGGAGAGCGTTCTGCGAATCATGAATGAGTTGAGTGAAATCGTTTCACTCATCGATCAACTAGAAAGTTCGGACTACGATCAGGATTGCATTGATATCCTGGACGGCCACCGTGCTCAGATAGCAGCTCATAGACATTTGTTCGAGGGCGTTGTTTCTAATTTGGTCAACGCAGAGCTTGCAAAAGGACGGCCGATCAAACGTGTAATCGAAGCAGCGAAAGAACAAGATGCTCTCCTTTGGGATAAGGTCTGTTCTGAACTTCTTGGGACGCCTCTGTATACATCCCCGAAGATGGCCATTCACTCTCTGTGTCAGAATCTGGGAAAAGTGTTAAAGTCGCGGCTAACTCTCATACTCGCGGCTAGTCAGGCGAGGAACTCGCGGAGATCTTTCCTCAAGAGACAACGTGTTTAGAAGATCCTATCTCTTCTAAATCAAACGGGACGAAATCGTATCGATACCCCTCTCGCCCCCTTCAATAGTCTCTGCCTCGCGCTCTCCCAAGGGATCGCCACTGACTACAATGTTTCGCGTGCAATCCGCCCACTTGGAGTCTTCAAAATGCAACAGCCTTTCGCTCACCCCGAATTAAGAAAACTTCCGAAGCCATAACTGATGGAGCATCGGGACTGGCGGTCCGTTTGGCGTGATGCCTGCAACTCATCTACATCTTATGAATGAACAAAATAAAAAAATTGCCCTTGTTACTGGAGCATCGAGCGGAATTGGAGCGGCAGCTGCGACTCTGTTGTCCGAAAAAGGATATCAAGTCCTCGCCACCGCACGAAGCATGGACAAGCTTGAGAAGCTGCGAAGCAACACGATCGAGCCTTTCTTTCTAGACGTCACCGATGGAGAGTCAATCCGCGAGGCATTTGACCACCTCCGTGAAAAATTTGGCCGTTTGGATGTCCTCGTCAACAACGCTGGCTACGGTGGATTTGGCGTCATTGAGAGCATGCCGGAAGAAGATGCCCGTAAACAGTTCGATGTGAATGTTTTTGGTGCGATGGAGGTCACACGCGCAGCGCTGCCAATGATGAGAGAGCAAGGTTCCGGAAAGATCGTACAGCTCGCATCGGTGGTTAGCGACATTTCGATGCCTGTTGGGGGTTGGTATGCTGCTTCGAAACATGCCATCCAAGGACTGATGGATGCTTTGCGGTTAGAGGTGGAAGGCTTCGGCATCCATGTTTCAATGATCAAGCCGGGACCTATCGACAGCGGCTTTGAGGAGGCTGCCATCGAAGAACTGAAAAAATCAGACCCTCCCGCGGAGTATCAACCTCTGATTGAGAACTTCACGGAAGTTTTTCGCAAGATGTATGAAGACTGTCCAGGCCCCGAAGTTGTGATGGATGCCCTCGAAAAGATTCTCGACTCGGACAATCCTAACGCGAGCTACGCCGACACCCTTCAAAGCCGGGCCATGATTGCCGCAAAGGGAATCCTTCCGGCGAGCGTCTTTGACAAGGCATTGCGTAGCCAGCTGAATGCAAGCTGAGCGCGACCGGGCTGAAAATTGAATGAGGGCCCTGGGATCTACTGAGTAAACCAATGTGAAAGGAGAGATGGCTTGCAGCGACGAAGTCCACTGCTACCGCAATCTCGCGCGGCGCTCGCACTTTACATCAGCCGTCAGGACGGTCCCGTGTCACTGTCAGTCTTCCAGTGTCTCAAATCACGTATGTCTTCTGGCTCGCCAATGATGTAAACCTTGTCACTCCCCTTCAGGACAAGAGATGATTTAGCTGTGTTAAGTTTACGAGACCGTTCCAGCAGAGTAATCATGCATGAGCCGGGAAGGTCAATGTCCCCCAAAGTCTTCCCCAAATGCTGAGTCAGAAACGGGATGGAATCTGCTTGCGCGTTATAAAAATTATCATCACGCATCAAAATATCTCGCCGCTCTTGATCTGAATCGGCTTCGGGCCACTCACTCCTGAAGGGCCTGCCCTCGACAATCTCAGCGATATGGCCGGCGATTCTCAGATCCAGACCAACCACTTCCTTCGGGACGACCAGAAACAGAAACGTCTGTAGCTCTCCTTCATCAAACTCTTCCAGATTTGTCGGCTCCGGCAAATAGAAGATGATCAACTCCGGTTGTTTCAGTTCGGCGATTGAGCGATACCAAATAATGACATCCTTGCCGAGCGGGTTTCCGGACTGTGCGCGACCTCCCAGCCTCTCCAAGATCCTGTTCTCGTCGATCCCGTCCTTGTCAGAGATCCTTCGGGCAGCGATTTCGAGCATCCCGTCAAAGGTGCATTGATCCCGTTCCACAGCAACGAAATCGGCTCGACTAATCACTGATTCATAAGACAGATTCTCTTCGTGGGTGCGATCATTGATGATCGTCATCATCTCCTTGTCCAATCCTTTATACCGGTTTTCAGCCATGCGCGCCGTGACATGGTAAATCGCCCCCGCTCTGTCTGTTCGCGAAGAGGCGTATAGATGATACCAGAGAGCGCAGGCGATGATGATGACGCCGGTGAAGCCGATCGAGAGGGCTCCCATCTCCAGGATGAGCCAAAACGATATGCCGATTCCTGCAATCTGAAGCCAAGGGTATAATGGCGAACGAAAACCGGGGCGATAGCCTTCGATGCCACTCTCTCTCATTACGATGACGCATAAACTGATCAGACCGAACAGGAGTAACTGAAAGGCGCTGGCGAGTTTAGCTACCGATTTTACGTCAAAGAAGATCAGAATAAACACCATCGTCAGCACCGTTACCGCGATAGCGAAGGTCGGTGTCCCGTAGCGCCCCAACTGGCCAAATTTCTCAGGCAGCAGCTTGTCCTTTGCCATCGCATACGGGTATCGCGACGCTGACATGATTCCCGCGTTCCCTGTTGATGCGAAAGCCGCAATCGCTGAGACCACCACTAAGATGATTCCCAAATCATAGGGTATCCATCCAAGGAACTTCTCGCCCGCATCTGCCACCGGAGTGAGACTGTTGTATAGTTCGTCAGGAGGAAGGACGTTGATCATCACCATCGTTCCGAGCGTGTAGACGATCGACGCAGTGATAAGCGAAAGCGTCATCCCCAGCGGAATATTGCGATCAGGATTTTCGACCTCTTCAGAGACGCTCGCGACCTTGGTGAGTCCCGCATAAGACACAAACACCAACCCGATGGTTCCTACGAAACCCAGGAATCCCTCTTTGAAGAAGGACTCGTAAGACGCCCTTGGGAAAAATGCATCCGGAACGCCGACGATGACAAGCCCCTTGATCGTGAATGCGGCGAGAATCACCACTAACGTACCAACCAGAAAGCGTTGCAGCATCGTCGTCTCTTTCGCTCCAACGACGTTGATGACTCCGAAAACAATGGAGAGGATCACCGCAAGAACTGTCACAGGAACCGATATGTAGAGAGACAAGTAGGCTCCCATACCGACCAAGGCGAAGGCGCTCTTGAAGACCACCGCCACCCATGAACCGAGACCGCCCACCGTCCCCGCCATCGGGCCTAAGGTTCGATCCAAGAAAAAATAGGTTCCTCCGGACTTGGGCATCGCCGTCGACAGTTCAGCCATGCAGAGCATCGGCGGAATGATATGAACGCCGGCCGCAAGATAGGCGTGGTAGAATGCGGGACCGGTCCCAAACGCCGCCAGACCTGGAAGCAGGAAGAACCCTGAACTGAACATCGCTCCGGTTGCGATAGCGTAGACATCAAAGAGCTTTAGATTCTTCTGCAGTTTATTTTCGTCGGACATGATTTTCGCAACCATCGAACGTTAAACATTAGTTGGGAAGCAGCTTTTCTGGAGAATTCTCAGTCCCGATGCCCCGGCGGATTCCCTTCACCCCCACCACCAATCTGTCTACTGGGAACCGACTGAAACTACGAACACTAAACTGTTCCAGCCCCCAGAATGACGGAGCGTAGAATCACATGCGTGTAATTCCCGGAAGTCAGTCACAAAGCCAAGTGTTGAATTTAGATCTCGAAGTCAGTTATCATCGAGCTCATCACGGATAATTGACTCTACATCAGAGATACCGGAAGAATTAGTGACATTGTTAGGACCGTCGGTGATTCTCCGGAACAACTGTGAGCTCATAAACGACTTCAATGACTCCACTCCCTAGGCTTCGACTTTCTAGCTCTACGCCAATTTTGTTCAAAAGTTTCACCACCGCGATGTTATCGGAAAACGTGGACGCAAAAAATCGACGTATCCCAACTTCAACCGCAGCAAAAGCCAAGGACTTCATGATCTCGGTTCCAACGCCGACACTGTGCCAAAGATCAGCTGTGACAACCGCAACTTCAGCGAGTTCTTTGTCGCGTTCGTCCCGGATGCAACGTCCTACCCCAATAGGAGTGGGCTCTTCATTGTCGGCTTGATTCACAGCAACACCAAAGGCAATATGATTGACGCCATCGGGGTTAGCCAGCCTCGCCAGTTCGCTATCCGAGAGCTGTCTCTTATCGAAAAAGAACCGCCTGATCCGGCTGTCTGAATCGAGGTCATTCAAAGAGTTTTGTAGCGCTTCACCATCAGACGGCCGTATCGTCCTGACGGTTGCAGGGGTTCCATCCAAAAGTGTAACAGTTCTCTCTGCTGTCATGAATCTCGCCTGGCGCGCTTTCCGTTTCTGGCACTTAGGGGCTTGCGATCGTCTACGGGTTTCCCCCTGTCAATCACTGCGGCCGATCTTCCATACAGGGCTCTTCTGATGAAAATGCTAGCAGAGGCCGTTATCGATTCAATGTGTTAAATTAATTGCCCGATACAAACGAGCCATCCTGTAAGCTTTTGCTTATCCCAGGAAGACGAAAGAGACGAATATCGTAGAGGAGCGGGCTAATAAATGCTATCTCGCACTCTCCTCTAGCTCCATCTCTGAGGAGTCGGCATCTTTAAAAACAGGAAAATCAGTATACCCCTCTGCGCCCGGCGTGTACCACGTTTCCTGAGAGCCTTGTGGATTGAATTCCCATCCGTTGGCAAACCGCTCGACCAAGTCAGGGTTGCTGATAAATGGCCGTCCGAACGAGATGAGATCAGCGTCATCATCCGAAATTCGCTGATCTGCTTCGTCAGAGTCATACCCGCAGTTCCCCATGAGTCGCCCGGAATAGACCTCCCGGATTTCACTCAATGTTATCGGGTCACCGAGTTCGTGAAAGCCAAACGCGAGTCCATCGAGCACATGCAGGTAGGCTAGATCGAAAGAGGATAGTTGTTCTGCGACGAAGAGAAATGTTTCCCTGAAATCTTCGGAACCCATGTCGTTGAATGAACCGTTAGGCGAAATCCTCACCCCAATCTGTGCCAAGGGGTAGACTCCCGCGCAGGCCTCAATGACTTCTCTGAGCAGGCGGTAACGGTTCTCTAAACTGCCGCCGTACGCGTCAGAGCGATGATTCGTTTTGCTTTGCAGAAACTGATCGAGCAAGTAGCCATTGGCCGCATGGATTTCGACCCCATCGAAACCCGCCGCCTTTGCCCGAATGGCAGCATCGCGATAGTCGCTTACAACCCTTGGCAACTCGTTTGAGTCTAGCGCGCGCGGCGTTTCGTGCTCTTTCTCCTCCCCTGACGGAACAGTGACCTTGTCGCCCTCGTGTCTGACGGCAGAGGCGGAAACTGGAAGCTTACCATTCAGAAAGTCGCTGTGAGAGGCTCTACCCGTATGCCACAATTGGCAGATGATCGGCGTGCCCCGAGAATGAACTCGCTCTGTTACTTTCTCCCACCCGTTCTGCTGCTCCTCTGACCAGATCCCCGGAGCGTTATGCCATCCAATCGCCTCTTTGGAGATAAAGGTTCCTTCGGAAATGATGAGACCAGCCGAGGAACGCTGGGTGTAATATTCAGCCATGAGCGCGTTGGGGATGTTGTGAATCGCTCTCCCCCGCGTCATCGGAGCCATGACAACTCGATTATTCAATTCGAGATTTTCCCAGTGAAGGGGCTGCATTAGGTGTTTTGATTGGATGCTCATAAACTGGATGGATAGGTTCAATTCTCTAACTCTCGGCTGAAGAAAATTTGACTAAAAAGAGATGGAAATCATTATGAAGGCGACTTGCGATCCATGGAAGTGGCGACTGTTTCACTCGCCGTCTCGGCTTCCAAATCAGCGCTTTCAATCTGCCCAGACGGATTCTTCTCAGTCGAAAATCGTTTCCGGTAGGGATCGCGCCCGCCCCCATGGACCGGAACATCAGGGACAATGAAATTCTTCCGTCCAGTGTTCTGAGATTGAGAACTCCCAGCAACCATTTCAGTGAATGAGTTGAGGTCCGGCAGGTATGAGGCGGATTGAGTATTTGAGTTCTCAGTTAGGATCAATCCGGAATTGCCAGCGATTCCTTCAGTCACCTTTTGATTCTCAATGGATCTCCCCAAAGAAGCCCAGACCGGGAGGACGGTATCCGAGGCGAACACCTTATCTCCAATCGGCGCCGGGAGATCCCGCCCAAACCAAACCGCCCACGTAAACTGCTCGTTTGATCCCACGAACACATTGTCCTTGTAGTGTACTGAAGTTCCTGTCATTCCACCAATCAATCCACTCATCTGAGGATGACCGATCTCCTCAAGCCGGTAGCTGAGAGCACTTCGGAGAAGGGATGCCATCTGATTGCTCGTATGCTCGCTGAATACTGCGACACGTTCTGTAGTTTCACGCTCTCTCCTATAAACGAGCTCACCTGAGGCGAGCCTCACTTCATCGATGACACTGGAACTTTGCGGACGTTTTCCACCATTCGCAAAAGCGGTGAAGGATAAAACGAGGTCATGGAGCGAAATCTCAGAACCACCAAGAAACGTCGCCGGGAAGGGTTTCAGCTCAGTTGATACTCCAGCCCTTGCAGCGGTTCTCGCCAGCCTCTCGATCCCAACTCTGTATCCAAGCCGCGCAGTCGCAGACTGTTTACCTTTGATCAAACACAATGCACTGGGGATCTCCCCCTCATAACGGTTGGTCATGCTTTCAGTCCCCCACTCTCCGAGAATTCCTTCCATTCCTCCGAGCATCACTTTTTTGTTATCAAGGGGAACATCAAGCAGTCTCGAAGACGGGTCAGCCAACCCTGCTTCGTATGCTGCTCCGTAGACGAGCGGTGAGAATGCCATGCCCAGAGATCTGAGTGACCTACGAATTCGGTCGAAGTGATCGCGATCCTGATCAGCGCTCGGCACAGAGGTGATAACTCGTCCAGTAGCATTCTCGATCATGAAGGCCGACGCATTGACGGGGTTCGTGCCGCCTGCTCCATCGAACCCCGTCCCGAGGCTTCTACGAAGTTCTTCAAGTCCCAGTCGCAGGGCGAGTTCTGCACTGCGCTGCAGCTCCAAGTCAACTGACGTGGAAACCAACAGCGATGACCCGTCAGTATTTCCGAGGAGTGTTTCCAACTCCCGTTCAATCGAGATTAGCAAATGATGCTGACGAACCGAATGATCGGCAGGCAGGCGGGTCGGTAGGGCGCTTTCCTTCACCAATTTGGCGTCTTCGACGGAGATCAAGCTCTCCTCCTGCATACGGTCAATCACGCGATCTCTATTTGCGAGGCTCGCCTTCGGATTATTCCACGGTGACAACGCATTCGGGCTTCTGATCAATCCTGCCAATGTCGCTGCCTCGCTATTATCAAGATAAAGTGGAGCTTTTCCGAAGTATCCGTGAGAGGCCGCCCCGAGTCCGTAGAAACCTCTCCCGAAGTATATTCGATTAGCATAGCGGGTAAGTATCTCATCCTTTGTAAAATGCCTCTCAATTCTCCACGCGAGACAAAGCTCGGTCAGCTTTCGCTTCCAGCTTCTGCCTCCCAAGGGATAGGCGTTACGTGCAAGTTGCTGCGTAATCGTGCTCGCACCCTGATCAATCTCTCCCTTCATCACATTGGCGATCGCTGCTCGAGCCATGCCTTCCGGATCGAATCCTGAATGATGATAGAATCGCGCGTCCTCTGCTGCGATAAGCGCGTTCCTAAAAGACAGGGGAATTTCTTCTGACCCAATACCGATCCAATTCTTTGCACCCAGCCCTCCAATCACTTTCCCTCTCGCATCCTCGACTCGAATTGAGGGAAGAGGTCTTTCCAAAATTACAAGATCGAAAGCCATCGCCTCTTTGTAGTGAACCCCAATCAATCCTGCGACGACTGCCCCGGTAATCAGGCCGGCAATCGCTAAGAGCTTCGAGGTCATGACCAGAGATCGATGGTTTCGTTTGAAAATTTTCAGCCTTGCCCGCATTCTCCGGCGACTGGAGAAGCTGAGCAGAGGCTTGCATTTAAGCGGGTGATTCGTTTGATCTCTCATGTCAGTTGAGTAGTGTTTGTTATCGTCTGCCGAATAGTGCCGAAAAGATTCCTTTGCGCGGTTTTCGATCAGCCGCTCCTCGTTGCGCATCGCTCGATGTCGAGCGTTGAAACGCTGAGGAAGATGGTCTCATTGCTGTATACCCCCCAAACGAGGAATGAGTCGGGCTATTGATCGATGGGTGATAGGCCAGTTTCTCTGTCGGAACCAGATAAGCAAAGTTCTCGCTACCTGACGTCAACTCACTCAGAAGCTTCCCGACTAACGGAGCGGCAACCCGCCCCCCCGAAACTGATTCGCCCTGCCTTCCTTCTATCAGAACACAGAAAGAGAGACTGGGATTCTCTCCCGTAAAACCGGTGAACCATGCCAGCCGTTTCTCATGCCCCTTACTTGTCCACTGCGCTGTCCCCGTCTTGCCGAAAACTGTTAAATCTCGGTTGTATGCCGATTTGCCCGTCCCAGACGGATGATGAACGACGCCCCACATCCCCTCACGGACAGCTTCGACATTGCGCTTCAGAGTTCCTATCGACTGCCTTACAGGTGAGGTTGCATAAACCGAGCCCTGCTCGCCGGCGTCCTGTGTTTGCAGAATGAGCCGCGGGCGTACGACCGCATCTTCGTTGGCGAATGCGGTCATAGCTGATGCCAACTGCAAAGGAGACGCTAGAACCTCACCCTGACCGATCGAAAGATTGGCGAGCCCTCGCCTTGACGGAGCCTTATCCGGAAGATTACCAGGGGAGATGCCGCTGAGAGGGAGCGCCGGTCTCCACCCGAAGCCCAACCGCTTGGAAGTCGAAAGGATAGCCCGATCACCAATGTTGAATGAAGCCTGGTAGAACCAAGTATTACTGCTGCGAAGAAGAGCATATTGCAGCCCGAATCTTCCTTCGTGTTCGTCATTCCAATTCTTGAACTCCAAGCCATCGATATCCATCGCCGGAGGACTGTCGAAGCGATTCAAAGTCGAAAGTTTTCCAGACGACAAACCAGCCAGAGCGACCACAGGCTTATAGGTCGATCCGGGAGGGTAGCTGCCGCTCACAGCACGATTGAAGAGTGGAGCGTCTGGATCGTCGACGAGCTGGGCAAACGATGCCTCGTCGATTGACGGAACAAACGTCGAAGAGTCAAAGTCAGGGTATGAGGCGGACGCCAGCATGTCACCGGAGGCAGAATCCAGAAGGACGAGGGCGCCCGATCTACCGGAATCTTCCAATAGCTTCGAAGCTTCGTTCTGCAAATCGCGATCAATAGTCAGCACGATCGTTTTCCCAGGTCGCGGCGATCTTACCAGTTGTTCAGAGAGTACCTCACCTTCGCTCGAGTAGACGATACTCATCAGCCCAGGCTCCCCCCGCAGCTCGTCTTCCATCTCAAGTTCAATCCCCTGCCTGCCTTCTACCGGAACCCACAACAACTCCTGATCGGCTAGCGGGCCGTGTTGTTGAGGAAATTTCGCCCCTACAAAACCGACGAGGTGCGCCACTCCCCCCTCGTCTCGGTAGGTCCGGGTATAAACAGGCTGAATTGATGCGTCTCCACGGTGGTAATCCGCAAGGCATTGAGCAGCGAACTCCTGCTCAAGATTAAGAAGACCAGTCACGACCAGCGGATGGAACGGGCGATGCTGAAGATGCTTCTGAATGTCCTCCTCGGATAACGCCGGGAGTTTCCCCAGAAGCATTTCGAACTCGCTCCTGATAGACTGAATGCGATCGACAGCATTTCTTGAAGAATAGGTCGAAGCTATCGAAGCAGGGTTTATGACGACACGCGTCATGATCTCATTTCCTGCAAGAGTGCGCCCCATGCGATCCGTGATCAACCCCCGAGGCGCAGGAATCCTTCTGAGAAAGTGAAAACGATCCTCGCGGCTTTCCAGCGAAGAATATGTCTCACTGGAATTCGAGAGCGGCACCTCCGATACCGTGTCATTCCCCACCCCTGGTTTCGGGGAGAGCAGACTCACAGTTGCTACAAGAAAGGCAAAGCGCATAATCGGTGTCTTTGCAGAACCCATTCCAACAGAAACGCTCCGTGGAAAGGGGCCTCCATGCCGTTGACCAGCATTCCCTGTTGCTTTCTGCACGGCAGATTTCTTTCCGTCGTGCACTTTGCTACTAAGTTCGCGTCAGCTTTCGAGTCAATCGCAGGAAGCCGGAACTCACGCTATTTAAAGAGGAAGCTCCGAAAAACGGCGCACTTCATTGTCGTTGCTGCCCTCGCTGTGAACCCCTCGAATTATCGAAGCGAAGGATAGTGGCTGCTCTCAAACTTTACTTCTGGATCGAAACGTTCATGAAACGCCTCACTCTTCTGAATTGCTGAATCTTTGACGTTTGAAGCTTAAATCTTCAATCTCTTGAGCTCCTTTTAGGGCTGCCTGGGAAGGGTCCACTATCAGCTCGCCCGCCATTCCCAGATCATAGAATGTCACCCCACTGGCTGAAAAAGTTGGTCCGCATCGAATCGGGCGATTCTCGGGCAAGCTGAGACCACGGATCGTAATGATAGTCCATAAAGTCGTAAACCGGTATTTCGGTTTTGTTGACTTCCACAGTGAAAACTGAAGTCTTCGCCGCGCTAGGCGATTTGGGATAAACGATTAGGTCTGCCCCGAAAAGAGGACACATCACGATGAACAGCAACATCGAAAGAAACAGTGGTCGCAGAACTTTCATATCATAGGATTTGCTAAAAAGTCGGGCGATACGTCAACTTCCGGGAAAGTTAGAATCTGTAAGGAGTGCCACTTCGTATTGCGTCAGTGCATTACAAGAGTCTGACCTTTGAGATCAATTCTCGAAAGTGTTTTCGTTTGTTAACTCGGACAACTTCAAACCACACTGACATTTTTCAATTAAGTCTCTTCGAGATACAATCAGCCTGCGTCTCGATAAGCCTCCACGCCTTCGACGATTTCTGATAGACTGAAGAGCAGAGTGTATGCTTTTGCCTTTTCCTTGTTTTCCGTAGAGCCCTTTAGCTCAAAGTTGTCCTCCATTTCCCGTATGGCTTCCTCCAATTCCTCTGGAGAGTCCGCTTTGTCGAGGCCCTTTCCTGCGACCACCGAATCAAAAACAGAGTCGAAGGTCTCTTTCACCCGCGAAACCTCAGACGACAATTCTTCCTCAAGCAGTTCGTTGACATCACACCCCTCTTCACCCCGCACTCTACGAAGAATGGAAACGGCTCCAAAGATGCGCTCCACCGCCTCGATACGCGATTCGATTCCGGAACTATCAGCGAGATTGACGTGCTTAACGGCGCCTTTCGCATTGGCAATGCAAGTCGTGAATTGATCACGGATTTGTCCCCCGTCTCTCTCCCCCTTCATTTTCAACGGCGCTGTCGAGAGTGAGATTGAAATAGTCAATCAAGGCCTTAATGGCTGCCTGCAACGAATGGTCGGCTCTCGTGCTCGACTTCTCCGGCCAGACGACCAACGAGGCAGACGTACCGATGACAACGCCCAGGCCAATGGCAAAGCAACGATCAAAAGCGGTCTGCCACACATCGCCATCGGATCCGAGAGCGAGTGCCACCGCCGCGACGATTCCATAGCGCCAATCCGGGAAGAAGCCCACAAGGAGATTCATCAATAGCATCGAAACCGCCAGACCGACTGCCGTCCCATAGCCTCCGGGGAGCGCAAGGAGGCAAACCGATCCCACAATGCATCCCACCACCGTGGAGAGGAAACGGTCTTTTGCCTTCGAGAGCGTTCCTCCTATCCCGGGTGCAACGACAAGGACGGCTGACAAAACTCCCACAAACTTCTCTGGAAGCTCGAAATACTGCATTACCACAAACAGGACGGCCGCAGCAACAGAAGATTGAATCCCTAACCGAACCGCCTTTTTCCAAAGGTTTCTGTCAGTAAACTTTTCTTTCACTGTGGAGAAATCTGAAGTCATGATTCTCATGTTCAGAAAGAAGAACTCAGGCAACAATGCGCAACCGATTTTTGGTGAAGGAGGTGCCCCGGCCCTCAACTGACCGGAAGGCCTGAATTGCCTTGACTTCGAAGAAGACCTTTCAGGTATCCTGCAATACATCCGGTGCAGTCTGCACGGATCTCTCTGCCGTTTTCCACAAATCAGTCGTGCCTTGTCAGGACAGCTTCCCTCTAATATCGACCTTTGGCGACCGAGCTCCTCCCTGGTACAAAATTCGCAGAGAAAAACATGCACATGATTAAAGAAGGAACAAAAGTTGAATGGGAGTGGGGCAATGGCACCGCCTCGGGAAAAGTGGAGGAAATCCATCGCGAGAAGGTGACACGATCACTCGATGGCTCGGAAGTGACACGCGACGGCTCCGATGACGACCCCGCCTATCTGATCAAGCAGGATGACGACGCAGAGGTCCTGAAGCTGCAAAGTGAGGTCAAAAGGGCTGATTAGCCGCAGTGATCTCAAAAGAAGTACATCAACCCTGACAAAGCAATATGAGCGAAGAGCACAAAGTCATCATCAAGGAGATCGAAGCCGTAACCCGCGACGTGGGGCGCTTTGTCACGACAAGGCCTGACGACTACGAATTCGAGCCGGGGCAAGCCACCGAAGTGGCCATCGCCTTGGACGGATGGAAGGACGAGAAGCGTCCATTCACCTTCACCTCCCTACCGAGTGATCCATTCCTTGAATTCACCATCAAAATCTATCCAGAGCGAGACGGGGTCACTGACCGCATTGCTGAACTTCAGATCGGCGAAGAACTCATCCTCGGTGACCCGTGGGGAGCCATCGAGTATAAAGGCCCGGGTGCTTTTGTCGCAGGTGGAGCGGGCATCACCCCTTTCATTTCAATCCTCCGGGATCTGGAAAAGAAGGAAGAGATTCGCGGGAACCGTCTCCTCTTTTCCAACGAGACCGAGGATGACATCATTCTCGCCGGAGAATTCAAGCGCATGCTGGGTGACGATGCCCTTTTTACTGTAACAGACGAGACCAGCGCCACCTATCACGAAGGTCGTATCGACCGGGAATTTCTCGAAAAAGAGATCGAGGACTTCGACCAGTTTTTCTATGTCTGTGGGCCGCCGAAAATGGTTGAGGATGTCAAAAATGATCTCATCGATCTGGGAGCTGATGAAGACAAGATCATTCACGAAGAAGCAGCATAACGAGAAACAAACCTCACCAAGCCGCGCCCTTTCAGGGTGCGGCTTTTTTTGTTTCGGAAGCATGCCAGCTATTCGTGCGATCTTCCCGGACGCCAGCCCGGGAAAGGTTGCATCACGCATGCTTAACTGAAACCCCTCTTCCAGGCGCTGAAGCTCTGATCATCCGTAACTCATTCATCTACAATACCTTGAACTCTTCATCCACCAAGTTGGAACGAGTTTAGCATCGTCATGGAGGTGTATGGAAAACATCGATACAGAAATCAAGAAGGTCTGGATGATCACAGGAACGTCCAGTGGATTTGGACGCAGGACAGCTGAGGAGGCTCTGGAACGAGGACATTACGTCATTGCAACCTGCCGTGACCCGAAGGACATCGAAGACCTCAACGAAAAATACAGCGACCGGGTGATCACCCTTCCTCTCGACGTGACCGATCCGGAATCGATCAAAAACGCTGTCGAAAAAGGAGTGGAGCGTCATCATCGAATCGACATCCTAATGAACAATGCCGGGTATGGCGTTGGGGGAGCAATCGAAGAAACTTCCGACGAGGAAGCACGAAAGCAATTTGATGTGAACGTCTTCGGATTGCTCAACGTCACTCAGGAGGTCCTTCCGCACATGCGAGAGCGGAACGAAGGACTCATCATCAACCTCTCTTCGATGCTGGGCCTCACCTCCATCGGAGGGATGGGAATCTATGGTTCCACCAAATTTGCAGTGGAAGGCATCAGCGAGGCGCTTGCCGACGAAGTGAAGAATCTCGGCCTTAAACTCATGCTGGTGGAACCCGGAGCATTTGATACCGGATTCGCCGAGAGCATGATGATGGTCGACAAGCAGATCGAAGACTACAAGCCAATCCGCGAAACCCTCGAGGGAGGCATTGAGTTCAACGGAGATCCCGACCGCGCCGCTACCGCCATCGTCGCGGCAGCCACCTGCGACACGCCGCCAGCACGACTTATCCTCGGAGAGGACGCAATCGCCGGAGTGAACGAAAAGCTTCACTACCTCCACGAGAATATTGACGAGTGGGAGCAAGTCTCGCGCGCCATGGCCAAAGGAGATGACAAAGACGTCAGACCTCTCGTGCCTGCAGATAGATCCTAATTTCTGCTGCGCCACACGAGTCTAACATTTAATCAGAAGCCTCGGCTCGGAAACGGGTCGAGGCTTTTTGCGTGCACCCGGCTGTGGCTTCGACTGTCAGAAAACTGTGGCGGCTTCCCAACCGCTCATTGTTTCACTCGGGTCGATCTGATCTGGCGACGGCATCACGCCTGTAACGGTTAGTCTCGAATCAGATCCATGATCAGCAATGATGAAGGCATCCTACAAAGTGCGGCAGTGGGGATGGAAAGTCGACAAAGTGGAAACAACACCGGTCGCAATAGCCCAAGACAGTTTCGACACTATGGACTTGAGCTGGATTGCTTCGATCAATGTGAAGCGGACAGAATGCCCATGGCCTGTGCGGGGCATACCAAAGCGGCGGAATTACACTCGAACGCTCCTCAACCTCCTTCCCGTCGAATGCCACATCGACCTGCACGATTGGCTCTCAGATCAGAAACGAACTAAGAACACCGGCGAGTGGCTTTCCGACGATGCACCTTCACAAATTCCATTCCCACACTCCATTGCGATGATTGATTTTCCAAACCGGGTCTACAAGAGAGAACGGAAGTGATCCTGCTCACATCTCACCTCAGCCCTTCTTACCCTCATCCACTTGCCCATGCCCTTCGGCAGATTCTTTCTGAGGACAATCTTCGCATCGACGCGGTGATCCGCATCGAATTTTACGAGGATGAGAGCACCGAAATTTCCGCTCCTTTTCACCCTCACTTCATCATTTCCTTTGAGCGGAGAAATGGTTTTGATTTCGACGAGTGTATTTCCAATCCGGCCATCAGATCCACACCGGCCCGGACCATGCCTCTTGATCCCGAAGCGTCGTTCTGCATAAATTTCGCCCAGTTCGCCGAAAACGGGAAGGTGTCTCCCAGTTGCATCAAAATAATCGATAGCCGAAAGCTTGAATTGCCGAAACACTTCGCGAATTCGATTGAGCTTGTCAGCATTCAACTTCCTTTTTGGATAAGCTTGATCCCTTTCAAACCTCTGATCCAAATCTGCCATCAAATCGAGCCGATCGGATCTTATGCGCAGAGGAGTAAACTCCTCATCAGTTTTTCCTAAATCAGGAAATCGCTCTTTCAATATCTCTTCTATCTCCGCCGCGATAGCTGGGGCGGAAACGCGCTGGTCTATCTCGAAAAGGACCAATTTCCGGCCACGCTGTTTGGCCGCTTGTTCGTACTGGGCAATGGAAAAATCAGAAGGTGAGGCCCGACGAAACCCATTTCCATCACGAACCAGTTGCCCAGAAGGTTCTTGAGGTGGTCGCGGAATGCATACGGAATTGTTTATCGGCAATCTCAAACCTTCCTTAAAATTCTTCTTCGAAGAAGCGAACGCCCTCAGATTGATGGAGAACCGCTCCCTTTCACTGGCGGTGAGGCAACCGGACCTTCTATCGGTGACGAGGCTGTAGTCCTATCCCGACATCTCCTCTTGAACGTCACCTCCGATAGCCTCCTCTGTAGTCGACCAAGCAAGATGGCCATAGCGGGCCAGAAGCTCGAACAGCTCTTGTCCTCGATCTTCCCACGGTTTCAGGAACGCCATTCTTATCTGATTCCATCCCTTAAAGGCGCTCTCCATATCTCCTTGCTGTGGGTAGGTATCCAAAACCTCCCGGTAGCCCCTGCGAATCGTATGAAGCTCAGGATGTCTTCTAAGAATTTCCCACAACCATGGTTCGAGAAGGACTTTCAATCGATTTCGGGAATCCTTCCCTTGGATCAGCGGATTGCCTTCATCAATCGCGGATTGAGCGTCTGACGAACTGTCCTTGTTTTTCCACCAGTGAAAGAGTCGGTATTCGGGTTCCGGTGCATCCAGATACCACCTCAGTTCATCCAGGGACCGTTCCCCTTCCATTCAGGGATAATAGCTCTACTCGTCTTCCAAATTCAACCTCGGGGGCCAAAACGGGCCCAAAACGCAAAATCACCCGAAATGGGCGATCCTTGGCAAACCTTGTAAGTCGTTGAAGATAATGGCAGAGGGAGTGGGATTCGAACCCACGGTAGCTTGCGCTACACTCGATTTCG
>JARGOD010000001.1:157479-169063 GCA_029210205.1 Verrucomicrobiales bacterium | reverse complement strand
TCGCCGTCGTGGCCTTCAACAGAGTCGATCGCCGGCTTGATCTTCGCAAGAAGCTCAGTGAGGTTGCCAAGCTCGACGCCATCACAGGCACCTTTGACAGCTCCGCAAGCCTCGTGACCGAGAACCATGACGAGCTTCACACCTGCAGCTGCAGCCGCGAACTCCATCGATCCGAGTTGATCGACGTTCTCGACGTTACCGGCAACGCGGCCGACGAAGACATCACCGATGCCTTGATCAAAAACGTCTTCAACGGGGACTCGAGAGTCAAGACAGGAAAGAATCACTGCCTGTGGGAATTGACCGCTCGCAGCGGCCTTGATGCTGTCTTTGATATCACGCTCTGTCTGCTCTCCGGCGACAAAGCGGGCGTTTCCTTCCATGAGTTCTTCGAGAACTGCAGCAGGGGTGAGGGCCTTTTGCTCATCAGCCGTGATCGGAAGATCCTCGGCAATCATGGGGAGTGCGACGGCTGCTGCACATGCAACTCCGAGGGAGGCGAAAATGGATTTTTTCATAATGTTTTTGGATTTCTGGATTGGTTTGGTTGTATCGATTTGTGGTCGACAGCCCTAGTTACGACGTTCGATCAAGATAGGCAACTAAAAACACGAAAAAAATAGCATGTTTGCAAGTATGATGCATTAACGAGCGTATGTTGGCTTGCGCTCACGGGTCGCGAGGCTGATCTGTGGCTTTAAATAGGCTGGACAAAGCCTGAAGCTCTATGGAAAGTTTTCGCTTTCATTCACACACCCACAAGATTGCTATGCCTCAGATCGAAACCAATGGAATTCAGATGTATTATGAAGAGAAAGGATCTGGTGATCCGTTGATTCTCATCATGGGGATCACCGCAAACGGAGCGACCTGGGAAGCTCACGCCGACGATTGGTCTCAAGAATTCCGCTGCATCATGCCGGATAATAGAGGAGTCGGCCTTTCCGACAAGCCGGTCGGTGACTACTCCAGCGAGATGATGGCTGACGACTACGCCGGCCTCATGGACGCTCTTGGAATTGAAAAAGCGCGTATTGTTGGTGTTTCGATGGGATCAATTATTGCACAGCAGCTTTGCCTTCGTCATCCTCAGAAAGTGCAAAGCGCGGTTCTTATGTGCCCATGGGCACGCTGCGATCGGTATGCAGTCTCTGTCTTTGAGCACATGAAAGTCTGCAAGGCACACCTCGACAACAAACAGTTTCTCGAGTGGATCCAGCTTCTGATTTTCACCAAGCCCTTCTGGGATAACGATGATTGCTATGAGGGAATGGTTTCCGGCCGGGATGATTTTGACTCGAATCCCACTCCGCAACCGCTTCATGGCCTTAAGGGGCAGGCTGCGGCGTGCGTGAACCACAGTGTTCTTGATGAACTTGGAAAGATCGACGCATCATGTCTCGTTATCGGCGGCAAAGACGACATTTTTACTCCGCTCTGGATGGGGGAAGAAGTGGCTGCTGCGCTTCCCAATGCAGAGTCCCATTTCTACGACGGAGCCGGACATGCATTTCATTGGGAAGTGATGGATGACTTCAACCCGCGAGTCCGCGAATGGCTCAAGGCCCATTGATCCCTCCCGGATCGTCAAAGGTGATAAATGGGTAAGTAAAAGGATTTTACGAATCGAGCTTTCGCCTGAGATTTAGGAACCCACTTTTTACATTTAACCTTTAACTTTTTACTCCAAACAAAAGATGTCTAAAATCAAATTCGGATCACAGGTCTACACCTGGTTCATGCAGGGAACCGGGAAAGGCTATGACAATAAACTCGACCACATGATCAAGGTGGCCTCCGAGGCGGGCTTCACCGGTATTGAACCGATGGTACTTGAAATCTCTGAGAGCGCTCTCGGATGCGGAAAATACTGGCTCGGTGACTTCTGCGATCCAATCAAGCTGAAGGACACGCTTCAGGAGCACAAGATGGACCTTTGTGGCCTCGCTCTCGTTTGTGCCTGGGACAACGAGGAGGAAACTCCCGAGGAGCGCGCTGCGGCCGATTTCACGATGGACGTGCTCAAGCATTTTCCGGGCGCCATGCTTGGCACGGTGACACTCCCGAGCGGTCGCGCCAAGGATCTTCAGCGCCGTCGTCTCAACATCGCGCAAAACATCAACCGCGTCTCGGCGCGAGCAACTGACCTTGGTCTCACTTGTTCATATCATCCAAACAGCCCGCCTGATTCGTTGGTCCGCACGCAATATGACTATGACGTGGTTCTCAGCTCGCTCGATCCTTCCGTGACTGGCTGGACGCCGGATGTTGGGCATATCATCCGCGGCGGCATGGATGTGATCGAGACTCTGAACAAATGGCAGCACCTCGTGAATCACATCCATTACAAGGATTACAACGGGATGGGCCCGGAGCCGTGGGCTCAGATGGGAACCGGTCACCTCGATTTTCACAAAATCACCGAATGGCTCACATTGCGGAACTATGAGGGATGGATTGTTTGTGAAGACGAGGCTCACATCGCAGTCGAAGATCCCGATGGCGTCACGATGCAGAATGGTGAGTGGTGTAAGGAGAACTTGTATCCTCTCGTCGGATTGTAATTGAAATTTATCTGGCAGATAGACTCAAGAGGGTTAAGTCAGTGACCTAACCCTCTTGAATGAAACCTAGAATCCGGGGCAACTTGATCCCCGGATTTTTTGCGCAATCTGACGATGCCTGTCTACGCTGAAGTTTCCAAAGCCCTATTGGCTCTCAAGCAATCGATCCTGAAGATCTTTTCCAGCACTCCGACTGGCCCCGCTTTTCGGATGTCGTGGGTTTGGGTGCCTTTGCTCTTTGTTGCACTGTGCACGCTACTGATCAGGATATTCAATCTCGATTGGCGGGTCCAGCAATGGATTTATGAAGAGGGGGCCGGATCTTGGGCCCTGGGTGACCAGTTTTTCTGGCAAACTCTCTATCAATACGGGACCATCCCCGCCTTGGTTCTCACTCTCGGTGCCATTGCCGGGTATGCCTTAAGTTGGTCGAGAGCTGGATTTAAGAAGTGGCGTCGGGTCATGCTCTTCGTCATCCTGACGGCGATCACGGGACCGGGATTGGTCACCAATTTGGCCCTGAAGGAAAACTGGGGTCGTCCGCGGCCCCGCGAAGTGGAGGGACTCGGGGGGCACTATGCCTTTGAGCCTGTTTTGACGATTGACCGCGAAAGCGAAGGGAAGAGCTTTCCCTGCGGCCATGCCACGATGGGTTTTCTCTTCATGGGTGGTTTCTTTCTCTTCCGTCGCTATCGCGCAAAAATTGCCTGGGGGTTTCTAATCGCTGGTGGAATTGGAGGGACGCTCACCGGGATTGCGCGAATGATGCAGGGCGGGCATTTTTTGTCCGACGTAGTCTGGGCGGGCGCAGTCTGCTGGTTTGTGCCGATGGGGCTTTGTTACGCACTTGGGCTCCACCGCGAATTGTTGAAATCCTCTGATTTGTTCGAGAAGACTCCCAAGTGGATTCTCATTTCAACCTGGGTGATCGGAGGCGTTTTGTTTGTCGCCGCGATGATTGCGACTCCTTTTCGGGCGAAAAGGAACCTGCCGATTCTTAATGAAGAGGCGAAAGTGAGCGAGGTGCAACTCGAGCTATATTTTAAGCTGGGGGACATCGATCTGATGGGTGCAGATAACTTCCACATCACCGGTGAGGCCTATGGGCATGGCGTTCCCACTTCAAAGGTCGCGGCCTACTATGAAGAGCGAAAGATGGAGGCCCATTGGGCCCTCATCTATGTTGATCGAATCAGTGGGTGGATTGCGGAAGCGAATCAGCAGTTAAAAGTTCAGTTTCCAATCCAGCGAACGCGGGGGATTTCGATTCGAACAGGTGACGCGAAAGTCTGGGTTCACCTCTTCGATCCGGGGAGGAGTCTGGAGATTCAAGTGCTCGAAGGAAGCGGTGAAGTGCATCTCGTTGGTGATGGGATTCCCTATCGAATTATTGATTCCGACGAGAATAGAACTGCGCTCCCCGATGAATCGGGACTCGTGATTCGTCTCCATGAAGCATTCGAGGGAGCGTTTTTCGACGAGAATGGGGACGTCGTGAGAGAGGCGGAGAGAGAGCCTGAAGAATAAATTCACAAAGTTCGACTCGCATATCGATTGCCTGTTGTTAGGTTCCTCCAATTTATGGAGAAAGACTTCCGCAGTAAGGAAACTAGTTGGCTCTCGTTCAATGCCCGTGTCCTTCAAGAAGCTGCTGATCCCGAGGTTCCTCTCTACGAGAGAATTAAGTTTTTAGGGATCTACAGTTCAAATTTGGACGAGTTTTTCCGGGTAAGAGTGGCAACATTGAAGCGACTCGCGTCGCTCGGTGATCAATGGAAGGAACTCAGTATTCCAAATCCTAACGAAACCCTGAGAAAAATTAAGCGGCTCGTTTCAGCTCAGGCCGAACAATTCAATGAAGCCTACGATCAGGTGAAAGAGGGGCTCAGCCAAAATGGGGTGAAGTTGATCGATGAGACGGAAGTGCCGGCGAATCTGAAGAGCTATCTTCTCTCCTATTTTCGTACTGAAGTCAGTCCTCACATTTTTCCCATCATCCTGAAGTCAGCCTCAAAACTTCCGCAGCTGAAGGATCTTCCAATGTATCTCGCGGTAAGGGCATCGAAAGGGGATGGCAGTGGACGTCCGATGCATGCCTTGATTGAAATCCCGGGGAACCTGCCACGGTTCACCTTGCTCCCGAAGTCATCATCGACTCAGCTGGTTATGTATTTGGATGATGTGATTCGTTTCGGGCTGCACGAAGTATTTTCGACTTTCCCGTACGACAACTTTGAATCCTTCGCGATTAAGTTCACGCGCGACTCCGAATTGGAGTTCGACGATGATTTCACGGAGAGCTTTTATGAAAAATTGGAGGATAGCCTCAAAGCTCGTGAGGAAGGCCTCCCCGTTCGAGCAAATTTTGATCGGGATTTTCCAAAGCCTTTCCTTAATCTGGTGCTCCGCAAACTCAATTTGGCGCGATCAGATTCTCTCTACCCGGGGGCGCGATACCACAATCGGCGCGACCTTCTTGGATTCCCCAAGATCAACAAGAGAGGGTTTGTTTACGAAGGTGCTGAGACGGTTCCGGTAAAATTGATCAAGAAGAAGGCCGGACTTTTTGCTTCGATCCGGAAGCGTGATCTCCTCATTCACATTCCGTATCAGCCTTTCCTTCACCTCATCACTTTACTTCAGGAGGCTTCAATCGATCCTCTCGTTCGTCGTATTCAGTTGACGCAGTACCGACTCGCGAAAGCTTCTTGCGTCGCGGCAGCGCTTCAGTCGGCGGCGCGAAACGGGAAGGAAGTCTTTGTCCTTGTTGAACCGCAGGCTCGATTCGACGAAGAAGCGAACATCAAATGGGCGGGCAGTTATCGTGACGCCGGAGTGCAGGTTCAACTTGGGGTGCAGGGACTAAAGGTACACAGCAAGATGATTCACATTACCCGGAAAGAATCGGGAAGAGATCGATTTTATTCCGTGCTTGGAACCGGCAATTTCAATGAAGATACGGCCGGTATATTCGCTGACCATTTGTTGATGACTTACAATCAGGAGATTGGTGATGATGTGAGCAAGGTCTTCGATTTTTTCCGTCGCTCTTACCAGCCTCCGAAACTCAGCCATCTTCTGATTGCGCCTTTTCATCTCCGAAAGTTTCTCCGGAGCCAGATTGATCAAGAGATAGAGAACCACGAGAATGACCTCCCGGCGGGGATTTCGATTAAGGTGAACAACTTTTCAGATGTCGAGACTAACAAATTAATCCGCCGTGCGGCAGAGGCAGGGGTTCCGGTCCGCCTCATTGCACGCAGCATGTTTTCGATGGTTCTGAAAGATGACGATGAAATCGAAGCGATCAGCATTGTAGATCGCTACCTTGAACACAGTCGAATGCTGATCTTTGAGAATGGGGGAAACCCGAAAGTGTTCCTTTCTTCAGCAGACTTTCTGCCCCGAAATTTTGATACGCGCGTTGAGTCGATCTTTCCTATCATCGATAAAAAGCTGAGCAGTCAGTTGCAGGAATACTTTGAGATTCAATGGAGGGACAACACTAAAGCACGGATCCTTGATCGAGAGCTCACGAACAAGTATCGACCTCGAAAGAAAGATCAGTCAGTGGTCAGAGCACAGTATGAGATCGAGAACTATCTTCGCGGGGAGAACTAGGGTTAGCGAACGATGCCGATAAACTGAATAAAGAAAAATCGGAGCGTTTTCTCTGACGCTATTTCCAGTTTTGCTCAAGAGGCTCGGTGAGAAAGGCGACGGGACGTCTGCCCTGAGAACCTGGGGAGACTACCTCGAAGGTGAAACTCGAACCGGCCGGTTTCCCTCGGAGAATTTCCAAAAGTTGGTGTCGACGTCTCACGGGGATTCCGTCGCAACTGACAATCACATCAAACTGTTTGAGACCGGCACGCCCGAGCGGACCATTCTTAAAAACAGGATTCACGTAGAGTCCTTCAGCATTTCTGGGCAGTTCATCGAGGAGAGAGCGATCGGCAGTCCAAATCTCCCAAATGTAGCCGCCCAGTCCCGGAGTCCGGGCAATGGCATTCGAATTGATCAAAGTCGCTGCGGCTTTCGGGCTGGAAACCATACTGAGGCCGGAGGATCCCTTCTCGGCGATGAGACGACCGTGCTGGATTCCCACAATATCACCGTTCTGATTGACCCATACGCCTCCCGAAGTCATGACTGGATTAATTGCGCTCACGAAATAGTGGGCAAGGTAGCCTTTTGATGAGGTGAAATCGGTGTAGCTGATGCGCGAGTCGGCAACATGGCCGCGAATGACAAGGGTACGCCGTCGCAAGGCAGGTCCGAAATTGAAGACCGGTTCTGTTTCGCCGGGAACTGACGCAGCGAGTTTGAGGCTGCCGTACTGTTCCGCTTCCGGATCTACCTCGAGCACTGCAAGGTCGTGCCCGAGATCGTAAGCGCTAAGTGAAGCAAAATAGGATTTTCCGTCATGAGTCGCAATGACAGCGGTGTCGCGCGGCGTGTGAAAAAGATGAGCCGCAGTGAGAATGAAAAGTCGGCCTTTGGCGTCTCTGACAAAGGCACCTCCTCCCCGGAGTTGGCCCTGAATGAGAACTTCGACGGAAGCATTCCTGACTCGATCAATTGTGGATTTTGAGAGTCCCTCTTCTGCAGAAACAAATCCGACAAACATGAGCGGAAACAAAAGTAAGAAGGAAGGCCTCATAGTCGAAAATTTCAGGAGAGTCGAAGATGGCTGCGATGCTTTGCGACATGGATCAGGGCCGCGAAGTGCGAATTGGATTGAGGTTCAGTTAAGAGAAGGCTGCCACCGCAAAGTTGACCATTCTTCAGTTCAACAGTGGGATCAGACTTTTCCAGTTCGGCGGTCTTAACCATTTTGAGTAAAAGGCCATATCCCGGCGCTATTTGTTTTCTCAATTCGTGAGCGACACGTCCCATCGTGTATCGCGGATTGATTTCACAAGCTGTGCGATGCGACAGCTTCCCTTCATCATCGCGATAAAGATAAGCGTCGACTCCAAGAGCGCCTGAGAAATTGAATTGAGAGGCCCATTTTTCGAGATCAGTGATGAAAGCGGAACCTTCGTCATATTGGGGAAGGGCTTCATTCATTAAAAAACGGGCAATCGCGGGATCCAATCCCTGGCAGAACTTCTGCATGGCGACAGTGCCCCGGTAACCACCTGAAGGAGCGATGAGCTGTTCGACAGTGGAGACACGTCTCGCGCGACCATTTTCAATTTCGAACTGAATCGAGAAATCGAAAATGCGCGCATGGCAGGGTTCAAGAAGAATGCCGCCACCTTTCGAGGGGACTTCGGTGAATCCGCGAGCAAGTAAGCTTTCGAGATCGGAAAAGGACAGCCGCCGCATTCCGCTTCCGGCAGTGGCAAAGGACTGTTTGAGAATAATTCGATCAATCCCTTTGGAGCGAAACGCTTCGATCGCCCCCTCTAAGTCGTCGCGGTTCTGCACGGCAAAACTTTCACCAAACCATGGCGATAACGCCTTCGCCTGTGCACTCTTTGAGAACATGGAGCGGTCTTTGTCGTGCCATTTCCAGTGGTCGGTCCCGTTCGCTTCGTTTTCCGAGAAAGAGTGAAAGTCCGCCTTCAAATTGGGCGCTTTCGACCACGGGAGAAAGCGATGAATCTTTCGCTGATGGAGAATGCTGTCGCTTTTTAACAGCCCGTTGCTACCCAGTCCCTCGATTTCGGGAAGGTGAAAACCTGCTCCCGAGAGCCGTAGTCGATGAGTCGGCGAGGGAACATTCCGCATCAGGACAAGATCATCCCGTTTCGCCAGAAAGAGAACTAGTGACTCGAGATCATCGACGACTGCCTGAATTTTTGCAGGGGGATGATAGACTGCCGGAGAAACGGCAGCGCGGTTCTCTGCTTCGGGATTGAAATAGAAAACGTTCGGGGTGCGGCCGCGAGATCTTTCGTAGAGGCTGAGCTTTTGAATGTAATCGTCATCGAAACCGGCAGCGCGTCGGCCTTCGATATTGAACGGGATCTGGTTTCCTTTAGCCCGAATCGGGGAAAGAGGAAAGACGAGACGTTTCTCAAGGGCATCCCAGTCAGAATCTGACTCCGCTTTCCACTGACGAAACCATCTCAGCCCATATCCGACATGAGAGATCTCATCTTTGTAGATTTGGGTCAGAATCTTCGAACTCGGGATGTCCCCGGCATTTTTCAATATACCCGCGTAGTGTTTCGAGTAATCGAGGTTCGCCTGTTCAAAGGTGAGGCTGAGTCGAGAGACATAGTCGACTGGACACTCCATCGTTGAAACGCTGTCCCAGAAAAAGCGGTTCACAGGGTATTCTCCGAATGTTACTCCGCACTGTTTCATGCGATTAACATACCAGCCTGTATGCCTCTGTTCTTCCTTGAGCGTGTTCGCAAGGCCGCGGAGAAACGCGGTCGGTGCATTTCGAAAACGAAGGATCGCTAATGCCATCAGTTCGGCAGCAAGGAGCTCGTGGTTGGCAAAAAAGTGGAGTAGGACCCCCCGGCTTCTTTCGTCGACTAACGCCGGAGCGGCTGGCATTGCAGGCCGCGTCTCGTTGGCGTCAGCGAACCGGAGCTCCTCAGGCCTTCCCGGTTCTATTTGGTAGAGGTCTCGCGCTGCTTGATTTGAATCTTCAAGATCGAAGTCCAGCGACTCAGGAAATCGCAGCTTCTCGGCCAGTGACTCGGAGAAAAGCACTCGTTCAGCATACTCAACCGGGGACTCAGTGGTGGGAGCTTGCTTTGTGGATGGAGGGAGCATGAACGAGGTGGAAAAGCTGGTCCTTGACCGATTTAAGAGATGAAGCGATCCTTATCACCTTTCGGATCGGCGAAATGTTCGGAAATACGATACTTTTCGCTGCTTTCCGACAATATGCTTCATGATTGATTGGCTGACAAGGAGCTGGGTCTACCGCTTTTGGGAAGGAGTCTTCCGTTGGGTTCGTCAGGCGACCGATCGCCTTTTGAGTCTCGGGGATACTCGCGGGCTGGCGATCAAGATCTTCATGGGGGGGCTCGCTTTTGGTCTCGCGCTGCTTTTTCAGGGAACGTTGAGCGACTACAAAGCAGCCAGTAATGCGCTGAGAGACGCCAACGATCCGGAAGCATTGCAGCAGATTCCATCGTTTGCCCCACTCGTGTGGCAGGGCATGGGCGTCTTTTTTGCTCTCGTTGCTTTTTTGACCAGTCTCTGGATCCGGGAGTCTTCGCCAATTGCAGTCGAGCGTCGGGGAAAGCTGATTGTCACTGCGCTCTGGATTGCTGCTGCTGCGGCTCTTTGCTCGTGGTTGCCCACCGACATAGTCGCGACTCGTGAAGCGATTTTCGGCAAGGCACTTGCGGGAGAGAATCCATCGATCCCTGCCTACCTCGGGAAATTGTTTCTCATCACTATCTTGATACTGAGTGTGCCCGGAGTAGCCATGATCTATTTTCGTCTGAGTCTCATGGATCGTTATGTGGTGCATAGCTTTCTGTCTCCATTCTCACTTTGCCTTTTCTCCTTCATGGCGATCTGGGTGATTGCTGATATTACCGACAATGGTCCTGCCTTTGGAGGAATGACTGCCGGGGGAGTATTGCAATTTTATGTGGTGCAGATTCCTTTTGTGATTCTTTTTGTGATGCCGATCGCGGTGCTACTTTCGGGACTGTCGTCGCTCAGCAAGCTTTCGAAGTCGAACGAGTTGATCAGTATGATTGGCGCAGGGAGGAGTGTCCTTAGAATCTTGATGCCACTCTTTGTCGTAGGTATCTACGCGAGTCTTATCAGTCTTGCGTTTAAATATGAGTGGGCTCCTGCATCGGTGGGCTACAAAGAGGCTGTCATGGATTCAGCTCTTCGTAAGCTTCATGCTGAACGGACAGGAACAGAAGTCACCCAGGACCTCTGGGCTAAACGCGGTTGGATGCATGTGAACGAAGTGGATCGTCGAACCTGGTTTGTTGGACGAATTCCTTTTCGGCTTAGTGATGAAATGGCTGATGTGGTTGTTTGGAAGCTCACGCCAGAAGGCTATCCCGAAACGATGTGGAAAGCGGAGCGTGCCCGTTGGCTTGCTGAAGCAGAGCCGGCACGATGGGAATTGATCAACGTTAAGATCTACACTTATGACGAGCAGCATATACCGCGGATCAAAAGCTACGATGTTCTTCCGATCGAAGATTGGTCAGAGACGCCGTGGAAAGTTCTCAGCTCATCACAGAACCCGGAGTACCTTGGTATTCCGGGACTGACAATGTACTTGAATGCCAACAACGATATGGATGATGTGAATCTCGCCCCATTTCGAACCAACTGGTGGTATGTTTTTGCGGAGCCCCTATCTTGCCTGGCTCTCATTCTTGTCGCCGCTCCTCTTGGTATTGTTTATTCCCGCCGCGCTTCAATGGCGGGTGTAACCGGGGCCATCGTAATTTTTGCGATGATGTATTTGATGCGCGGAACCTTTCTTGCGCTTGGTCAGAGGGGGACTTTCAATCCTGTGGTGGCTGCTTGGGGCACAAATATTGTCGTCGCAGTGATTGGTGTTTTTATGCTTTGGTTCAGGGCTCGGAATCGTGAAATTCCGAAACTCAGTAACTTATTCCGAAAACGACAGGTTGTGCTGGTTTCAAACTAGGCGGAAAGAAGAACTCAATTGAAACAAGCGTCGGATTCGCCTAAAAGGGCGCTCGACAATTTCGAAGCAATTTCATGGCGATCATTCAGGACTGGAAAATCCGAACCACCCAGGCGAAGTGTGAACTCACTGGCGAGGCATTCGAGGATGGGCAGAATTTCTACACCTGCATCTTTGAAGATACGGATCCTGAGTCAGAAGGATTTATTCGACGGGATTATGCTCTGGAGTCTTGGGAGAAGGTTAGGAATGAGGCTTCTCCGGCTCCCTTCTCATTCTGGAAGTCGACCTACAAGGCTCCTGTCGTCGAGCCGGATAGTAAAGCTCTCGCAGATACTTCTGCAGAGGGGATGCTACAGCGTTTCGTGGAAGAGGATGATCCGAAAAGTGAGAACGCGAGGTATATCCTTGCTCT
>JARGOD010000001.1:0-157379 GCA_029210205.1 Verrucomicrobiales bacterium | reverse complement strand
GCGAAGAAGGTGCCGAGGGCGATTCCGATGACCCCAAAAAGGAGGGTGACGAAACCGCCGAGTCCGAAGAGTAAGCGGTTTCCAGTGCCGGTAAGGAACCTTCTGGCAGAGTCAGATTTGATGCGTGCGTAGAAAGAGGGCAGGCACTCTCCGATCACATAGATTATCATTTTTGCGCCACCGAGTACGATCAAAATCCAGCTGAGAATCTTGATCAGGCAGAGGCTCAATTCGGGGTCCAGCAACGGGTTGGCTTCGTTCATCACTTTTCAGCCGATGAGTCGTTTCAGGTTATCTTGATAGACTTTTTGATCGGTGACTGTCTCGCTGACTTCAAGGGGGCGGCCGACAATCATTCCTGCGTGAGAAGTGAAATCGTTCAGATAGCCAGAGATAGATTTATCGATCACGACTTTCTTGTAGTTTCGAGAAGCATGCATGAAGCGAGCGACCCCGTCATCAGTGCGGATAATCAACCCGACATGCGAGCAGAAGCCTCCGTCATGCTTTGTCGCAATTCCAATAACGTCTCCGTTTTTCAGTTTCGGCTCGATCGCAGCGACCTTCGCTTTCGGAATATGATAAACGGGCATCGCCGCGACGTAGTCTTCCCAGGTCTTCATGGGGGCGCGAAGCTCGGGATTATTTTTCAAATAGCGGTAGTGCTTCCATAGGACCGTCATTTCCTGAATCTTCCGATCATGAATCTGCTCCGCGCCGGGGAAGTCTTTTGTGATGTGGCGGCAGGTTCCCCGCGCGTCATTCTCAAAGAACCACTCGGCGAGGTAATGGATACGCTCGAGGTAGTCACCGCTGCAGACTCCGCTACGGTAACGCGTCATCTCGATCTGTTTGAGGAGATCTTCCGGCGTGTAGTGATCCTTTTCGATCGCGACCATCCTCGCGAGGCCGAGACTCTGCTCGAAGAAGGTCCAACAATCGAGTCCATCGAGATTCACGGAAGGGGATTCGATGTGATCATCGATCTCGAGCGTAAAGTTCTCGTAAGGCAGACCATGAAGTTCGCGGGCGAATTTGATGATACGGTCTCCAATCGGCAGCGCTCGCCAGTTTTCACTTTGGCCTTTGGCGACAATCGCTCGAAACCTGCTCTCGCCTTTGAAGATTATCGACATCGGAAGATCACGCCTTTGTGCCTGACCGTTGAGTTCAGCGAAGGCACTCTCGCGACTCAAGACTACCATGCCAAGGCCAAGCAGTGACCTTCTCGATAGAATCCTCATGGAGAGAAGACTACCAGAGATCCTGAAATTCCGCCACTCGTTAGTTTGGCAAGCTTAATAAAAAATTGAGACCCGCGCAAAGCGATTGCGTTGGCGAAATTTTCGATTACCAGAGTGAGGGGGGCGTTAAAGGTCGGTATGGATATTGCGGGGGAGAGTAGTGGAAGAGAGATGCAATTAAGAATTATTTTCGGATGGATGTTGATCTGGTTTGTGCCAGCTCTGAGTGCGGAACCTTTTTCCTTCGCGAAGGTCGAAAGCATCGCAAAAGAGAGGGCGGCCGCTATGTACGAAGCAGCGCAGGCCCTGCCATCAGTTCTCAACGGATTGAACTATGACCAATACCGAGCGATCCGGACCGCGAACGATGCGGTGATCTGGAGCGACCGTGATTCACTCTTTCGGATCGAGCTGCTTCACGCCGGCTACCTCTTCAAAAAGCCCGTGCGGATTAATTTTGTCAGTCCTGATGAGGGAGAAGTGACGTGGATTCCATTCTCTAAGAGTCGATTCAATTACGATGATCTGGTCATCCACGACGACTTCGCGGAAGCGGAAATCGCCGGTTACTCCGGCTTTCGGATTCGACATCCCTTAAATGGAGGCTCCATGGACTTCGACGAGATAGGTTCCTTTCTCGGGGCCAGCTATTTCCGCCTCCTCGGCAAAGAGCAGTCGTATGGCATATCGGCTCGTGGATTGGCGATTAATACGGTGAGAGAAGATGTCGGAGAGGAGTTTCCTGACTTCGTCGAGTATTGGCTTGTCGAGCCGAAGCCCGGGAGCAAGGTGCTCCGGATCTACGCACTCCTTGATAGCCCATCTGTCGCGGGAGCGTTTCAAATCGATATCACGCCCGGCGTTAGCACGGATGCTGAGATTCGGGTGAAGCTATTCTTTCGCGAGAGCGTTGCTTCGGTCGGTCTCGCCCCGCTCACCTCGATGTATTGGTTCGGCGAGAATCACAAGGAACGTCCCTTCATGGACTGGCGACCTGAGGTTCATGATTCCGACGGGATGCTGATTCACTCCCAGCACGATGAAATGATCTGGCGTCCGTTTTACAATCATTTCGCGATTCGTGAGTCTCGCTATTACGCCCGCGATATCGAGGGGTTCGGTGTCTTTCAACGCGACCGCCGTTTCGAGAGCTACGAGGACCTGAGTAACCCCTACTGGAAGACGCCGACGGCCTGGATTGAAACGCTCTCCGCCTTTGGCGATGGCGCGATTCGCCTCGTCGAGCTTCCGACCAACAATGAGGCGATGGACAACATCGTTGCCTATTTCGAGCCGGCCGTGGCTCCGGCGAAGGGTGATGAAATGGAGTATCGCTATGTCCTTTCCTGGAAGCTTCAGGATGAGGTCGAGCTTTCTCCGAACCGGGTCCTTGCGACAAGGGTGGGGGAGATCGGAGCCTATCCCGACACGAGACGATTCATGATCGACTTTGTCGGGCCGGATTTGGAAGAGCTCCCGGCGGATGCGCCGATCTTCGCGGAGCTGACTTCGGGGGCGAACGGCTACATCACCGAGAATCAGTGTTTCAAAAATGTGAAGACAGGCGGATGGCGCGTCGAGTTTAAGCTCGATACGGATCAGGAAAACACGCAGCCCGTCGAACTCCGCTGCATCCTAAAAGATCCGGAAACGGGGAAACATCTTAGCGAAACCTGGAGCTATCAATGGAGTCCCTGAACCCGGAATCCTTCACCCCTGAGAAGTGGGCCGACTCGAAGGCTTCGCTCGAGGAGTGGAATGAAGCCTATCGTCGCGTCGAGGCTTACTTCTCGGCGCTTCGAGTCAGCAACAAGCTTCTCCTGAGTTCTCTTGTTCTCAAAATTCTCGATCTCGCGCACTGCCGCCATCAGAAGGAGCCGGACCGCCTTCCCCTGGAGCTCGCGGCAGAGGAGACCGACCGCATGCTCGTAAGTTGGTTTCGCAAAGTGCTCGACGTCGAGGGAATCGAAATGGCGGACCGTCTTTCCGCGCAGGGGCGGCTTACGCTCATGCTCATGAGTGAAGAAGTCCCCTGGCAGGAACTCTTTCTCACTGATCAGCCGATTCCTGACGAGCATATTGAGTCGTTTCGCAATGCCTACCTCGTTGCGAATCCGGATTATAGTTTCGTCAGGATGCAGCCGCGCCCGATCGACCTCGGCGTCGTCGATGTCGCGAACCGGGCCTTCGATCAGATGGGGGCGTGGCGGATCCTTGTCCAATGGGGGCTTTGGCTCGTCTTTGCGAGCGTTCTCGCGCTCACCTTTTTCCTGACCCGTTAAGTGACCATGACCGAAGCGAGCAATCAAGACAGTCAGAAGCCGAAGGGTCGCGATGAAGCGAATTCGCCGGTGCAAACCTTCGCTTTCTTCTCGGTCATTCTCGGTCTTGCCGGAAGTGGTGCCTATCTGATGGCGGACTATCTTTGGCGGTTGGGATGGGATTTCAGCTCCGGCGTCTTGTGGGGTCTTTTCGTGATTCTTTTTACCTATCTGTCCTTTGGTTTCACGCATGCCGCCTTTGGCTTTGTCCTCCGGATGTCGAAGTCTTCTGCGGGACGCATGCCGGAGGCTCAGCATCAGTTCGAGGAGGAAACCAAAGTTGTCCGACCGCGCGTCGCAATCATCATTCCGATTTACAACGAACCCGTCGGTCGCGTCTTCGATGGCATCCGTGCGATTTTCGACTCCGTGATGCGAGAGAAGGACAGTGATGTCTTCGATTTCTTTATTCTCTCCGACTCGACCGATCCCGAGCAGTGGCTCGCGGAGGAGGAAGCCTGGATGAAATTGAATCAGGAGCGGCGATCGGGAAACCGGATCTTTTACCGGCATCGCCTGAGTAACGTCGGAAAAAAGAGCGGAAACGTCTCTGACTTTTGCCGAACCTGGGCAGACCACTATCGCTACATGATCGTTCTTGATGCGGATAGCGTCATGCTCGGGGAGACGCTCGGGGAGACGCTCGTGGAACTCTACTGGCGGATGGAGGCAAATCCGAGAGTAGGTCTTATTCAGACGGCACCGGCGCTCGTCGGTGGTGAGTCTATCTTTGGTCGGATGCAGCAATTTGCGAATCGTCTTTACGGCCCCGGCTTTCTTGAGGGCCTTGGGTTCTGGTCACAGTGCGGCGGGAATTTCTGGGGTCACAATGCAATTATCCGGCTCCGTCCCTTTATCGAGGAATGTGATCTCCCTCAGCTCCCCGGCCGCAAACCTTTTGGCGGGCACATTCTTTCTCACGACTTTGTCGAGGCGGGCCTTCTCCGTCGCGCGGGATGGGAGGTCTGGCTAGTTCATGATCTTCCGGGTAGCTACGAAGAAGGGCCGCAGGGGATCATTGAATCGGCGCAACGCGATCAGCGCTGGTGCCAGGGAAACCTTCAGCACGGGCTTCTCCTTTTCGCACGAGGCCTGCGCGGCAAGACGCGCATCCATCTGGCGAACGGGATTATGGGCTATCTCGCCTCGCCACTCTGGCTGCTCTTCATGAGTGTGGCGTTTGCGAAAGCTTTCGGTGAGGGTGGGGGAATGGGCGGTCCGCAGATGGCGGGGGGGATCCCTCTGCTCGCTTTTACTTTCTGTCTCCTTTTTGGTCCTAAGGTTCTCGCGGTGACCGAGTTGCTTTTCAATAGGGATCGACGCGCTCAGTTTGGGGGCTTTTTGAATGCAGTGACCGGGGCCATGGTTGAGACCTTCTTCAGCGCCTTGATCGCACCTGTCATGATGATGTTCCATTCCAAGTTCGTGGTTTGGAATCTGGTGGGACGAACCGTCGAGTGGTCGGCGCAACGCCGTGGCGCGCAGGGAACAAGTTGGGACCAGGCGATTGCCGCTCACGGGGTGCACACCCTCGCTGGGCTCTCTGTTGGGATCGTCGCCGCGCTCAGTAATCCAACGCTCTTCTGGTGGCTTTCCCCGGTTCTCTTTGGACTCTGGGTGAGCATCCCGTTTTCCGTTTGGACAAGTCGGCGCGACATCGGGCTTTCCTTGAAGAGGGAAGACCTCTTTCTCATTCCGGAAGAAAAGGACCCACCTCTGGAGCTTGTCGAAGCGCTCTCAGGCGAGGAATTTGCGAAGAATCCGTTTGCAGGCGTGACGAGTGCGGTCCTCGATCCTTTTGTGAATGCGGTGCACATTTCCCTGCTCCGAAGGGCGAGGCGCCGATTGGTCTCCGGTCAGCGCGTCTATTCTCCCGAGGAGTCTTTCCGTCTCCCCACCGAAGGAGAATCGGTCACCCGTCGGCTCCTCGCAGAGAAGCTCCTGAAAGAAGGTCCGAAAGCACTCGACCGCGAGGACACCGTCACGGTTCTCTCTGACATCGACAGCATGCTCTGGATGCATCGCGAAGCCTGGATGAGACCTTCCAGGCAACTTTCCCCTTGGTGGGAACTCGCGATTAGAAGAAGTTCGGTCGCGGTTTAGGCAGGAAGGTTCATGCGAGGATCCCCCTGACCACTTCCCCGTGCACATCCGTAAGTCGGAAGTCGCGGCCGGCATATTGGTAGGTAAGATTGGTGTGATCCAGCCCGAGCGTGTGAAGGATCGTCGCGTGCCAGTCATGGATATGAACTTTGTTTTCGATCGCCTGGTAGCCATACTCGTCGGTCGCGCCGTGACGGATCCCGCCTTTGACGCCGCCACCTGCCATCCAGAGGGAATAGCCTTTATTGTTGTGATCGCGACCGTTCCCGTTCTGTCCATGCGGGGTGCGCCCGAATTCGCCGGCCCAGATCACAAGCGTGTCTTTGAGCATGTCGCGCTGCTTCAGGTCCTCGAGGAGCGCCGCGATCGGTTGATCGATTTCCGCACAGTTCTGCTCCAGTCCTCCAACGAGATTACGATGGTGATCCCAGTTCCCGTGGTTGATCTGAATAAAACGTACCCCTGACTCTGCAAGGCGTCGGGCTTTGATGCATTGCTGTGCAAAGGCCCCGGTCGTGCGGTCGTTCAGGCCGTAGAGGGATTTGATAGATTCCGGTTCATCGGAGAGGTCCATCACTTCAGGAAGCTCGTCCTGCATGCGAAAGGCGAGTTCGTAAGACTCAATGATTCCTTCGACGTCAGGATTGTATTCATCGCGTTGCAACTTCTCAGCGTTCAGTGATTTCACGAAGTCCAGTTGGACCCGCTGAAGATCCTTACTCAACTGTGGATTGCTGATGTTCTGAACGGCTCCCTGTTCCTCCTGCGCAACGAAGCGATTGCGTGCCTGTTTCCCAATCGGGGTGCCTTGATAGATTGCAGGGAGGAAAGCACTTCCGTAGTTTTGAGCTCCGTTGGGTGGGCTCAAGGTGATAAATCCGGGAAGGCTGTCGTTTTCAGTTCCAAGCCCGTAGAGAGTCCATGCTCCCATCGAAGGGCGGACAAATTGAAAATTTCCCGTATGCATCTGTGTCGTTGCCTGCGGATGATTCGGCAGGTCAGTGTGCATGCTATTGATGAGGCAAAGGTCATCGGCGTGTCCCGCGAGCTTTGGAAAGAGGCTCGAAATCGGAAGCCCACTTTCGCCGTGCTGCTTAAACTCAAACGGTGACCCGAGGAGTTTGGCGAAGCCTTTCGCATCCTGTCCGCTGTCTTTGTTCAACTGCGGTTTGTAGTCAAACGTGTCTACATGTGAGGGCGCGCCCTGCATCGCCATGAAGATGACCCGCTTTGCCGTGCCGCCGAAATGAGGTGTCTTTGGCGCTAGCGGATTCATCGCTGATCCGAAGCTCTTTTGACCGGCAAGGCTGCTCAGCGCTGAGAACGCGAGATAGCCAAAGCCGCTGGAAGCAGACTGTAAAATCTGACGCCTACTGGGTTGAAACTGGGATGGATTCTTCATGGGACAGGTTCTGGTTGAATCTTAGTTGAGGTATCTAAATTCGGCGGAGCCGATGAGTGACTGACAGAAAGTGGTGAGAGCAAGGAGGCGACTCGCGTCTTTCGAATGCCCCTCGGTTTCAGCGACTTCGAGAAAGCGTTCGATGAACTCTTTTGTGCGCTGACCTTCCTCAGGAGTTGGCGGTCGTGAATAGCAGCGGTAGAAGGCTTCTTTTGCCAACTCACCTCCGCGGAGATCAAGATCGACAACAAGGTGCGATGCCATTGCTTTCGCGTTCTCGAGGATGAAAGGGGAGTTCATCATGTAGAGCGCCTGTGAGGGGACGGTTGTGATCTCCCGCTTTCCGGAAAGTAGGCTCGGATCGGCGAAGTCAAAGAGTCCGAGTGATTCCGGGACGAGCCCTCTCACGATTGGCAGATAGACGGAGCGATGCACAGTCTCGGTATTGATCTGCGCTTCCTGGATGTTGCGACCGACAAAGCCTTCTCCAGCTTCTGAGACAAGTGAACCGGCAGGCCGCTCGAGGTCAAGCCGCCCGCTCACGGCGAGGGAGGCATCACGAATCGATTCAGCGTCGAGACGGCGTTTGTTTGCTCTCCAGAGTGAGTAGTTTTCAGGGTCTTTCTGGAAATAGTCATCCCGGTAGCCGGAACTCATGCGGTAAGTACGGCTTGTCGCAATTTCTCTAACAAGTTCTTTGGTGGACCAATCGAGTTCGACAAGTCGGACCGCAAGATAGTCAAGCAGCTCAGGATGAGTGGGAGTATCGCCGGTTGAGCCAAAGTTATCGACGCTGCGGACGAGGCCTTCGCCGAAGAGCCAGGACCAGACACGGTTGGCGTAAACGCGGGCGGTGAGAGGATTCTCAGGGGAAGCAATCCACTCGGCGAGTTGGAGTCGTCCGCTCTCATGCTCGCCGATGCTTTGTTCATCGTTTGATTGGATCACCTGCAGAAAGCCGCGGGCGATTCGTTCATCGGTGGGATTGTCTTCTTCGCCGCGAATCAAAATCTGCGAATCAAAGGGTGAGGGAAGGTCTCTCATTCCCATGCTGAGCGGCTTCGGGTATCCGTCGTCATCGTAGGCGGCGAGAATGCCCTCAGTGATGCCTTTCCGATTGATCACACCGAGGGTTTGCAGTCGGATTTGGGTGGCTCGATCGCTGTCGCCGGAGCGCCGTGCGTCTCTTGCTTCGTCGCTTAGTTCCTCCAACCTTTCCTGCAGCGTCATCCTCTGAAATTCGAGATCGATCATTTCACCGAGAGACTTCATCTCTGCTCCCGAATGCGAACCGGCCGGAAGAGTGATGAGTTCAGTGACCTTCCGGTTCTGGAGCGCCTCCGAGGTGCCGTAAAGTGTTTCGCTGCTGAGGAAGATCCCCGCCATGGCGTAGTAATCCGACATCGGAATAGGGTCAAATTTGTGATCGTGACAGCGGGCACAAGCGGCGGTGGTGGCGAGGAACGCCTGCGTCGTGGTGTCGATCTGTTCATCGACGAGATCGAATCGGAACTGACGGGCATTCTGTTCGTTTAGGCCCTTCGTGCCGATCGCGAGGAAGCTGGTGGCCACTGTTTGCTCAGCCTCCTGCGCTTCTGAATCAGCGGAAAGAAGATCGCCGGCAATCTGCTCGGTCACAAATTGATTGAAAGGTTTGTCGGCGTTGTAGGAATCGATGACGTAGTCCCGGTAGCGCCAGGCGTGGGGGAAAGTTGCGTTTACTTCTTTGCCTGAAGACTCAGCGTAGCGGGCAACATCGAGCCATCGACGGCCAAATCGTTCACCATATCTGGAAGAGTCCAGAAGCCGATCCACTTCGGCGGCGATCGCGTCGTCTGGATTTTCAGAGTGCGCTTTGATGAACGCCTCGACTTCGCTGGTAGAAGGGGGAAGCCCCGTGAGATCATATGAGAGACGTCGCAGCAAGGTTGCTGCGTCGGCGTCAGGCGCGGGGGTGAGATTCATTTCGAGGTGCTGCTCACTCACGAAAACGTCAATGGGCTGTCGAGCCCAGTCAGAATGGGCCTCTTGAGAAATGGCCGCTTTGTCAGGCGTTTGGTAAGCCCAGAAATCCTTTCCCTCTTCGATGTCGATTGTGTTCGTGTATTCCTGAGGTGCTCCGTCTTTGGGCTGGCGTTTGCGGGGATCCGGTGCGCCCATTTCGATCCACTGCTTGAAGTCGGCAATGATCGAATCCTCGAGCTTATATTTGGGAGGCATCTCAAGGCTGCTGTCCTCATAAGTCATCGCGACATAGAGAAGGCTTTCGTTAAGATCAAACGGGACCACGGCAGGTCCGGAGTCTCCTCCCGATAGGGTTGTCTCTCTTGAATCAAGGAGGAGGCCTCCTTTTACTTTGTCGCCCTCCTCGGCATGACACTTGTAGCAATGCTTAACGAGCGCAGGTCGGATTTTCTTTTCAAAGAACTCAGTTTGCTCGTGGGTGAGCTCCTCGTTTTCCTGTGCAGAAAGAAGGACGGGAGCGAAAAGGAAAACAGCAATGAAAGAGGCGTGACGTAGTGCAGTCATGGCAGGTGGTTGGATGATACAACCCGCCTTCTGGAAATCAGTTTCGATCTTTTTTCGTTCCTAGTGAAGAGGATTCTCGAACCAAATCACGCCGAGGCCTGTCTTTTCCTCACAGGTGACGAGGTCAAGATCACCGTCGGCATCGAGATCAATGAGTTCGATGCGATCAAACTTCACGCCTCTTTCGTTGCTAATCGGAAAATATTCTGAGAAGACGTTGGACCAAAGGACACCTCGCTTTTTGCCGTCTGCATGCTCGCAGGTGATCGCAAAATCGGGAATGGCATCGCCATCGAGATCCCCGACACGTACGGCCTTGGCCTCTCCAAATTTTCCTTCCGGAATGGGATCGAGATCGGCAGTGTCTTCCCAAAGACTGAGAGGCTTGTCAGGTTGATAAAGAATCTTGATCCCGCGAGGACGGATCGCAGCGACGACGTCAAGTTTCTCATCATCGTCAAGATAGGCAAGATCGAGAAACATGACCTCTTCGTTCGGCGCACCGATGCACACCGGTTTCCCGAACCAGGGTTCCTCTTGTAGCAAAGGAAGGAGAAAAACGCCGGAGTGGAGGCCCTTTCTGTCTGAGAAGACTACGTTGCGCTTTCCGTTTTCCTCGAGAAGGCGCAAGCTCATGATCCACCCGACATCGAAGAGTCGATGTGTCTCCCACGCGGTCAGCGTCCGCGCTCGCTTATGCCCCGGATTCTCAAGCCAGGTAAGTGAAGCGCCGCTGCTTTTGGAGCCCAAAAGAAGATCAATGTCGCCATCAAGATCGACGTCAAGGGGAAGGGTATACATCCACCATTGCTTATTTTTCGTTTCGGGGAAAGCGGACGTCTTCCAGGCTGTGCTGTCGGTGATTCGTTCCTGTTCATTCGGTGCCCATGAGACAAAGACGGTTCGCCTTTTTCCCTCTGTCGCTGTAATGACGTCGAGCACTCCATCTCCGTCGAGATCAGCAAATACAGCATCTTCCGCCGAGGTGACCTTGGCAACGGTCGTGGCCTCCCAGGGTTCTTTGACTTTTTCCGGTCCAGGATTGAGACAAAACCGAATCGCATTTCCCTGCTCCCAACCGGTTACGAAATCAATGAGCCCGTCGCCATTGATGTCAGCGGGACGAATGCCATCAGCTCCGCTGCGATGATCGATTCCACTCGCCGGGTCTATCGTGTGCCGTTCCCAATCAGCCGCAGAGAGGGTGTTCGCGGCCGCAAGAATAATCAGGAAAATCAAGGTGACTGTCACAGTTTTCATTGTCAGGCGTATTCTATAACGCCATGCTGCACGGCAGCGAAAGCATTGTTTCATGAGACTTACGTTCTTTCTCCCCCCCCTTGCCATTATTCTGGCATCGCCTTTTCTAGGGGCGCAGGACGGAAAAGAAGAGTTTGATCCGTTTTCGGATGCCGCCGCTGAAATGCTTGATGTTTCACAGAAGTTCAAAGCGCCGAGCAACTATATCGAGCCGGGAAAAATTAAGCAACTCACCGCCCTCGCGAAGCCATCCATCGTTACAGTTCGTCAGATGGGACGCGATGGGGAAAGCCGCGGCACTGGCTCAGGTTTCATTGTTTCAAAGGAGGGATTAATCGCGACGAACCTGCATGTCATCGGCGAGGGGCGTCCCATCGAGGTAGAGCTGAATGATGGGTCTTTACACAAAGTTGTTGAAGTCCGGGCATGGGACCGTCGCTATGATCTTGCCGTGATTCGGATCGAAGCGGAAAAGGAAAAACTCAAGGTGCTGCCTCTCGCTGATTCGAATAAGGCCGAGCAGGGACAATTGATCGCAGGTTTTGGTGCTCCGCAGGGCTTGAGCTTCAGCGTCGTCGCCGGAGTCATCTCAGCGATCAGGGAACTGGATGAGGGTTTTGTCGGGAACGAGACGCCAGATTATCCAATGCTCCAACTTGCGATGCCAATAGAGCAGGGAAACAGTGGGGGGCCGGTCATTAACATGGACGGCGAAGTTCTTGGTGTCGTGACTCTGAGACATCGCGTTACTGAGAATCTTGGATTTGCGGTTCTCGGCAGCGATTTACAGCGTCTCCTCGATAAACCGAATCCCGTTCCGATGGAGCGGTGGAGAACGATCGGATTGTTGGATTCAAGGCAGTGGACTCCGATCATGGGGGCGGACTGGACGCAGCGAGGTGGCGTCGTCCGCGCCGGACAACTTGGCGATGGGTTTGGTGGCCGGACTTTGTGCCTATCTAGCGAGGAGGTTCCGGAAGGAAGTTACGAGTTGGAAGTCACAGTTCGGTTGGACGACGAGTCTGGAGCTGCCGGGCTCGCCTTTGCTTCAGATGGTGGAGACAAGCACTATGGGTTCTATCCGAGCGGGGGGCAGATCAGACTGACGAGATTCGAAGGGCCCGACGTCTACAGTTGGGCAATCCTCGAACAAGTGGCGGTTCCTGCATACAAGCAGGGCGATTGGAACACCTTAAAGGTAAGAGTTGATGACGAGACTATTTCCGGATGGGTCAACGATGAGAAAATTTTCGAACTGGAAGACGCGGGACTCAGGGGAGGGAAGGTTGGACTTTGTAAATTCCGACGAACTGAGGCGGAATTTAGGGGGTTTGCTATCGCGCCTGAGCTTGGGGTGAAATCTCTGCCTTCCGATGAAAGAGCGCGGTTGACGGAAAGTATTGAGCGCTTTCTCGACAAGGAAAAGGTCGATGAAACGATTGCTGAACTAAGTCGTGAAAGTGAGCATGGCCGACTTCTTCTTCTTGAACGGGCGTCAGAACTGGATCGGCTCGCGACGCGGCTAAGACAACTGGAAGGAGCCGTTTATCTTCGTGAAATAGTTAATGAGATGACCATGGCGCTTGATCGCCCCGAATCAGAAATTGATCTCTTCGAAGTCGGCCTTCAGATTGCGAGGATTGATGATCCCTCTTTGGATTTGGGCTACTACCGATCCTCGTTTGCACGACTTGTCGTTGACGCCTCCCAGTATCTTGAGGATCACGCTCTTGAGGGTAGCGAAAAAGTCAGGGCAACCGCACTTGCTGAATTTCTCTTTCAGGAAAACGGATTTCATGGAAGCCGAAGTGAGTATTATCATCATGCAAACAGCTATGTGAATCACGTCCTCGATGATCGCGAAGGCCTTCCGATTACTTTGAGCGTGATCTTTGTTGAAATGGCCAGGCGCCTTCAGATCGAGGGCGTCTACGGGGCGCCGCTTCCCGGAAAGTTCATGGTGGGATTGGACTACGAGGATGAAGGGATAGATAGCTCGCTCTTCATCGATGTCTTTGAAGGGGGACGAATTATTGACCGCAGTGGTGCTGTGCGTGAGATCTGGGAGCTACTGGGCTCTGCGCCGGAGAAATCTGCATTCCACCCGGCTGATGCCCGTCAGATCGCGGTGCGGATGCTTAGGAACCTGGTCGATATTGAAATCAATCGGAAGCAGACTCCAGAAGGAGCAGCTGACTACCTGGAGTTACTCATCGCGATTGAACCCAAAGCGGCACGGGAGCGGTTTCAACGAGCCCTTCTCAGGATGCAGGATGACAATGTCATTGGGGCAAAGGAAGATCTCGACTGGCTTCTCGAACATCGGCCCCCCGGGATTGACTACGGACGGCTTGAGGTATTTCGCGGGACTTTGGCCGGAGAATAGCCGAAACCATCCTCGATGGAAATCAGAAGTAAAGGCCTTTGAGTTCCTGCGCACCGCCCGGTGATGTCATGATGAGTCGCCAGCTCCTTTGGCTCACCTCCATCGTGTTTTCCGGCGTGAGGGGCGCCTTAGTTCAGATCCCCGATGATGAAGAAGTCCGAAGAGCTTAAAGGACTCAGTCCACAAAAAAGCCGCCTCCGATTCCGGAAGCGGCTTTCTTGAAATTAACTGGTGTATCGTCGTCTTAAGCCTCTGCTTCAACCGCAGCTTCTTCAGTCGGGACGATAACGTCAACAAATTCGATGAGTGCCATTGGAGCAGAATCCGAGGCGCGCTGACCTAGCTTGATGATTCGGAGGTATCCACCCTGACGATCCTTGCTTGCAGGTGCGATCTCTTCGAAAAGAGTCTTCATGCTTCGCTGGGCGAGCTGATTGCTGCCAAGGAGGGAAAGGGCACGACGACGGCTGTGAAGGGTGTCCTTCTTGCCAAGTGTCACGAGTTTTTCGACGTAAGGACGCAGCGCCTTTGCTTTCGCAAGGGTGGTGCGGATTTGACGATGCTCGATGAGGCTCGCGCTGAGGTTCCGGAGAAGGGACTCGCGGTGTGCCTTGTCGCGTTGGAGTTTTACGGTTTTGCTTCGGTGTCTCATCAGTAAAGATGGGGTAAGAGTGGAAAAAGGCCGGAGTCGAAGCTCCGGCCCGGATATCGGTCAAGCCGATCAATCGTTGATGTTCTGGGCAATAAGGGCGGCGAGTCCCGGTCCTTCAACACCACGGTCTCCACCCAGTAGGGTAGAAGTGAATGGTGATTCGAGAAGGCTCGGATCGATCTGCATTCCGAGAGAAAGACCGAGCTCGTGGAGCTTGTCTTTGATCTCGTTGAGAGATTTCTTACCGAAGTTACGATACTTGAGCATCTCGGCTTCGGACTTCATCGCAAGCTGGCCAACAGATGTGATGTTCGCGTTGTTGAGGCAGTTTGCGGCGCGAACGGAAAGCTCGATCTCGTTCACGCTCATGTTGAGAAGCTTCTTAAGCTCAGCATTCTCTTCGCTCTGAGTCTCAGGGCGATCTTCGATGAGGATCGCATCATCGTCGTAGTTAACGAAGACGTCGAGGTGGTGACGAAGAATTGCGGAAGCCTGAAGGAGGGCGTCATGCGGCTCGATGCGACCGTCGGTCCAGATCTCGAGGTTGAGCTTGTCGTAGTCAGTGCGCTGCCCGACACGAGTGTTTGCGACGCCATATTTAACGCGGCGAACAGGGGAGAAAATGGAGTCGATTGGAATCACACCGATGGGCATATCAGGGTGCTTGTTGTCTTCAGAAGTGTTGAAGCCCCGTCCGACGCGGACTTCCATTTCCATGGAGAACTTCGTGTTGCGGTCCAGCGTGCAGATGTGCTGGTCTTTATTCACGATCTCATACTGAGAAATTTCCTGAATATCACCGGCGGTAACGGCACCGGCTTTATCAACCGTGATCGAGAGAGTCGCGGGGTCCTTGTCTTCGAAGTGCTTGAAGCGAATCTGCTTCAGGTTGAGAACAATTTCGGTGACGTCTTCGACGACACCGGGGAGAGAAGTAAACTCATGCTGCGCTCCTGCGATGCGAACTGAGGTGATAGAAGCCCCTTCAAGAGAGGAGAGGAGAACCCTGCGGAGGGTGTTGCCGATAGTGTGTCCGAAACCAGCCTCGAAGGGCTCTGCCGTAAAATGGGCGAAGGTGTCGGTGGCGGTGTCTTCGTTTTTAACGAGACGTTCTGGGACTTCGAATGGAGCTAATGATGTTGCCATGTAGGATTGGGGTAGCCGGGTTTCCCTGTGGTGAGCGATATCCTTCGTGAGAAGACCAGAGGACCAACGGCAGTTTTGAGTAAACGCTCGGGCGCGGAATATGGTCGGTATTCGCGAAAAGTAAACTGATAATTTCCTTTCCGTATAAGGCCTGAATGCCGGAAATAAGAAAGCCCCCGCAGTTTCCTGCGGGGGCTGACTAAGGTTCCCAAGTTACCCGGTTGGTGCTTCAACCGGTGGGGACAGGCCTCAATGGTTACTTCTCGGACTGTCTGTCAAAAAAGTCATTAGGCTGAGGGGGTTGGGAAATGGGTTTCATGGATGACTTTTTCTCCTTCTGTGATGGACCGGGGGAGGTCCAGAAGGTCGCACCATTTTCATTGTCCCACGAGCTAGCGCTCCAGTGGGAAGGAAATCCTGCATTGGCAGGGTTGGGTGTTGCAGTGGTCTTTTCTTCTTCGGCGATGAGGCTGCCGGCAATGGCGGTGAAGGAGAAGATGGCAACGGGAAAGAAATTCATTCTGAGGAAGCCATCGAACTGGCGTTCCTAAAGTTATGAAAATTATAATAATTGTCAATATTATAATTCAATATAACCTGATTTTATTGTTAGCGGAGCAAACACCTTCGAGTCAGGGGCCTGCCGGAGGGATAGGTGAGCAGTTAGACTCGAAAAAGAGCGCCCATCTTTTTACCAAGTATCAATCCCGCTCCAATAATGGTGATGGCAAGAAAGGCCATCGCCCATACCCCAAGCGCAGAGGCAATGTTTGGGCCGGTTCCGAGTGATGAGACAAGCGCATAGATAGCCTTGGTGATTGGAAAATGCTGCTGCTGCTCGGCAAGAATTAGCGAATCGGAAACTTCCAGCATCGCGAATGAAAAGGCAAGAAGACCGCCGGCGATGAGATTTGCTGCAATCAATGGGAGAGTCACTTTCCGAAGCGCTTTCAAGGGGGGGCAGCCCAGATTCTGGGCGGCTTCTTCAAGGGTCACGCTGGTTTGCTGGAATCCAGCAGCGGCCGCTCTTACCACATACGGAAGACGTCTCACCGCATAAGCGATTACGAGGATTAAAATCGGATTCTCACCGAGAATCAGAAAATCGAAGCGTTGACCTTCTCGTGTCATCGCAAGGTAGCCGAAAGCGAGGACGAGGCCCGGAACCGCGAGCGGTAGCATCGCCATCGCATCAAGGAGTTGGCGTCCGGGGAGCTTTGTCCGCACGACGACATAGGCAATCGCGATTCCGAGAATAACGTTGGTCAGAGTCGCGAGGGAGGCATACTTGAGTGAGTTTCCGATCGAGTTCAGGGTGAGAGGATGACCGAGCGCATCTTCAAAGTGCTGAAGGGTGAAATCAGCGGGCAAAATTGAGTCATACCACTGATTTGACGCCGAGAGCAGGATAACCCCGAAGTGAGGGAGCACTGCCAGTCCCGTCACGAACAGGAAAGCACCAATACAGATTGCGTTCATGACCGGTGAAGCATCCCTGAGTGAGCGCCCTGTTGAAGCACGGCCCGAGCTCGCCGCAATTTCTCTTCCGAAAAGCCATTTCCCGAGAAGGTAGAACATCACGGTAAAAACGAGCAGGACAACGACGAGAGCATAGGGGAACGGGTTTCCACTCAGGTCTTTGATTCCATGAAAGATCTGAACTGAAGTAACCCGGCTGAAATCGAAAATCAGGGGAACGCCAAGCTCGGTGAACGACCAAATGAAAATGATCGTCGCTCCGGCGAACATTCCCGGCATGATCATCGGAAAGGTGATCCGAAGAAGCCGTCGCAATCCGTGGCAGCCAAGGTTTTCAGCGGCTTCCTCCATCGCCGGATCGACATTCGCGAGTGCGGCAGAGACATTCAGGTAAGCGATCGGGTAGAGATGAAGCGCATTCATTAGCACGACACCGAAGAGCTGCCCTTCGCCAAGCCAGTCGTACGGAGCGTCCGCGTTCATGAGTCCGAGATCGATCAGAAACGAATTGAGGACCCCGGCTTGTCCGAGAAGCTGTTTGATCCCGAGCGCTCCGACAAAGGGTGGTAGAATGAGCGGAATGAGGATCAGGGAATTCAAGATCTCTCGACCTTTGAAGTTCCATGTGTTCGCAAGAAGAGCGAGAGGAAGAGCGATCACGAGAGACAAAATGGTCGTGAACAGTCCCATGTAGAAAGAGTTCACCAGGCCCTCGACATAGACAGGGTTTTGAAATATTTCGATCACATAGGCAAAAGTGATCCCGCCATCGGTGGTCACAAACGCCTCCTTGACCGTGTGCCAGATGGGATAGACAAAGAACAGCGCAAAAAAGATCGCCGTGCCGATATAAATCGCGATGGCAAGCTTTCGATTCATGACTTTTTACCTCCTGCAACGATAGCGTGGTATTTCTCCCGGAATGAAGCAGTGAGCTCACGGGCAAGTTTCACTTCGGCGACCTTGTCTTTCGTTTTCAAGACAGCCGCAATCCGGTTCGTTGCGTTCTCATAGCTAATCAGGGAAACGTCCTCAAAGACCTCAAGATCCTCGACTGGCATGCCTCTCTTGATGAGATGCTCCCAGGCCGCGCGTTGCTCTTCATGTGGGTCAATGCAGGTAGCCTTGATGATGAATCGAAGGCTTGCGAAGAGGGATCCGGTCCATTCATCGTGATAGGTGAATCCTTCGGCAATCTCATAGGGGTTCACCTCGGGGTCACTCATTGAGGTCTTGTTTTCCTCCGTGTAGAAATCCCGCCGGATCGGAGGGCGGCGCAGCGCGTAGCGCTCGGGACCGCCTGCTTCGCCGACACGAAAGTTCCACAGTCGCTGGCCTTGAGGAGAAAGCACAAAGCGGATGAAGTGATGTGCCAGCTCTGGATGAGGTGCACCTCTCAGCATTCCAATGGGATCAGCCCCGATCGAAGTGCCTGCCTTTGGCATTAAAAATTGAACATGAGAATCTCCTTCCTCATTCTGATAGAGTTCATTGAAAGTCCGGCCGTAGAAGTCGATCGACATGCCGGCGCCAGCGTCTCCAAGAGCGACATCACGGGGAACCTTCGCGGCGTAGTCAGTGAAATAGCGGGCATTGGCGCTGATTTTGATGATCAAGCGCATCGCGGCTTCCCACCCTTTCGGAACGGCTTCCGCTTCGGGCATTCCATCTGCAATGAGTCGCTGAATCTGTTCCTGAATCAGCATTTCAAAGGCCTTCGTCGTGGAGCCTGACTTTGTCGGATCAGCCAGCGCTATCTGTCCGACGAACCGGGGATCGGCGAGGTCATCCCAACGTTTCAGTCCACTTTCGAATCCGAGACGATTAAGGACGTCAGTGTTGTAGACAATACCGAATGAAGAGAGCACGGTCCCGACCCATTTGAAGCCGGGGTCGCGGAAGGGCTCTCCCGAAACACTTGCAGGCATGACGTCGTCAAACCACGTGGGTTCCTCTTTGGCGAGGACGGCGGGGCCATAGCGTTCCGTCGTATCCATTGAAACGAGATTTCCCGAGCTCGCCTGGCGGGTGAAGTCGTAGGCGCCACCGCCGAAGAAAAGGTCGATGCCGACCCCAATCTCCGAGTTAAGAAAGAGGGCGCGCGCCGTCGCCGAGAGTTGGTCAGGATTCTTCGGATCTAACAGGGCCAGGTTGCGAACCCAACCCTGTTGAATGGCGTTTTCTGAAGCATCGTCAAAGCTTCGATTGTCAAAAGCGTCACGAATCGAGGCGTTGAATGGGAGGTTTGTTTTCAGGCGCCAGAGAGTTTCGAATCGGGTCGAGTATTCCGACTTCAGAAAGCGAGCAATCTCCGAGGTGCCGCCCGGCTGTCTCCAATCGACAAAGACGTCCCGGTTGTGCTCGCTCTTCATGTGTCGTGCGAAGGCCCGGGCGAATTCAGACTGAATCGATTCGTTGTGTGGCGTGATGATGACGAGGCGCTCGGAATCGCCGCGGGTCAGTCCTCCGTCTTCCGGATCAGGTCGCAACGCAAACGGAGCCACGAGAATGAGGCCAAGCAGAGCAAAAACGATGGAAAGCCGTGTGATCACGTTTCACGAAAAGGGTAAAATCATGACATCTTCCGGTTTGGATGAGGCATAAAGCTTCTGCTTCGTGTCTCGAATGATCCGGCGTGGATTCAGTTCTGAAATATGGAATGGCTCCTCGCGTCCGGGAGCTTGAAGGGAATATTGCGCGACTTCGCCAAGATAAATCGATTCAGTGAGATGCCCGGCGATCTCATTCCGCGCTGGTGGCGTCGTTTCAATCGAGAGGCATTCCGGACGAATCGAAAGCGTAACCGGTGTTCCCGGTTCTAGAGGATAGTCAGGATCCGAGGGGCGACCCGCAAGATCTCCGATCGCCGTTTTCACATAAACATTGGCTCCGGAGATAAAGGCCACCTCACCCTTGATGAGGTTGGTTTCTCCGATGAATCCTGCGACGAGTGCGCTGCGGGGACGGCGATAGACGTCTTCCGGTGTGCCGACCTGAGCAATGTTTCCGCCGTCGAGGATTGCGAGGCGGTCAGCGATCGAGAGCGCTTCTTTCTGATCATGAGTCACATAGATCGCGGTGAGTCCCGACTCTTTGCAGATGCGCCTGATTTCACTGCGCATTTCGATTCGGAGTTTCGCATCAAGATTCGAGAGCGGCTCATCGAGCATGAGGCATCGGGGGCGGACAACGAGAGCCCGGGCAAGGGCGACTCGTTGCTGTTGCCCCCCGGAAAGCTGATTGATCTTCCGATTCCCGAGTCCTTCCATCTTCACCATTGCGAGAGCCTCCTCGACTCGCTCTTTCGTTTCCGCTTTCGAGACTTTTCGTTCTTCAAGCCCGAAGGCGACGTTCCTGTAAACGTTCAGGTGGGGCCAGAGTGCATAGCTTTGAAACATCATCGCTGTTTCCCGCAGGTGCGGCGGGATGCGAGTAACGTCTTCCTGATCAAATTCTATGGTGCCTGAATCGGGAAGATGGAAGCCGGCAATAGAGCGGAGCAAAGTGGTCTTTCCACAGCCACTGGGGCCGAGAAGAAAGAACAGTTCTCCCGATTGAATATCGAGATCGAGCTGGTTAAGCGCAACGACGTCGCCGAAACGCTTTTCCAGTCCGCGAATTTGGATAGATACCATGGCAGGGTTTCTTCGAGCGGGTTTGATCGATGTAGCGGAATCCGGGCCGTAGGACAAGGAAAAGAATGGACTCGATCTCGGATCTTTGACTTTGTGGAAATATCTCGCTCAGGCCGGTGCGCTTTGCTTTGATCTCGGAGTGAAAAAATTACTTCAATCTGTTGGGCCGGCGATCGTGGTCGCGGCTGTTGTTCTAGGTCCCGGCAGTATTCTCACGAGCTCAAAGGTGGGAGCGACCTTTGGTCCACTTGGTATCCCGGTGGTCATTGTCGCAGCCATTCTCATGATCGGTATGGTCGCCCTTGCCGCGAGAATCGGAGTGGTCTACGAGAACAGCGCCTGCGACGAGCTCTCAAGCCGACTCGGAAGACCGGTGTCGGTGGCGGTAGGATTGATCCTATTTCTCCTTGTGGCGCTCTTTCAGTCGAGCAACAACATTGCTGTAGTGGCGGGGCTTTCACCACTTGTTGAGTTGATGAATGGCGGCGTCCCGATGTCGGTCATGTCACAAGTGATCCTTCTGATCGTCTTTAACAGCTTTGTGATTTCCTGCCTCTATCTGATGCGGAACCTCTACGGTTCGATTGAGAAGCTCATGAAGATTCTCATTGGCGTCATGGTAATTTCCTTCCTCATTAACTTCGTGGTCGCGTATCTGACGCCGCGATCTTTCGAGCCAATTGCGGAAGTTTCCAAAGGCGATCTCATCGCGCTTCTCGGAATGATCGGGACGACGTTTTCCGTCGGGGGTGCATTCTACCAGTGCTACCTCGTTAAGGAGAAGGGCTGGGGGATAGGTGAAGCTAAACGCGGCGTTATCGATTCTGTGGTCAGCATCTCCGTTCTCGGCGGGGTTACTCTCGTGATCCTTCTTACTGCGACGAGAGTTTTCTACGGCAACCCTGAGGGCGTCAGTCTCGCAAGGGTTGATGATGTCGCGCGCCAGCTTGAGCCGCTTTTCGGCTCTTGGGCCACCGTCATGTTCAGTCTCGGAATCGTCGCTGGAGCCTTCAGCTCGTTTCTGGTGAATTCCATGATCGGAGGAACGGTCATGGCTGATTCGATTGGAAAGGGGAGTCGGCTCTCCCAGCCCTGGCCGCTGCATCTCACCTCGGTGGCGCTTTTGGTTGGGATGACCGTGGCGATTTTCTCGATCATGAAAGATGGCAGCACGGTGAAGTTGATCACTTTTGCTCAGGCGCTGACTGTTCTGGGGATCCCGGCCCTGGCTGCGGCGCTCGTGTATCTCGGAACGCGTAAGGAACTGATCGGTGAGCGGAGAGTGCCGCGCTGGATTATTGCCTTGGCTTCGGCCGGGTTTGCGATATCGTGCGTTCTCGCGGTCCGGACGGCGCTTGCGGTTTGGGAGAAGGTTGGACTCTAGAGAATGCCGTGACATTCACACACTCGAAACAGCATGAGTCGATCTATACGCCGAGTTGGCATTCTTCTTGGGATTTCTTTTGTTCTCCACTGGACGACGGTTGAAGCCGCGGAAGCTCCGGGAGCTATCTATCTTGAGTTCGAGGTTCTAGCCGAAGAGGCGCAAAAGCCGGTCAGGGAGTTGGAGGGGTTATACAAGAGTAACCTTAAGGCCCAACGAGATGAAGCGGTGAAAGACGGTCAGTTAGACCTGGTTCTTGCCTGTGACACCGAGATCGAGAGCATTGGGAGTGGAAGCCTCTCAGAGCCTGACTCGAGGTGGAGAGAGTTGGTTCGCCTTAGGGCCATCTACCTGAAAAGTAGGGCGGCGCGAATGATGGAAGCGGAGGCAAAGTTGGAACGTCATCGGGATTCTGCGATCAAGAGACTTGAGAATGCCATCGTGGAGCTGACAAAAGAAGAGCAGATTGAAGAAGCTCTGAAAGCCCGGGAATTCCTCAAAAAATTGAATGTTGGCCATGAGGGAGAAGCGGCTCCCGCTCCGGCAGAAGTTCAGTTCAGTTTTGAAGAAGGAAGTTATTTCGGGGCAAAGATCGGAGATTCGGAGGATGAAATGAGAGCTGCGTTCAAGGCCAATGGTCTGAAATTGTTCAAGACCACTCCAATGAGCAACGGGTCCAAGAATATTTCCGCGAGCGGTATCAATTTTCGGGTCGACAGGCGAGGGGACTACTATCAGTGCTATATCCTGGGCGAGCATGTCGCTTTGCAAGGGGGCCTGCAACTCAAGAAATCAACCGTGGAAGACTTTTCGAGCTTGTTGGGAGAAAGAGCGAAGGAACTCGACAACAGCTTGGAGCGGGGCGATCAATTTGAGATCGAACTGGATGATGTGGATCTACTATTGATCACGACTGGTAAGGGTGAAACTACCGTTTTTTCTGTGATGGTCACGGACCAGTGAGGGAACGAAATAGATAGGGAATTCCTATTCGGCTCCGACGCTCCAGTGCAGCAGCCAATGCGGCCCATTCGCGGGATTGCGGAGTTCCCGGCAGGGTGCTAGCCTCGCTCTATGAAGTTTTTATGCTTGCTCTGCGTAGCGTTTGCTCCCTTGATTGCGCTAGCCAGCCAACCCAACATCATCGTCATTCTCACGGACGACCAGGGGTGGGGTGACCTGAGCCACACGGGTAACACGAACCTATCGACGCCACACATTGACTCGCTCGCAACTGACGGAGCGAGCTTTGATCGTTTCTATGTTCAGCCGGTTTGCTCTCCGACTCGCGCCGAATTCCTCACCGGTCGCTATCACCAGCGTAGCGGCGTCTATTCCACCTCGGCAGGAGGAGAGCGACTCGATCTCGATGAGGTCACGATCGGTGACACTTTTCAGGCCGCAGGATATCGCACGGGAGCCTTCGGCAAGTGGCACAATGGGATGCAGTATCCCTATCATCCGAATGGCCGCGGTTTCGATGAGTTCTATGGCTTCTGCTCCGGCCACTGGGGGCACTATTACAGCCCGATGCTGGAGCACAATGGAACGATCGTCAAAGGGGAGGGATTCGTCGTCGATGACTTCACCGACAAGGCGATGGATTTCATCGAGGAGAGTGGCGAGGAGCCTTTCTTCGTTTACTTGCCCTACAACACACCGCACTCTCCGATGCAGGTGCCGGATGAGTTCTGGGATCGCTTTAAGAACAAGGAGATCGCGATGCGTCATCGCGAGCCGGAGAAGGAGGACGATCTCCATCTGCGTGCCGCACTGGCGATGTGTGAAAACATTGACTGGAATGTGGGTCGGATTCTTGAGAAGCTCGACGAGCTCGATCTCGCTGAGGACACGATCGTGATGTATTTCTGCGACAACGGACCGAACGGCTCACGCTGGAATGGCGGCATGGCAGGACGGAAAGGCTCGACCGACGAAGGGGGCGTTCGCAGTCCGTTGCTAATCCGCTGGCCTGCTAAGGTCCCGGCTGGAACGGACGTGAAGACATTCGGTGCCGCAATTGATCTACTCCCGACTCTTGCGGAAATGGCGGAGGTTCCGATGATCAGTGAAAAGCCACTCGATGGGAAAAGCCTCGCCTCAGTGATCATGGGCGGCGAACCTGAGGAGGAGATTGTGGATCGTGCGATCTTTGCGGGTTGGAAAGGGAGGTGGAGTGTGCGCACTCCGCGCTTCCGGCTTTCCACCACCGGAAAGCTTTATGACATGATTGAGGATCCGAGCCAGTATACCGATGTCAGAAAAGATTTCCCGGAGAAGCACGCCAAGCTGACCAGGAAGCTGGAGGCCTGGAAGAAAGAGATGACTGAGGAACTGGGAGAGGACACTCGACCCTTCGTGATCGCACATCCCGGTCACAGCTGGACCCAAATTCCTGCCCGGGATGGCATCCCGAATGGGAATATTGAGCGTTCAAACAAGTTCCCGAATGATTCTTTTTTCTCGAATTGGATGTCCACGGATGACTCGATTACCTGGGAGGCCGAGGTGGCTGAGTCCGGGGAGTTTGAAGTGCAACTCTACTACACGTGTGAGCCTGAGAATGTTGGGTCAACGCTGGAGCTGAGCTTTGGCGACTCCAAGCTGGTTGGAAAAGTGAGCGAGGCGCACTCCAGTCCGCTGCTCGGAGGGGAGCGGGATCTTTCGCCGCGGGCGGAAAGTTACACGCAGGATTGGGCTGCGATGACTCTCGGTAAAATCAAGCTCGAGGCAGGGAAGGGAGTAATGACACTGAAAGCGACAGAAATTCCCGGAGCCGAAGTGATGGATTTTCGCCTGATGCTTCTCAAGCGGCTTTAAGGCTGGAGTCCGAAGCGCTGAAACATCGTGACATCGTGCCCATAGATGTCCTTGTCGAAGCGGACGCGGCGGTCTCCCATGATGGTGCTGGTCCAGTAGTTAAGATAAACCGGCATGGTCCGTTTCAAGACCTCCCGGCGATCTGGATTAGAGGCATCATTCATGGCCGCCTCGATCGAAGCAGAATTCCAACCCGGATTCGCCTGCAGGAGAATCTGGGCAAGCTCGACCGGTCGCTGGACGCGAACGCATCCGGAGCTGTAGTCGCGATCTGCCTTGTTAAATAGTTCGCGGTGATTGGTGTCATGAAGGTAGACGGCAGAATCGTTCGGAAAGATAAATTTGATCAAACCCAGTGAATTTTTCGGTCCGCCCTTTTGCTGCATGAGGAGGCTGCCGGAGGAGACAAGATTCAGGTTCTCCGAGGTATTTGGCAGGGCGGTGCTGGAACCGTAAGACTTCACGATTTCGTAGTCGTGCTCGACCATGTAGGCGTGAGGGCCGTTTGCTGATTTGAAAGCAGCCGGGACGAGAAGGCGCTTCGCAATGGATGTTGGAACTTTCCACAAGGGATGAAAGTAGATACTCTGGACGTCACCGTGGAAAACCGGGGTCTCGCTGACACCTTTTTTTCCGACGATAACAGCCATTACGGTGACCTCGCGCTGGTTGCGATATACCCGAAGGGCGCTCTCGGCGATGTTGACCTCGACATGTTCCGACTGCTCCCAGGTTCGGGGCATCCAGCGAAGGCGGTCGATATTGATAATGATCTGATTCACCCGGTAGTGGATCGGAGTGTTGAGCTCGTCGAGGGTGGCGGTCCCGATATAACCGTCCGGCTCAATTCCATGCCTGAACTGAAAGGATTTAATTGCTTCCCCGGTTCGCTGATCAATGATTCCCTTTTTGCTTTTTGCGGCACCTCCCGGAAGGTCACCTTCTGCCTGTAAGCGCGAAGTGAGAAGGCTCCATTCCGGATACTGGCTCCCCGGACCTGCAGGTTGTGCTGTTGCGGGGAGGTTTCTCCATCCGCCGAGAGTATCGATTTTTCGATAACGGGCGAGGGTTTTCACCATCTCCTTGTAGCGGTCGTCCTGTGGTGGCGCTGTTCGCAGCAGAAAGCTCGCAAACTGAGAGGGATGCTGCTGGAGCGCTTGATCGAGGAAATGATAAGCAGTCAGTTTGCGGGGGATCTGGTCCCATTTTTCATGGACGGTGACGGGATCGACGAAACCATAGGCAGCTGCCTGAATCGCGTACAAGGCCAATTGGGTCGTCCCGACTTCAACCGCGGCACGAGCTCTGGGGTCATTACTGGGCGCACGCCATTGGGCGTCCCAGGCGTCGAGCTGGAAGAGTGATGGCGCAAGGCCGTGGGCGTCCAGTTCACGAATAAACTGGGCGAGCCCGCCGAGATACTCGCCAGTCCAGACGGGGGTATAGTTTCGAGCGCGATACCACCCATCGATGCCGCCTTTTGCCTTTGCGGCTTCCACCTGGATGTAGGAATTCATCCCCTGAGCCCTGACCGAGTCAGATTGACCGGCTAAGAAAAGAGAAATGGCGATTACTGAAATCCGAATTCTAACAGACATTGGCGAAGCGTTAAGATAGCTTAAGTATCCTCTCATTAGGAATTTGTTCAAATATTCAATGGGTTTGAATGAGGCGTAATTAATTTACCATGCTACGCCGGTCTAAAGATGCTCTTTCATTGATCACGGCATGGACATCGGAGTGTTTTCTTTGCAAAGTCTAATCTTATGAGACTGAAGGACGCTTTGCTCTATGCGGCAATTGTTTGGCTATATTGCCCGACCACATCTGCCGATGACCACGGAGAAGCGCTGTTTGATGGCGTTTCCATGAAGGGATGGAAGGCGATGGACATGTCCTACTGGACAATTGAGGATGGAGCAATAACGGCAACGGCTTCCGAAGCAAATCCCTGTCAAACCAATCAGTTTTTAGTCTGGCAGGGGGGGAATATTGCTGACTTCTCTCTCACATTGGAGTTTCGTCTTGAAGGCGGACCGAAAGCTAACAGCGGTATTCAGGTCCGTTCAGAAATGGATGAAACGGGACATGCGAAGGGGTATCAAGTTGATATCAGTCCGCCTGACGCACCATGGCTCGGGGCGATCTATGACGAACATGGACGGAAAATGCTTGCAGCTCGCGGGGAATCTACCGTGATCCAGTCGAGCGGAAATCTTGAGAAGACCGCAGTCGACTCAGCCATCGATGCGATCACATCCTTTCAAACTGGTGAATGGAACACTTATGAAATCGTCGCGAAAGGCAGTAGAATCGAGGTGTCTCTGAATGGCCACATCACGTCGATCATCGAAGATCTGCAGGAAGAGGAACGTGAATTATCCGGGGTGTTGGCCCTGCAATTGCATTCAGGACCACCTATGAAGATTCAGTTTAAAGATATTTTCTTGAAGAAGTGGTGAGCATTGGAAGAGATTTGAATGAGGGCTAGTGAAGAGGACTTTTACGAAGAGCTGGAACGCAATCCCGAGGACTGGTCGGTACGCTTGCGTTTGATCCGCTCAGCAATTGAGGCAGGTGAAGTGGAAGAGGCAAAAAAGCTGGTTCGTGAGTCCCCTGATGAGGGACCGCTTCCAGGTGAGCTTCAGCAGCAGATTCACCAACTTCTCGTTGCCGGGGCCCGTGATGCCAGTAATCCTCATCGGAATTTGCCGACGGCTGACGATTAGTGATCGCGTGGCAAACGTAATTCGCTTGTATGTTTCCGCTTTGGTATTCACCAATCTATACAGAGGGGCTGGATCCGGAAGCCCGGTTTCCAAGAGAGCGCTACCGTCTCGTCATGGAGTCGCTTTCAGAAGATGTCCGGGAGGGTAGGCTTCGATTTCGAGAGGCCGAAAGAATGGATCCAGAGGATTTGTATCTCGTGCACGATCACGCTTACGTCCGCGATTTTTTAAATGGCACTCTCGACGATTCGATGGTTCGTCGTATCGGTCTGCGACCCTGGACAGAAGCGATCGTCGAGCGAACACTCATTTTGACTGGCGGCACGATCGAAGCAACCCGGCAAGCTGTCTCGGAGAGTGGCTTTGCCGGGAATTTGGGAGGAGGAACTCACCATGCCTACCGGGATTTTGGGTCAGGCTACTGCATCTTTAACGATCTCGCCGTCGCCGCCAAAGTTGCTCAGCGTGATTTTGGAATCAGGCGTGTCGTGATTCTCGATCTGGATGTTCATCAAGGGGATGGGACCGCCGCAATCTTCGAAAACGATTCCTCCGTGACGACGGTATCATTTCACTGCGGGAAAAATTTTCCGTTTCGTAAAATGAAGTCAGACTACGATATGTCCCTCGACGAGGGAATCGGTGATTCCGAATACCTCGATGGTGTCGAAAGATTCGTTTCCAGAGAGCTGGCTCCGATGGAATTCGATTTGCTCTTTTTTCAGGGAGGAGTGGATGCTCTTGAAACAGACCGGCTCGGCCATCTCTCTCTGAGTAGGGAAGGAATGATGCGTCGAAACGAGTTGGTCCTCGATTTTGCCAGAGCAAAAGGAATTCCTCTTGTGATCACGATGGGAGGCGGCTATGGCGAGCCAATCGAAACCTCAGTGGCCGCTCATGCGGATCTCTTCCGCCAGGCATCTCATTCTTCGCCCTCGCCAGGCGATGTTTCTTTGCCGCAAGCTTGAGCTTCAGAATAAGAAAAGCGGGACGAGGGATCTCTCGCACTTACGAAACCTGAATTACCCGATTAGGCCAGTCCTCAGTCCTTAGAAAGAAATCGGGGCCGGCCGGGTTGGCATCGGCTCGAAATCTGAAGGGACTCCCGGAAAATTCTCCTGCCGGAAGCGTTCCCACGTTCGCCTCGTCTCTTCTGAGATGATCTCGTTCATGGCCTCCTGACAGTCGAAACAGATCAGCGCGCTATCGAGCATGTCGTTTCCCTGACAAACACCGACAAGATTGAATTCGTCGTCCTTGACTTGATCGAGGGTATTCTCGCAAAGTGCGCACTCGTCGAAGCCGGAGACGTCTCGATAATGCTTTTCATGAAACTCCTCGAGTCGCAGTTTCGATTCATCAGACGTTTCGTCCATCATCGCCGCCATGCAGGGCATGCACATGGCGCTCTCCAGGATAACCTCGTCCCCTTTAAAGCTTTTCGAGATGCGAAACCCCTCTGCAAAGTCTTTGAGCGATTCTCCGCACCTCGTGCAGGATACGAAGGGGCGTTCTTCATAGAACGAGTGAAGGACATCAGGAATGACAACCCGACTCGACGGATCAGGCGAAGCATTGGACCCTGAATCTTCAGGAAGATCTGGTTCGTGGTCAGACATTGGTTACGTGTCAGTATCCGAAATCAGGATCAATTCGTCCAGCCCTGATTCCAAATAATGTGGGTGCCGCTCTTGCCGGGAACGACGACGTCCTTCCAGCCGTTCTCATCGAGGTCCTCAAGACGAATCTGGAGCCCAACGCCGGGGCCTTCACCGGCCGGCGCTTTCGAAATCCAGTTCCTGTTCCAGGACTGATCCTCAGGATTCCAATCGTAGTAGTGCACCGTGATTTCATCGTGAGCGCCGGGGTCTTTGCCAGAGTGGGCAAAGTAGCGCTTGCCCGTGATGAGTTCGTCTTTTCCATCATTGTCGATGTCGCCCCATGCCATGGTGTGGGCCTGAGAGAACTTCTTATCGATCATGTGCTGACGCCAGACGATGGTGCCGTCGGACTGAGGCTCCATCTGCTCTTCCCAGTAGAGCCCGTAGTTATGGCCATCGGCCCAGATGACATCGTTGCGACCGTCTTCGTTGAGATCGATGATCAGTAGCGGGCAGCTTGCGTGAGGAAAAACAAAGTCGGGATGATATTCCCACGATCCTGAAAATGGGCCGTCGGCGGGCCGCTCATACCATCCATCGCGAAAGACGATGTCCTCGTGACCATCGCCATTGATGTCACCGAATCCGAGACCGTGTCCATTGCCACTCTCCGAGACGACATGCTTCACCGCCTTCATCTTGCCGTCTTCGTCTTTGACGAAGCGCCAGATCAACATCGGATTTTCAGGACGCCAGGAGTTCGCGATAAACTCCGGCTGGCCATCGCCGTCGAAGTCGTGCAAAAAGGTGGCTTCGTTGTGTCCGTAGCCGGTATCGGCCAGCTCGTGAATCTCCCAGATGCCCTTATCGTAATTTCCCGGGCCGGGATTCTCATACCAGTTCAGCAGTGGCAGGGTAAAGGCACCGGCAACAACATCGAGATCGCCGTCGCCATCCATGTCGAGGAGATGCTCTGAATTGTTCTGCAGGTAATCGGCGCCAAACGGTAGGAGCTTCCTCACTGGGAGTTGTTTGAACTCGGGAGCCTGATACCAAAACTCGCCCGCGACCACATCGAGCTTTCCGTCGCCATCAATGTCGCCCACGGCAATGCCCTCGCTGTTATCTTTGTGAAGTTGTTTGACCTCAAACTTCAGTGCGGGAGGTGCTTTTTTCTTGGCCTTCTGCTGGGCAGCGAGAGTCGCCGCTGCAACAGCAACGAGGGTGAATGGAATGATAGCTGATAGTTTCATAGGGGCAGGGATCGGGGATTAAAATTTAAGGACAGGAACCAATTGAGTTTTTCCGGCGTCATCGAGCAGTTCGATAGAGATTCCATCGAGGCCGAAGCTCTTCAGTCCCACGACGGTAAAGCGCTCTCTTCCCGCCTCTTTGATGTTGAGTGTAATTTCGGATGCGTCGTCAGATTCGGGGAGCGCGATTTCATTCTCACCGTGGAAAAGGACGAGATCCTTCATCTTGCCGGTAAACTTAAGCTTGATCGCGCCCGGCTCCGCGACGTCGACAAAAGTTCTCGCGACTGCATAGCGATTCTTGCCTCGACCAACAACGTCGGGTGTTTCATCGGCAGGGAGTGCGCCATTCACCTTGGAATACATCGGAAGCCAGAGATAAGTGTCGATCTCTTCAGTGAAAATGATTTTCCCCTGGTGGCCAATCGCATCGCGGGTGCGCTCGTGCGGCATCAAGGCCTGCCATTCTCGAACGAAACGGTTCGGTGGCGTCTTGAAGTCGCCGTCCTTGCCAAGCTCGGAAAGAAAGCGAACGAGGTCGACGAACTCATCTTCGCGGAGGGAGGCGGTCAAACCGGGGGGCATGAGCGAGACAGGGCTGATCTGGTTGCTCGCGATTTCTGCCTTGGCGATGCGGTTCTCATTACCGACTGCATCGCGGATCACGAGCTCGTTGTCGTCTTCGCGAGCAATCGCCCCGGCAAAGGAGTCGCCGTTCTTCAGCGTGACGAGAGTGGTGTGGTAGCCTTCCTTAATCTTGACGCTTGGCTGTAGCAGCGAATCAATCAGGTAATCGACCGGGGCACTGGCGCCGATGGATACCATGTCCGGACCGATGACACCTCCGGCGCCACCGATGGCGTGACAGACGATGCACTGCAGCGAGGCACGGCGGTAGATTTTCTCTCCGTTGTGTGGATTGCCACGAGTCGCGACCAAGTTCATCATCGCCTCCATTTCATCTGGAGTCAGCGCCATCTTCATGGGCTTTAGCCCGCCGGCATCCTGCAGCGCTTTGACTAGTCCTTGCGGGCTGGTTGCTGCGCTGCTCGCTTTTTGGACTCCGGTGAGTGCGATTTCCTGCGGTAGATTCGCCTCCTTGAGAGCGGCGGAAAGGGCAGGCGGTCCCTGCTTGTTGCCGAGGAAAGTGTCGAAAATGCCGTAGGGATCCTTGCCCTCAGGCGCCTCGGTGAGGACGGCGACGGCGAGCTTGGCACCTTCTGCCGGATTCATCCGGGTTCGTCCGATCACCGAGAGAGAACGAGTCAGGAACGGTGCGGTCGCGTCCTTGGCAATCGTTTGAAACAAGGTCGCCGTTTTTGGTCCTCCCATCGAGACCAGGCCTGTCAATGCGGCTTCAGCCTTTGCTTTGTCCTGTGGGGCGGCAAGGAACGCTTCTTCCAGTCCGCCACGGGCGGATTCAAGCTTCCACTGTCCGGCAAGTGCAGCGGCGCTGGCGAAAAGGGCCTGGTTATCGGAGCGCAGAAAGCGCGAGAGGCGATCGGTGTCACCTTCAGGCTTCAATTTGCGGAGGCGACCGGCGCTGGCGAGTGCCTCGAGCATGATCTCTTGAGCTGACTCGGAGGTCCCGTCGCTCAAACCGTATTCAAAAATGGCGTTCAGGTTGGCAGGGGAGCCGACTTTAGAAATCCAGTCCGTGACGTCACTGATTTCTTCGGTCGTGGTGAATTCGCCATCCTTGAGTGCAGAGAGGATGATCGGAACTGCGACGGGCTTATTGAGTGCGCGAACCGCGAAGAGCAACTGGCGGGTGTTTTCAAACGGATTGCCCTTCTTCGTGAGTTCGACCCATCGGTCCTCGTGCTCACGGCAGATCGACCAGATCGCGAAGTCAAGGAAGTCGTCGACTTCAATCCCTTCGAGAGCCTGTAGAGCCAGGTTTACGGTTTCCGGAGAACTAAGCTGGGAGAGCACGCTCACGGCCCAGAGACGAACTTGCGGATGTGGATCAGTGACCGCGGCGCTCGCAATTTCAAGAGCGCGGTCATTCTCTGCGGCTGTGTAGTAAATGGCACGAAGAGCACCGGCGCGGGCTTTGTGATTTTCTGACTTGAGCAGGGCTGCTGCCGTGTCTACGTCGAGGCTGTTCATCGACTGGGACGCCCAGACCTTTCTAAGATGAAATAAATCCGCGTCCATCTGTTCCGGCGCACTGGCAGAAGCGAGAATGGGCAGAGCGATTTCGGGATTGCGTGTCCGCAATTCTTTCCCGGCCTGTTCACGAACCCAGGCTGCGTCTGATGTCAGCGCTTGAGCGATCACGTCGGCGTCGGAGGCAGTATCGATTTCCGGCTTCTCGAGAAGATCCCGACCATCGAAACTGATTCTCCAGATACGTCCATGCTCTTTGTCACGGCGTGGATCGCGAAAGTCGACCTCACCATGTTGGATGATGGGGTTATACCAATCCGCGATGTAGACCGCGCCGTCGGGTCCCATCTTGATATCGATCGGACGGAAGGCGGGATGCTTCGATGATACGAGGTCCTCGATCTGAGAAGAGGTGTAAGCGCTCCCGTTGTCGGTCAGCTTGAAAAGATTGATCCGATTTCCGCGGAAGTCGGGAGCCGCAAGCGCTTGCTGCAGGTCATCAGGGATATGACCACCGGTGAGAGGTTCGAGACCGCAATGCTTGGGCTGCCCCGGGTTGAGTCCATTCAGAACACGTGACGCTCCGGGAGAGGTCTTGAAGACAGAACGGGGGAAGACAAAATTAATCCCCTCACTGCCGGCTCCATCGGTGAGGAAACTCTGCCCCCATTCATCGAAGGCATGGCCCCATGGGTTGATGAGGCCTTTCATGAAGACCTCGGCGCGCCGGGTTTCGGGACGATAGTGCCACATGCCACCACCGAGGAGACGGCGAACGCCATAGGGAGTCTCAAGGTGGGTGTGGATGTAGATTGACTGATTCATCCAGACCATGCCTTCGGGACCATAGCGGAAAGTGTGAACGAGGTGGTGGGTGTCCTCGGTGCCGAAGCCTGAGAGCACGACTTGACGCTCGTCGGCGACGTCGTCTCCGTCCGTGTCTTTAAGGAAGAGCACCTCAATCGCATTTGCGACATAGCATCCGCCATCGCCCGGAAGAATCGCGGTCGGAATGTGGAGATGATCGGCAAACACGGTGTGCTTCTCGGCGACGCCGTCTCCGTCCTCATCTTCAAGGATAATGATGCGGTCATTGTCCTCCTCGCCGGGCTGAATGTGAGGATACAACGGACTGCTCACGACCCAGAGACGGCCGCGCTCGTCCCAGTTCATGTGAACCGGGTTTTTTACCGCCGGCTCATGCGCGAAGAGGTTGATGGAAGCTCCTTCGCGGAGTGAAAAGGCTTCGAGCTGGGCCTCATGCGAGGTGTCGGGAATGTCCCGCAAGCCGTTCTGGGCGTGGAGAGTGGCACTTAGAGCGAGCAGAAGAGAGCTGAGAAAGAAGAAACGATTCATGGTCGTCGGAAAAAGAAGGGGGGATTTAGTTCTTGGCGTTTCCAGAGAAAACGCGTGCGCGGGCCTCAGCGATTCGGGTCTCCTGCGCTTCGATCAGGGGATCAAACATGGGGATCTCCCTGGCGTTCTGACCTTGTTCGTGTTTTCGAAAGAGGAACAGGTAAGTCTCATTGGCAGGGCGCCAACGGTGGAGGAAGAGACGGTTCTTTTCAACGATCTCGGCGCGGAGGGCATTTTTCGCTTCTGTGTCTGCGACTGAGACAGGGAGCTCGTCGTAGCCGAGATCCTTCAGCAGCGCCTTGGCAAGAATGGCATAGCCCTCCTCGGTGTAGTGGACGCCGTTGTCAGTGAGTGCAGTGTTCGCGATTCTACCGTCGAATTCATCTCCACCCAGAGCGGCGAACAGGTCGACAAACTGAGCGTCATTCTTCTTCGCGAGGTCAGCAATGGCATCGCGGAAGGCGGCGATGTTCTTGTTGTTCGCGGTTTGGTCGGGAAGCGGGGCGCCCAGATTTTCGAGAGGCGGAGGAGAGAGCAGAACCATTTCCCGGATCGAGCCACCCGAGTTGTTGCGAATCGTGTCGATCTTCTTTTGATAGGCATTCACAAAGAGATTGAGACTCTCCTCGAGACCAGCGGCGGAAACATCGGCGGCCCCTTTTTCATTGGTCCAGCCTTGCTCTACGGACATGGCCTCGCCGGTTCCGTAGCCGAGGACGACGATGGTGGGCCCTAGCTCCTCGACGTTTTTGGCGAGGCGGGCTCGACCTTCTTCAGGTGTCCCGAAGTAGGAGCGGGAGTCAGAAAAGACCGAGTCGGCGCTCCAGCCAAGGTTGCGAAAGGTGAGTCCCGTGACCTCAGGCCCTGCTGCGATTTGGAGAGCGGCTTCGAGATGGCCGTATAGTCGAGCCCGCTCGATGAGGGTATTGCCGATGAAAACGACGCGGTCGTCAGGCTTCAGGAGGGGCTCCGCAATCGCTGTGCCGGGAGAGAAGAGAGCCATGGCCAAGGAAATGCCGGCCAGAAGGGGGACTTTGTTCATCATAGAGCTGGAAAGGAAGAGTCGATCAGGCCGCGATGCAAACGCACGAAGAGGCGATGCCTGTATCGCGGGGGGCTACCCTTGTATCGTTTCAGCAGTGCTCCTTCCAGCAAATTAAGGGATAAAAATCGTCGACTCGACGGCCTTGCTTCACAGGGCAAAGTTTGCGATTCTTAGACACCATGCTGCGATTTTTTCTCCTACTTTGTTTCCTCGTTGTCGCACTTATCGCGGATGGTTCGGAGAAAGATGGACTGGCTCCTATTCCGCAGGCAGTTTGGTCAAAAGAGGGAACACAGCCTGTGCCTGAGAGGATGGGACGCCACAGCGAAGGGATCACCTCGGTCGTAATCCATCACACGCAAAGCCCAAATGAAATCGCCGCGTTCCAGCGGGCTCGTCTTGTTAACGTCCAACGCTACCACATCGTCGAGCGCGAGTGGGGAGATGTCGCTTATCACTACCTGATCGGGTCAGATGGTCGTATCTTCGAAGGGCGAGATGCTGAATTTCAGGGAGATAGTGGCACTTCTTACGATTTGGATGGACGACTTTTGATCTGTGTATTAGGCGATTTCACGAAGGAGCTCCCGAGCGAGGAAGCGCTAAATTCTCTGATTGAATGGACTGCTAGATCACTGAAGAAAAATGGTCTGACCGGAAAGGATCTCGTGACTCATCGAATGGTTGCGGCGACCGATTGCCCGGGTGATCGACTTCAGGAATGGTTTGAGGGTGACGGGAAAGCGTTGATTGAAGCGAGGTTGTCTGAACTTTCCGAAACCCCTTGATCGATTTGCCATGAAACAACGGCTTCCCTACCTCGCTTTTGCTGTCACTTTGGTTCTCTTCCTGTTCATGGTTTGGCATTACGCCGCTGATGCTCCGGCGAAAATGGTCGGGCATTTCAATGAAGCGGGAAAGCCGTCCGGGAAGATGCCTTCCGACGAATTCTTCGCGTGGATGCTGGGGATAGGACTGAGTATTCCGCTCATTCTCATCGTGCTGCTTTATCCGATCCGGTTCATGTCTCCGAAATTGCTGAACTCGCCGCATCCCGAATATTGGCGGAAACCGGAAAACTTTCGGCGTGCGTGCGATTTTATGTTCCGCACCTCATTCTGGTTCAGCGCGGCCTTCCTTGTCTGGACGACTGGATTGCTCTGCCTCGTCGTCGCGGCGAACCTGGAACGGCCACCGAGGCTCAATGGGGTTGGTCTTATTGCGCTGACAGTGCTGTTGATTGTCGCAAGCACAGTCTGGACTATGTTTCTTCTTCGGTATTTCACGCGGATACCACCCGCCGAGGATAAGTCATAAACGGGGAAGGAGTCTTGCGTCGTTGCCCGCGCTGGGCTAAGGACTGATTTTAATCGTGTTTTTGGAATTCATGAGATCACTGGAACTCAGATGGGGACTGATCATCGGGTCAGTCAACATGGGCTGGCTCTTTCTTTCCTATTACCTCGGGATGCATGATCAGGGGCTGGGAATGATCCAGGTCATGACCCTGGTGTCGGTTCTTCTCTCTGTGGTCGGCTATCTCCTTGGTTTGCGTGACATCACGTTTCGGTTTCCCGATACTCAGTACAAGGAAGGACTTCGTTCAGGGGCGATCATTGCCGGGATCGTGGCGGTGTTTGCCGCGCTCTCTCAGGTCATCTATTTCAAACTCATCAATCCGGGCTGGACGGAGCAGATGGTGGAGTTGACCCGGAATTTCTACCTCGAATCGGGTCTGCCCGAAACCGAGGCAGAGCAGTTTGCCGAGGGAGCAAAGCAAACCTTTGGTCTTACCTCATACATGATCCAGTCGGCACTCGGAGCGATCATCATTGGAATGATCTCGACGGCAATTATCCTGATGTTCCTGAGGAAGCGAAGAGCATGAGCAGTGCCCGGAAAAAAGTGATCGCGACAGCGGCGCTGTTGCTGGCCTTACCCATCTTAGGGTGGATCGCCCTCCTGAATCTAGGCCTCGTCGCCACGCCCGGTGAGGCGGTCGAGCCACCCTTCAATAACTCCGATCGAATTTCCACTATTGAGGTGATTGAGGGGAAAGATGGTGCCTTGGTTGCACGATTCAAGAATTGGGAAGAGGGAGATCCTGAGCTGACGCCTCATGAGTTTTACGACCTACTGCTGAAGCGACAGAGAAATCAATCTTGGCTCTTCATGCTGCTCGATGTCACTTCATGGACAGGAGTTGCCTGGGTGTTCTTCGGGTTTCTCGGTCAGGCGGTGTTCATGGCTCGAATGATCGTGCAGTGGCAGGCGAGCGAAAAAGCGAGATCATCTGTTGTGCCGCCGGTCTTCTGGTGGCTGAGTCTCCTTGGATCTTCAATGCTGATGGTTTACTTCATCTGGCGCTGGGAGATTATCGGATTCCTTGGGCAGAGTACTGGATGGTTCATCTACATTCGGAATCTCTGGTTCATCTACGGCAAGACTCAGAAAGACGAGACTGAACAGGGTTAGTTCGGTGAGTTAACCCTGTTATTTGGATAAGCCTGTTGGGGGCGGAGCTAGTAAGGAATCTCGCGGATAAAGAGATTCTTGAAATAGAGATCGCTGCCGTGATGTTGAAGCTCGATCTGATCGGCTCTCGGCAGAGGGATATCGCGATCACCCTCACGGTCCCAGTAATTCTCCAGTTCGGTGCGATCAACGACGAGTTTGCCGTTTAACCAGATCGTAACTTTATCGCCGACCATGCGAATGAGAAAGGTGTTCCACTCGCCGGGAACTTTGTCAGCCATGACAAGAGGCCGGTTGCTTGCGCGCTTGTTATTCCAGAGTCCTCCCGATCCGAGATTGCGTCCTGTCTTATAAGTTTCGATCCAGTCCTCTACTGAATCAGGCATTTCATCATTTTTCATCGTTGGGTCCCGTGGGTCCCAGATCTGAATTTGTGGCGTTCCACGAAGATAAATTCCGCTGTCCGCGCCAGGCGGGATTTTCCAGTCGATATAGAATTCGAAATCGCCGTAGTTTTTGGCTGTGCAGAGTGATTGTCCTTCTCCGGAGTAGGTGAGAATGCCATCCACAACACTCCAGTGTTCGTTCATGATTTCGTCGGCGATCTTCTGAGCTTCTGTGAGCTCGTCACCCTCGAGGGCGCGGCGCTTGTTGGCATCTTTGTGAGCGAGCCCCTTCCAGCCATCGAGATCTTTGCCGTTGAAGAGCGCGCTGAAACCTTCAGGAGCAACATTGTCATTTTCGACCTTCGGCATAGGCTCGGAAGGCGAGAAGTCGGCGAGGTGAATGTTCCGGAACTCGACGTGGTCGTTATGACCGGCGAACTGGATGTGGCCCGAGCGCTGCTTAAGGCCTGGATGTTCCTTCAGATCACCGGGCGTGAGATCGTCGAGATAGGCATCGAGAATGACCGCGCCATTGAGGATTACTTTTACATGATCTTCGATGCAGATCACGGTTTGCTCGTTCCATTCATCGAGAGGTCTCAAATAGCCGGTTTTTGCGGGCATGACCCCGTAGATTGAGCCGTGAACCTGCCATGGTTTGAGGATACTGAGGCTTTTCCCGTCGGTGGTTTCTTTTTGATAGCGCTCTCCCCGATGATCGAGGATTTGAAGTTCCATTCCGTCGTAGGCGGCCCGTCCACCCGGTGGCACTCTAATGCCAAGCCCATTGTTCCCTGACTCGGTTAATTTGAATTCGAACTTGAAAGCAAAATCGGAATATTCCTTCTCGGTTTCGAGCGTTTTTGCTCCTGCCTGACAGATCAAGACGCCGTCTTCGATCGTGTAATTTTCCGTATCGCCCTGCCAGTTTGTGAAGTCTTTTCCATTAAATAGCTTCACCCAATTTTCGACAGTATCGAGGCGGGCGAGGCTTGCTTTTCCAGCTGCGAGCGCAGGATCAGTTTTTTTAGCTTTGTTCTGAGCGTGACTGGGCGCGATAAGGGCGGTCACGAGAGTGGCGTATAGAAAGAGTCGGTTCATCGTGAGGATGACACCAGTTCTCCTGAACCTTGGCAATGACGTAGATGCGGCTTGCTATTTGAGCTCGGCGGTGTGCTCTTCCATGATCACCTCGCTACGAAGAATCTGAGCCTCCACTTTTTCAGGATTTTCAAAGGTCGCGATGTGGAAGAGTGCATCGCCTTCATCGGTGGTCGCCTCGCGATTCAGCCCGATAACGACACCTTCCATGTTGCACGTGACAGGGGTCTCGTGACGACCAAAAGGATCGCCAACGAGTCCCAGCTTCATCCCGGGCGTGACGGCTTTCCCCAGGTCAACAAAGGGAGTAAAGAGCCCGCCTTGTGGCGCTCGAACCCAGCTCGTGCCGGACGCAATCACTGTCTTGGTCTTAGGCTCCGCCCTTGAGCGTGACGGTGGGAGCATTCCGAGGTGTCGCATCACCGAGATGACGCCGCGAAGTCCATATTTTACGGGTGCAGCATCGAGCCGAAATGCTTCACCTGCCTCATAGAGAAGGGAAGGAACTCCCTTCTTGGTGAAATGATAGCGAAGAGATCCCTCGCGAACCCCCGACTCCATAATCACTGGCGGCTTAAAGGCTTTCGCAAGCGCCATACTCTTTTCGTCGCTGGGCGAGACCCTGATCTGGGGGAGGTTTGGTCGAGCGACTGCTCCAGTGTGAAAGTCGATCGCGTAGTCGCAGTTTGGAACCACCTCGTCGGTGAAAGTAGCGGCAAGGCGCCCTCCCAGCGAGCCGTCCGGTGAGCCGGGGAAGAGGCGGTTTAAATCGCGTCGGTCGGGAAGATAGCGAGTTCGCGCGAGAAAGGCCGGCATGCAAACCACGGGGACGACAATGATCGACCCCCGCAAACCTTGTAGACGTTTTGACTTCAATAGTCGGCGAAGGATTTCCACACCGACAATTTCATCGCCGTGAATCCCTGCGGTGAGGAGCAGGACTGGCCCTTCGTGCTTTCCACGACGGACATGGACGTTCATCGAAATCGCCTGGTAATCGATCAGGGAGCCGATTGGCAAGTTGACTTCTCCCTTACTGCCCGGAGCAAAAGATACTTCGCCGATCGTGAGGGGCTCTGAGTGATTGATCATGAAATGTCAGTGGATCAACCCTTACCTTTGGTGCGCGTGCGGTTCGGCGTCTGAATCTTTATCTGATTTTCGATGAGGGTGATGATTAATCCTGCGACATCTTTGCCCGTCGCAGTTTCGATGCCTTCGAGGCCTGGTGAGGAGTTCACCTCCATGACGACAGGTCCGTGATTTGAGCGGAGCAGGTCAACTCCTGCAACATTCAGCCCCATGATCTTGGCCGCACGAGCAGCGGTGGATCTCTCTTCGGGAGTGATCTTGACGATTGAGGCGGAGCCACCGCGGTGCAAGTTAGAGCGAAATTCGCCCTCTTTACCTTGACGCTTAATTGCGGCAACCACTTTTCCGCCGACGACAAAACAGCGAATGTCGGCACCACCAGCTTCTTTGATGAACTCCTGAGCAAGAATATTCGCGTTCAATCCACGAAAGGCTTCGATGACTGATTCGGCTGCCTTGTTCGTTTCGGCGAGGACGACGCCGACTCCCTGAGTGCCTTCAAGAAGTTTGATCACAACCGGAGCTCCACCGACCTGCTTAACAAGTTGGCCGGTCGCACGCGGATCGTGTGCGAAAGTGGTCACAGGAAGCCCGATTCCTTTGCGAGCGAGGAGTTGGAGGGAACGCAGTTTATCCCGCGAACGCGAGATCGCGACCGATTCGTTCAAGCTGTAAACATTCATCATCTCGAACTGCCTTACCACGGCACAGCCAAAGAAGGTGTAGGTGGCGCCGATGCGTGGAATGATCGCATCAAAGCCTTCGAGTTTCTCGTCGCCAAGGTAAATGCTGGGCCGCATCGAGGTGATCTCCATGTGGCATTTTACATAGTCGATGACGCGAACCTCGTGGCCGGCTTTCACGGCCGCCTCGTAAAGCGAATTGGTGGAGTAGAGCCGCTTGTTGCGCGATAAGATGGCGAGTTTCATTAGATTAAGAAGGGGTCTTGAAGGGTTTGCCCTGCTGATAGGATAGGGCGGGATTGACGAGAAAGCGATTCTCCATTGCGGTTCGACCGAGAAGCATTCGGAATTTCATGTTATCCCGATTGGTGAGACTGAATTCGACGTCCCAGTTAAATTCGCCAAAAACGACGGGAACGCAGATGAAAGGCCGAACTTGCTCATGGCCGCCCGAGTCACGGACTGAGCGATTTCCGATGATCGCGCAGTCACAGTTGATCACCGTTTCGGTATCGCCCTGAAAAGGGTGAACCGAAAAGCGGACGCGCTCTGCGCCTTTGTCAGTGACGTAGGTCTCAAGATCAAAGGTGTGCAGTGCCGAGGTCCGCGCCCCGGTATCAACTTTCGCTTTGATGTGCGGGATACCTAGAGACGGAATGGAAAGCCATTCGCGCCAACCAATGACAGGGTATTGAAGTGGATGATCGTTCACGCCTGACCTTAAGAGAGAGCGCGATGAAATTCCAAATGGAGAATTGAGGCTTTTTTAACCCGGAGGCCACTGCATCGGCCTTTCGGCAAGTAAGTGGATATGAAGGTGAGGCACAGCCTCGCCTCCGTTCTTCCCATTGTTGATGACGAGTCGGAACCCTTCATCTGTGCTGTTGAAACCGAGATCGGTTGCCACTTTCCCGGCAGTCAAAAGGAGATGACCGAGCAAGTCTTTATCCTCGGCCTCCGCTTCACCGACGCGCGGGATTGGCTTCTTTGGAATGATGAGGACATGCGTCGGTGCCTGGGGAGAAATATCGCGAAACGCCAGAGACTCGTCATCTTCAAAAACGATGTCGGCTGGAATCTCCCGGGCGATGATTTTCTCGAAGAGAGTCATGCCTTTCCTCAGGAAGCAATGCGCATCGAGATCTCAGGACGAGCACGGGTGACAAGACTGCTCGTGGAGTCGACAAACTCAGTGATCTCTGACTGTAGTTGATCACATCGTCGGCTCCATTTCTTGGAGGCAGAAAGACGCTTTACGCAGGTTCTGAGGCCGTGGCACTCAACACGGTTCGCACCTCCGGAAGCAGCGGAGCGAAGTTGCTCATCAAGAAGTCGGAAAAAAGCGAGTTCATATCCGCTGCCGGCGCGACGTGCCAATTCGCTCAGGGAAATGCGGACTGGTGGCGGAGTCTTGTCAATATTCTCGGCGACTTCGTCGAGGCCCAGATTAGACAGAGTCTTTTCGATCCGTTCAAACAACTCGTCAGAACCAATCACGGTCCCCCGATAATGATTGGTGAGAAAGCGTTCGACTCCTTTGGAGATGTCTTCGGCCATCCAGGGGGGAACATCAGTTCCGGCGGCTGCCTTGGTGAGAGTTTCAGTAATCCAGTCCGCCTGACAAAGTGCGAGGCTGGACGAGCCGATACGAATGAAGGGCATGGCTTGCGGAAGGGCAATCATGGTAGTGGTCTGTGGGTGCGGTGTTACGGGTGTGTGTTGTGTTGGAATGGAAGGATTTTGAAGGCGCTTTCTCAAGGCGCCTTACCGGCCTCAAAAAGATCCGGTTGGAGCAGACTGTCGACGGGGGCGTTTTCCAATGACTCGATAACGTCATTGAACTCGCCTACGTCTTGGAACTGACGGTAGACAGATGCGTAGCGAACAAATGCTACGGGATCTATTTTCTGGAGTCGGGCCATCACTTTTGGTCCCATCATCCGGCTCGGGATTTCTTTGAGACCCTCAGCGGTCAAGTCATTCACGATCTCCTCAACCGCGTTCTCAAGAACTTCGAGGGAAACTGGGCGTTTCTCACACGCCTTAATCAAGCCTGATAGCAGCTTCTCGCGTTTGAACGGTTCGCGCGTGCCATCACGTTTGATGACGAGGACATCGCGTCGCTCTACCTGCTCATAGGTGGTGAAACGATGTGAACAGTCCAGGCACTCACGACGACGACGGATGGAAAAACCATCCTTCGATAATCTGGAATCGATCACCTTGTCATCCAGGCTACTGCACTTGACACACCGCATCTCAAATATAAGTCACCTTTGTGACAGCATTGTCAGAGTTACAACTAGATGTGGGGGTGTCAATTCGAAATGCACCACAACATGTTGTTTTACGCTGCCTGTTGGGAATTCGGTCAAATTTCCATTTTATATTACGATAATGGAGTAAAAACTTATTAAAGTGTTTTATAATGAGCTACTCATACTTCTGAATGAGTCTGCTTACGAGGGATGTCCAACCCGTTTGATGTGATGCGCCCAGCCCTTCGCCTGTTTCTGCATGAAAATACTCATAAAAATGAACCAGTTCGTTCTCCTTACGCGAAGCATTATGGAGCGCCGAATTTCCGTGCGCAGGGCGACGGTCAGTGTTCTCATTCACTTCAAAGAGTGAAATGAGTCGTTGACCGATTCGGTGAGCCGCCTCTCGCAGGTTCATCTTCACGCCTGATCCGGTTGGGAACTCGACAAGGAAATCATCACCGTAAAAATGATGATAGCGTTCAAGCGCCTCGAGTAGGAGGTAGTTCATCGGAAACCAAATCGGTCCCCGCCAGTTCGAGTTACCGCCAAACATAGGCGAATCGGATTCCCCGGGCGTGTATTGAATCGTGTGAACACCATTTTCCAGCTTCACTGAAAAAGGATGTTCCTCGTGGTATTTCGAGAGAGACCGAATCCCGAAGGGAGAGAGGAACTCGTCTTCATCAAAAAGAAACTCAAGGAGCAGCGTGAGTCGTTCTTTTGAGCAGCATGAAAGCAGGCGCATCTCACCGTTTTCATTCAAGGATGAGACCGATTCGGCAAGATGCGGGCGGTGCTCGACAAACCAGTTGGTTCTTTCGCTGAAACCCCGAAGTGGCTCAATGTGGTCACGATCCAGAATTTCCACGGCAATCATTGGGAGAAGCCCGACCAGTGAGCGAACTGCGAGAGGATTTCGTTTTCCATCTTTAGTCAACCAGTCGTAGTAGAAGTTCTCTCCTTCGCACCAGAGGCCGTTGTGCCGTCCGTGGCCGTTGATGGCCAGAGTGATCGTAACGAAATGCTCAAAGAATTTCGAAGCAAGATCCTCGTAGGCTTTATCCTCCTCCGCTAACTCGATGGCGATTGCCATCATTGTCGTGCAGTAAAAGGCCATCCATCCCGTGCCATCCGCTTGTTCGAGACTGGCTCCGAAAGGCAGCCCTTCGGACCGATCAAAGACTCCAATGTTGTCGAGTCCGAGGAACCCGCCTGCGAAGAGACTATTTCCGTTTTCATCCTTCCGGTTCACCCACCAGGTAAAGTTCATGAGCAGTTTCTGGAAGGCGGAACCGAGGAAGGATAAATCCCGGTCGCCCCTCTCAGCCGCAATTTTATAGACCCTCCAGACCGCCCAGGCATGGACCGGGGGATTCACATCGCTGAAGTTCCATTCGTAAGCCGGGATCTGTCCGTTCGGATGCATGTACCACTCTCGAAGGAAGAGGCTTAACTGGCGTTTCGCAAAGTGGGGATCGATTTCGGCGATCGGAAGAGTGTGGAAAGCAAGATCCCATGCTGCATACCAGGGATATTCCCATTTGTCGGGCATTGAGATGACGTCCCGATTAAAGAGGTGGCCCCACTCACTGTTTCTGCCAAGACGGCGCTGCGAAGGAGCGGGATTGTCAGGATCCCCGTCGAGCCAGTCGTTTACGATGAAATGATAAAATTGCTTCGTCCACATGAGTCCCGCGTACGATTGGCGGAGAATCATAGATTTTTCGTTCGAGAGCTCATTAGAGTGACGATGTTCGTAAAACAAATCGGCGTCGCTGAGTCGATCTTCATAGATCTGCGTAAAGGGATCACCGAAGAGATCACCAGATTCCGGGGCTTCAGTGATCCGGCTCAAGCGAAGGCGAAACTCGCGGCATTCGCCAGCTTCCAGGGTCTGTGTGAAAACCGCCGCCGCTTTTGTCCCTTCTCCGTCAGTTTTCAGCGCTGCTCGATTCCCTTCGATGAGAGCTTCAGCAAAGGCATCTTTAAAGTGAGCAGGGCCGTCGCTCTTCGGCTTCTTTCCCCATAGTGCCGGGTTGGTTTCGTTTTCGGTGAACCAAATTTCGGGCTCACCATCAATCGCGAATTGATAAGGAGGAAGCGTGTCATGGTTCGTGACAAGGAGACCGTCACGAAGCATGATCGAAGGCTTCGCGGTCATGTCCTCTCCTTCGCGGCCCCAAGACCAGGTGTTCCTGAACCAGAGCGAAGGCAGCAGAGTCAATTCAGCTGAATCCGGGCCGCGATTGGTCAGGGAGACGACAATGAGTAGATCCTCCGGCCCCCCTTTGGCATAGCTGACCTCGACATCGAAGAAACGATCTTCGTCGAAGGCTCCAGTGTCTTCGATTTCATATTCAGGCTCAGTTCGGGAACGCTTCCCGTTCGTCTCGATGATATCCTGATAGGGAAATTCCTGCTGAGGATATTTGTAAAGGGAGCGGGCGAAAGAATGCGTCGGGGTCGAGTCGAGGTAGTAGTAGAGTTCTTTGACGTCCTCCCCGTGATTGCCTTCATGGTTGGTGAGGCCGAAGAGACGCTCTTTCAGTATCTTGTCTTTCCCATTCCAGAGAGCGATTGAGAAGCAAAGGCGCCCGTAACGATCTGACCACCCGAGAAGTCCATCCTCACCCCAGCGGTAAGCGCGAGAAGGTGCATGTTCGCGAGGAAAGCTCTGCCAGGCATCCGAATCGGCGGAATAGTCCTCACGAACGGTGCCCCATTGCCGCTCCGACAAGTAGGGCCCCCAAAGCTTCCAGTTGGTTCGTTTTACTGGATCATCACGGAGGCGTTTCGATTCCGGATCAGATTGGGCAAAGAGATGGGAGAGGCTCATCGGTCAAAGGGGTGCAACAGGTTATGAAAACAGATGCTGAATGAGTAGCAGAGCATGGGCAATGCCAAGCAGAAGGATAGCAAATTTTGTGAGCGCCACTAGTGAGGGTTCAAGCATGGGCAGGAAACAGAGAGCGTCTTGCTTTCATAATTACCCGGCGGCGATACGAGATGATTCCCGGAAACTCACCGCGGCCAAAACCGCTGCGACAACGCTGAGCGTTGCACTGAAATAAAACGAAGCTCCCGGCAAAATAAACGGCGCGCGCTCACTGATGAAAAATCCAAAAATAGAAGTCGCAATAAGTGGACCGACGAATCCGGCAACACTCTGCAGGCTCGAGAGCGATCCCTGAATGGCTCCTTGTTCGTTGTCGCCGACTGACTTAGAGACCATCCCTTGAATAGCAGGAACCGCGACGCCTGATAGCGACCCAAGGACGATGATGAAGTAGACCATCCAGCCTTCAGAGGCGAGTCCATATCCCGTTAGAGCCAACGCCATGACGATCAGTCCGCCCACCGCTGAATTCCTTTCGCCAATTTTTGGAATAATATATCGAGCCAGTCCTCCTTGGACAATCGCGGCCATGAGCCCCACCAGTGCCAGCGAAAGTCCAGTCTGTTTCGTGTCCCATTCATACCTGAAAGCGGTGTAAAGCACCCAGATGCTGGGGTAAACCTGATGAGCGATGCTGCTGATAAAATAACTGCCTGAAAGCCCGAGGATAAGCGGCTGTCGTTTCAGTTCGAGCAGAGCAGCGATGGGATTTGCCCTATCAAGGCTAAAACTCCTCGCATTTTCTTTCTTCAAAGATTCAGGAAGAACAAGAAAACCGTAGAGCCAGTTAACAAGCGTCAGAATCCCGGCAACAATGAAGGGGACTCTCAACCCGTATTCCCCGAGCCATCCACCTAGAGCCGGTCCGAAGATAAATCCAAGTCCGAATGCTGCGCCGATGATTCCGAAATTAGCCGACCGTTTTTCAGGCGGGCTCACATCAGCGACGTAGGCCGCAGCCGCCGAATAGTTCGCTCCGGTAATCCCGGAAATGAGGCGCCCTACGAAAAACCATGCGAGCGTGGGGGCCCAGGCGAGGAGGAAATAGTCGAGTCCCGTTCCAAAGAGCGAAAGCAGAATGACAGGACGACGGCCAAACCGATCCGAGAGGCTTCCGATGACCGGAGCAAAGATGAAGAGCATTAGTGAGTAAAGACCCACAAGCCAGCCATAGATAAAGGAGGCTGAAGCAACCTGACCATCACCCAATTGCTCGATCAATCGCGGCAGAATGGGTACGATGAGTCCGATCCCGAGTATATCGAGAAACAACGTGATAAAGATAAAGATGAGGGCCGGCTTTCGCTGTTTCATTTACCGGTCTTCCAGATGGTTCCCGGCGGCCATCAAAGCGGAAAGGATTCCGCGACTCAACAGATAAATCACTGAGACTCTTCACTGAGTGGGTGGAGGCGATTCGCGAGCGGAAAATAAGCGCGTCTCATCGTCACTCCCGCCTGCCAGACTCCATGCGCCATCTCAAGTGCCTTTGCGGCATTGTCTCCTGACGCGGAAGGGGCGGTATCTCCTGAGACCGCGGCGATCAAGTCCTTCATGAGGATGCGGTTTGATGCCTCCTCGCCGACAAGATGATCCACAGGGTGATGATATGCACCCTGCACCTCCGGCCATCGCACCCATGACTCCGTGCGCGTTGCTGAAAAAGGATTGGGATTGGCCAGGTAGGAAAGTGTCACCGGCGCTCCGGCGATGAGGCGCATCTTCGAGTTGGTTCCGACAAACTCTATCCCGGCCGGACCGAGGACCGGTTGCAATTTTCGGTCGGAGACAAAAGAAACTCGGACGCCGGAATCCATTTCGAACTCCGCATGGATCGTATCGCCGAGAAGCGGTCCGAAGTCTCCTGATTCAGAGAGATGAAAATCTTCGGCAATGGCAGCAATCCCGTCCTTGGAAATGCTCGCTGTGCAAAAGCTGACCTCTCCGGCAAACCAGCGTGCGATATCAAAAAGGGGCAATCCATTCAGCAGCATATCCTCGCCACCGGCGCTTTCATCGCAAGCACCCCAGACACGAATTTGACAGAGGTCTCCAATCAAGTCCGTCATTTGAGCCCGGAAGGCCACCAAATGAGGATCAACTCGCATGGGGTGACGAGCCGCAATTCTCAGACCCGAGGACTTCGCGAGGGCAAGCAACTCGTCAGACTCTTTCAAAGTTCTAGCGATTGGGGCTTCGCTCAAAACGTGAGCGCCTGAGCTAAGAACTGATTTGATCTGCTCAAAGCGTCTCGTCGTGTTCGTCGCGGCAACGGAGACAATGTCGGGAGATTCCTTTTCCAACATTTCTGCAGGATCGCTGTAACCCGCCGGTGCTCCGGCATGAACGCAGACATCATTTACCGTTTCGGGATTGAGATCAGTGAGAGCAAAAAGGCGAACGTCATCAAATCGTTGAAAAATGGTATCCAGTCCCCGACCGAAATTACCCGATCCTGAGTGACCGATCACGGCGGCTTTCATTCCGGTGAAGACAGCGGACTCAGCGTGAGACGGAGCTGTTTCAGAGGCCTCTTGGGTTTCTTCAGTTTTCGAATCGCTTTCGGGAACGATCAGTCTCCGTTGTATTTTTCGCTTCGCCTTTATGCCTGACATCATTCCAGATGCAGCCATCCCTGCGCTCCCGAAAATCACGTGCTGCTTTTTTGAATCTTCTTCACCCATAAATCTAGCGTGACGTTACGCGTTTCGAGACAATCAGGCAATGCTCAAAAGAGGGTGCTTCAGCCTGCGCAAATGGGGGCACATTCGGTCTTTCGTTTTTTTGACTCATCGCCCATCATCTCATTATGCTTCGGATCTCCGTTTTCTCGTGTTTGAGCGTTCTTGCCTTCAGCTATCTCAGTAGTGCTGAAGAGACCGCCCACTATTCGACGAAAACGCCTTCCCGCGATGGAATCGGGAAGGTCTACATGGGGCGGGAAATTTCTCAAGTGGTCAGCCAGCATGCGATTGGCTGGCTCGAGCGTCGTGATCGGGAAGGGGAGGAGAAACCGTCTCTCGTTATGGGCCAGCTCGATCTTGCGAATGATGCGGTCGTCGCTGATATCGGGGCCGGCTCCGGGTATTTCTCTTTCTTACTCGCGCCCCTCGTTCCGGAGGGAAAAGTTGTCGCAGTTGATATTCAGCAGGAGATGTTGGATTTCATTGAGGGAAAGAAGAAACTCAAGCAAGTCAGCAATATCCAAACGCACCTTGGAACGATTGAGGACACGAAGCTCGAAGCTGAGTCAGTAGATCTCGCGCTCATGGTAGATGCCTACCACGAATTCTCTCATCCACGCGAAATGGCAGAATCCATTGTCGAGGGCCTCAAGCCCGGCGGACGAATCATTTTTCTTGAGTATCGGGGCGAAGACCCCGGAGTGCCGATCAAGCCCTTGCACAAGATGACCGTGAAACAGGTCACGCGCGAGATGGTTGCAGTCGGCATGGAGTTTGTCGAAGTTCGCGACTTTCTTCCAATTCAGCATTTCCTAGTCTATCAAAAACCTAAATTACCATGATGACCCATCGATTCATCCCCGCTCTTGTCGCCGCTGCCTTCTCTGGAGATCTTCTCGCCGAGGATAACTGGGCTCAGTTTCGCGGTCCCACCGGCCGTGGTCACTCTGTATCGACTGATGTTCCGACCTCATGGGACGAGTCGAAGATCGCCTGGAAGGCCGATTTGAAGGGGAGCGGTCAGTCCTCGCCGGTGGTGTGGGGCGATCAGATTTTTCTGACCGGTGCCTCGGAGGACGGCACCGAGCGTTATGTAATGTCACTCTCGAAGAAGGACGGGAGTCTTCTCTGGAGCGAAACAATCGCGAGTGATTCTCCTGAGGAGATTCACAAGATGAATAGCCGCGCGACGCCAAGTTGTGTGACCGACGGGGAAAACGTCGTCGCCTTTTTCGGTCCAGCCGGAATTCACTGCTTCACGACCGGGGGGGAAAAGAAGTGGGAAGTCGACCTCGGTGTTTTCGCTGGCTCCTGGGGAATCGCGGCGTCTCCGATCATTGTGGACGGAAAGGTCATTCAAAACTGTGACTCGATGGGGGTTTCACGCCTTGTCGCCTTGAACCTGGAAGATGGAAGTGAGATCTGGAGCACTCCTCGTGAAGAAAAGCCGCGTGGTGGTTGGAGCACTCCGATCCTGATCGACACGGGTGAGCGGCAGGAGCTCGTCCTCAATGGTGAGTTCGGCGTGCGCGGCTATGATCCAGAGAGCGGAAAAGAACTTTGGTTTTGTGAGGGCTTCAACGGCCGCGGCGCACCGGTCCCGGACTTTCACGATGGGAAGCTTTATGTGGTTAATGGAAAGCCCGGTGACACCTATTGCGTGAAGCCCGGGGGATCGGGCGATGTGACAAAGACGCATCGTCTCTGGAACTCCTCCCGGAAGGGGGGACGCGATTTACCTTCGCCGGTAGTAGTAGATGGCTATCTTTTTATCAGCAGCATGAGCGGCATCGTAAGTTGTTACGACGCAGAGACGGGTGATGTCTTTTACACCGAGCGCCTCGTCGAAGAGGGAGCGGTTGAAGTCGCAGCGGCGCCACTGGTTGTCAACGGGCTCATCTATCTTCAGACCGTTTCAGGCGGCGATGTGGCTGTGATTCGTCCTGGCAAGGAACTCGATATTGTCTCTGTGAATTCTCTCGGGATGAAGGCGAAGGACGAAATTTTTCGTGCCACGATCACTCCGACAGCCGGGCAGCTCTTGATTCGTTCAGGAACGACGCTTTATGCGATCGGCGAGTAGTGCTTTCTCAATCCCGGTGCGCCACGAGGTCGACAATTCGGTCGGCTTCGAGCCCTTCAGGGAGAAGGTGAGTGATCAGTAGAATTCCGGTCCCGCGTGTTCGTTCCTCCTTCATTGATTTGACGACGAGCTCGACCGACTCCTCATCGAGCGCGGCAAAGGGTTCATCCATGAGGAGGAAAGGTCGCCCGCACACAAGAGCGCGGCAGAGAGCAAGGCGGTATTGCTGACCAACGCTCATGTTTCGGCCACGATCCGTGAGGACGTGATCCAGTCCACCACGCTGTTCGACCGTTGCGGCGAGTCCGACTTCCGCAAGAGCCGAGCGAACATCGTCGTCGCTGACATCTCCGTGGCCGAGGGTGATGTTATCCCGAATGCTTCCAACAAAGAGGTAGGGTTGTTGCTCGACAAAGGCACCGAGGAAGGGAGGCGCCTGTTCGAAGGTCCGATTTTCTCCACCATCCATCGCGGCAACAAATGAACCGGCATTCGCTTGACGGAGTCCTGCAAAGGATTCCGTGAGGGTCGATTTTCCACAGCCGGATTCGCCCATGAGGGCGACAATCTCACCACGGCTCAGCTCCAGATCCTGATTCCGAATCACGGGCGGATTATCACCGTACGCAATTGAGATCCCCTCAGCGGAGAAGCGCTTCACTGCTTTGATATCCGACTCGAAGGTTCCGAAGAGCTTCTCGCGATCTGCCTCCTTATTGTCTTCATCATAGAGCAGGGAGGCAAGGCGCCCGCCTTCGATGAAGAAACGATTCCAGTCGTAGGCTGATCCCACGAGCCCTTTCGCTGCTCCGAGAAAAAGCGTGAGATAAAAAGGGTAAACGAGCGCATTCTCCGCGGTGAGCGTTTCCCCGATGACCTGAAAAGCAACAAGGGTCAGGAGACCCGTGACGATGAGTTGACCGACAAACTCGGTCACCCCAATGAGCAAGGCCATGGATCTAGTGATCCGCATCCCGACATCGTAAACTTCGTTCAGCTGCCCGGTCAGTTTACGTCGGGTGAAGCCTTCGGCTCCGTAACTGCGAATCGTGCGCAGTCCTTCAAAGGTTTCAATCATGGATTGAAAGACGCCACCTTCCAGCATGCGAGCGCGAGAGAGGACGGGTCCCATTTTTCGTTGCACCGCGATATTGAACCAACCAAGAAAAAGCGCCGCGACGAGTGGGATGAAAGCGATCGGGCCTGAGTAATAGAAGAAGAGCGCCGCCGAACCGACCATCATCGTGAAGTTGGTGATCTGGCCGGGGAGGGAAGCGGTGAGGAATTCTTCAGCATTATAAATATCGCTGGAGAGGCGTGTCATCCAATCCCCACGTTGAGCAGAGTCCAAAGAGTCGATACGAGTGCGGCTGAGGCTGTCGACCGCGTCTTGCTTCATTCGGATGCTCACGGTGAGGCGAAGCCATTCGCTGAGGATGCTGTCAAAGACGAGCGCGAGCCATTGGCAAACGCCGACCGCGACCCCGAAAATGAGAAGCATTTTGATAAAGTCATCAGCCCCGGTTTCGGAAAGGGCCTGGGTTCGCTCCGTGAAAAAGAGAAGGAAGCGGGGCGGGAGCAGGTGAACGGCAGAGAGGAGCATTGCCGCCGGGATCCACAGCTTATACTTCCACCCAAGGCTCCCGATCACTTCTCGAATGAGCCGGAAGCAGTGCTTTCGCATCTCCTTTGGATCGAGGTCGAAGCCGGGCGGTGGACCATCAGGGCCATCCATGGGTGGTCCTTCGTTCTGGGAAGGGGATGCGGGCGGTTCGTTCGACATGAGTGGAGATCCTTTTGCATAAGGAGCCGACCCGGGCCGTCTCTCCGGGGAGCGTGATTCGATTCACCTCGAAATTCAAGAGCAAAACCGTGGCAGTTCATTTTCCCGGTAAGGCTTGAAAACCAATTCATAACTTCAGATCATTTCTCTCCATGAAAGCCAAAAGCCTCAACGATCGAATCCGCTCAGTGCGAGTCGGAGCCCGCGCAAAGCAGCCGCTCCAGTATCGCATCGACCTCGTCCGTGAAAAGCGTGCGAAGAAAAATCATCATCGGCCGCACGCCTTCGAAGCTTCTTTAAAAGAGCGGAAGTAAAAACCTTCAGAAAAATTTCATATCTCGAAATCTCCAATCGTCTCCCTTGCATCATGACAACCACCCTTGAAGCCACTCCAACTGTCACTCCTTCACGGAATGTTTCCGAAGGTCACGTGACCGGAACGATCCCGAAGTTGACGCCGCAAAACTCCGAGCGCCTTTCGATGGGGTTACTCGTGATTCAGCCGAGCCCGTTCTGCAACATCAACTGCGACTACTGCTATTTGCCGAATCGGACCGACACCCGCCGTATGGATTTCAAAGTGCTCGAAAAGGTCATGGACAAGGTCTGGGAAAGCGGGCTTGTCATGAATCCCTTCAGCCTCCTCTGGCATGCCGGTGAGCCTCTTGCTGTTCCAATCAAGTGGTATGAGGAGGCCTTTGAAATCATCAACCGTTACCCGAAGGCAAAAGAATTCGTGATCCACTCCGTGCAAACCAACGGCACCCTTGTGAATGACAAGTGGTGCGAGTTCCTCAACGAGCACGAAGTGGAAGTCGGTATCAGCATCGACGGCCCTCAGCACATCCACGACCACCACCGCAAGACGCGAAAAGGTGAGGGCACCTTCGATAAGGCGATGCGCGGTCTTGAGTGCCTCAAGAAGAACAACGTCCCCTTCGGAGTTGTCTCCGTGATCTCTGATGTCTCAGTCGATCATCCTGATGAAATGTATGACTTTTACCGGGAGCACGGCATTACCGGAATCGGATTCAACATAGAGGAAGTCGAGGGTGCCAATGCCACCTCCTCGCTCGATAAATCCGGTGGTCGGGATCGCATCTATTCGTTTCTCAAGCAGTTCTATCTCCGCAACAAAGCCGACGGATTTCCTCTCAATGTGAGAGAGTTTCAGAACGCCGAGCGGAACATCATGGAGCCCGGCTGGTGTTCGAAGCCCGACGGCGACTACTACAATCAGGAGGCTGACCCTTTTGGCATGATCAATGTCGATTGCTTTGGCAACTTCTCGATGTTCTCTCCCGAGTTGCTCGGTCAGCCGACGGAAAAATATGGATCGTTCAGCTTCGGAAGTCTCATCGGCGGGTCGCTTTATGACGCGACCGTGAACGAATCTTTTCAGCACGTTCTTGCCGACATCGAAGCGGGAAATAAGAAGTGCTCCCAGGAGTGTGAATTTTACCAATACTGCGGCGGTGCATCTCCCTCGAACAAATACTACGAGAACGGCTCCTTCGACTCGACTGAAACTCACCAGTGCGTCTCCACCGTGCAGATGCCGATGAAGATCGTGCTCGAAGACCTTGAGAATGATCTCGGCATCAATGAGACCGAATCACCGCTTATTGAATTACCGAAGCCGGAAGGCGTCTAACCCTTTGCTGGTCCACGCCAACTGAATTTTCACGAGGCGGGCCATCAACCACAACATAACAAAACCAAAACCAAGGAAAGAAAAATAACATGGCTATACTTAGAAGTAGTGACGGAAAGTTCTATGAAGTCGCAGATGAGCAGCTCGAGAGCGCGCTCATCCCGGCGGACCAGATCAAAGAAAAACTCGGTGATGCGGGCGTTGGCCCCACCGAAGGACCAGTCGGCCCCGGCCCAAGCCAGGGAATGCCTGTTCCAGGCACGAACGGTCAGGTCGTGATTCAGATCCACACTGGTGGTGCGCCTATGGGCGGCTACGAAGGTGGCTACGAGGAAGGTCCTGAAAGCGAAGCTGAAGGAGACGTTGAAGCACACAACTGGTGCTGGCGTCGCAATTACTTCAACAACTGCTGGCGTCGCAACTGCTGGCGCAACCACTGCCACCACTGATTGGTAGATATCTTCGATCTCCGGGCAGCTTCATAAAGCTGCCCGGAGAATCCGAAGGTCATCTTTTCCGTGAGCGTTTTCTGAACTTTCGCGAAAACGATGAACACCTAACAGGGTTAAGTCAGTGACCCAACCCTGTTCACTCAACGTAGATTCCCCCTGACATGAGCAACCCGAACCATCACGAGCAGCCTTACGGCGTCGGCCTGGCTTATCGCTTCAATGTTCACCGCGAAGCAGTGCAACACCGCAGCGAGATCGATCTCCTCGAAATTTCAACGGAAGACTATATCATTCGTGAGCGCCGCACCTTCAGTGACCCTAACGAACGCCTTCTTAAGGATGCACTTGCGACTTTTCCATGCGTCGCTCATGGCCTCAGCCTTTCGATCGGTACGGTCGGTGAACTCGACGATGTCTACCTCAATAGCACGAGGCGCTTCATGGAAGAGAATGGTCTCAACATTTTCAGTGAGCATCTCGCCTACCATCGCGTCGATGGAAATGATCTCACGATGTTCCTTGCGATCCCGTTTGAAGAAGTTGCGGTGCAGTGGGTTAAGCGAAACTACTATGCCGCTCGCCGCGCGGTTGGGCGTCCGTTTGCCCTCGAAAATGTGACCTACTCCTTTCCCGTTCCGAAAGGCTCATTGAGTGAAGCTGAGTTTCTCTGTCGGATTTGCGAAGAGACTGATTGCACCCTGTTGCTCGATGTGACGAATGTCTTCAACAATTCGAGGAATCACAACTACGACCCAATCGAGTTTATTGACCGACTCCCGATGGATCGCGTGTCCCAGATGCATCTCGCCGGTGGGCATCAGTTACCTGACGGACGATGGGAGGACAGCCACTCTGCTCCTGTGATGGATGAAGTCTGGCCACTCTTTAACGAAGCAGTGAAGCGTTCCTCAAATCTCCGAAATGTGATTCTTGAGCGGGACAGCAAGCTCAAGCCATTTGATTCAGTCATGACTGATATTCGCAAGGCGCGTGAGATCTTTTATAGCCATCGACCTTCCGAGGCTCCAACGCTCGAGAGTGCTCCCTTTGCTGACGTGGATATTGCTCCGGATCCTGATGCACCCGAGTTCGCGGGGATGAAAAGCTTTCAAAGGGCGCTCATGGGACGCATCTCGAATCCGCCTTTTCGCGATGCATTTCTCGCCAACGCCCCCGAAGCAGTCAAGCAATACGGAGTCACCGATCCTGAGTGGTTTCAAAAGCTCGTTGAGTGCGACGGCCGCCTCGTCCATGAGTTCGAGGAAGCGTGGGACTACTTTGAAAAAGAGGACGAACAGGTCGCGAAAGAATATGAGCAGCGCGAATGGGCGGCATGGGCCAATCAGCTCGGGCCGGGTGGTTTTTAGCTAGTCTGTTGGATTCTCTATCCAGATGACATACTCAGAAGATTCCCCTGAATAGAGGTCGAGGTCATTGGCCTTTCCGGCTCTGTCGACTGTATCGGACAAGGCATTGTCTTCGCCCCAGGCTTTCCACGTACCGTCCAGCATTTGAACCGCACTCATGTTGCCTCCGGCTCTGATCTGGTGGGGAGAATGAGCAAAGTTTGGAACAAATCCCGAGACAGCTGATGAACCCGAGACGTCGATGGCAATGACATGACCCTCGATGTCTTCGATGAGATAGTGGCTTTGTCCCCCTTCGATACGTTCGATCTTTCTCGCTTCAAGCTCAGGGGATTTCATTTCGCGTCCTTCCCGCATGTTCCAGATGCGGGCGACTCCGTCCTCACTCAGAGTTAGAAAGGTGTGCTTTGTAGAAGCGAGCGCCTTGATGTTTCTCCGAAAGTCCTCAGGTGGAACGGCAAGCGTACTTCCTCCGCGGGCCTCTGGATCACCTCTTGAGTTAAGCAGAAGGCCGGTAGCATGACCTCCCGCTAAGGCGATGGGGTTGCTTATGGTTGCATTGAGGTGATTGAGTTCCCAGTTAACGAGACGGTGGAGCATTTTATCCTTCGTGTAGATAAAGGCGTCGTAGCCGTTACCGATGAGACGAATATTCATGTCGTCAGTTGATTCGACGACTGTTTTGTCACGGTTTAGTCCAATTACTAACGACTTGCCGTTCGCCCGAAGTGCGACCCAACTGCTGCGGAAAGCAAAGACCGAGATAAAGTCAGAAGGCAACTTATCCAATTCCGGAATCATGGCCGGCATTCCCGGTAAAAATGCTCCTTCGATGCGAAGCTTTCCTCCTTCTTCTCGTCGCCGTTCAAGTTCGCTTCGACTGATCGTTTCACTGGGAGATGTGCTCTGTGAGGCGACGAAATTGGTAGACTCTTTTTGAAACCTGACCTTTACGGAGTTGACTACTACAGCATCATTAAGGCGGGCATTTTTGGTGAGCATGATCTCCAAATTATCAAGCGACTCTATTAGGAGTGGGATCAGCTTGCCAAGTTCCTCTTTTTCCTTCGTGTCGATTTTCTCGAGTTCTGAATCGTAGATGTTGCGCAGGCGCGAAAGGTCTTCCGGGACATCCTCCGCGAGTTCACTCAGTCTTCCCAAACTTAGCCCTTCAAGTTCCTTTTTTACCACGAGAGCCTGACTCAGATTGCCCTGACGGGTTGCATTTGCGAGAAGCGGCTTGAGCATTGCCTCATACTTTGCGCGAAGAGCGTTTCGTGATTCAACGAAAGGCAGAGAAATCTCTTTCTGTTTTTCAGCGTAGTTATTGAGCAAGTCATTTAACTCAGCGACTTCGTTACTCCTCGCTGCCGATGGGAAGATGAGACAGAACGTGGAGAAAATGAAAAGAGCTGCGTTTCTACAAGTGATCATTAAATACGGGATGAATCGATTTCTATGCTAATGGGTAGTTATCCAGAGGTTCAAGAAAAGAAGACGAATCGACGTGCTCTTTTCTGTCGCTTGTGTTCTATTCCTCTCATGTCCGATTTCGCGACGGCGTTGAAGCGCATCCATAAGCATGGCGACGGGATTCTTCTCGATGCGGCTGAAATGTTGCGTCAACTGGTGAAAGATACTTGTGAGGCGATTTCGGCCTCGGAAGGGTCAATTTTGATTCCTTCAGATGATCAGACCGAGCTCCGGTTTCTCGTGTCTATGAACCCCGCGCTTGAGGGGTCTGACATCACGGTTTCGGTTTCCCGTTCGGTGAGTGGTTATGTATTCAGTTCACGTCAGGCCATGGCAAAGGTTCATCCGGAAAGTCCGGGTGTCTCTAAGGTGGACGAAGTCGCGCAAATTGAGACGCAGTTTCTCCTCGCCGTTCCGATCATTGATGACGATCGCGTCTACGGGGTCGCAACATTCGTGAATCGCTGCGGGGAAGCCTCGGAGACACCGTTTTCAATTCAGGACTTGAAAGCGGCGCAAGGCTTCGGTGAAATCTATGCAACGGCGATGAAACTCTATCGCAAGATCGAGTTCAGCACCTCGGTAGCTGAGCTGGAAATTGCCGAGCATGTGAGTGAATTCGGACTCGAGGAAATGGGGGGGCTCGCGCGTGCCAGCGAGGTCGCTCACAAATTTCGTATCCCGGCTTTGATCGCAGAAAAGTCCCTCTCATTACCCGAAAAGGAACGTGAAATGCTTTCGAGGATGGCTGATTTGCTAGGCGAGTTTGCAGAGGAAGAGGAAGATAGACATGAAGACATTTGACCGGGTGGTTGATCAGGAGCGCCTCCGTGAATGTCTTGCCAGCGGGACTGGAAAAGGCGTCAAAGTGGGGATTCTTGATTCCGGCGTGGCATCTGACTTGCCAGAGTTGAATGGAGCGGTGGTGGGTAACTACGAAGTCGTCGAGTACAGGCGCGGTAAACCGGAAATCGTTTCACTGGCGAAAGGGGAGGATGTTATCGATCACGGGACAGCGTGTGCCTACATTATTCACCAACACGCCCCCGAAGCGGAACTGCACAGTGTTCGTGTCATTGGGGCAAGTCATAGCGCAACATCACAAAAGCTGCTCGCCGCTTTGGAATTCGCGGTTGAGCAGCAGTGGGACATTTTGAATCTCAGCCTCGGGACTGAGTCCAGTTACGAGCAGTTAGCCCGTCTCGCCGACAAAGCCTACTACCAGGGAATGCTCTGGGTTGCCGCCAAGGACAACAAACGGAATAAAGTCGGCTATCCCGCAGGACTTGCTTCGGTCGTGGGTGTGGACATGGATTACTTCGAAGATCCACTGAATTTCCGCTTCTTCTCTGATCGGGTCACTGAGGTGGAAGCCAGTGGAGTCTACGTCGACGCTCCTACCCCGGCTGGTGGATGGCAGCAGTTCACGGGAACAAGTTTTGCCTGTCCGCAGATCACGGGGATCGCAGCGAAACTCCGACAGCACTTCCCTGATTTGACGGCGTTTCAGTTGAAGGTGGCGTTGGCCAGCTTGCGTGAGAATTGAGCCAGCTCAATCCTTTGAATAAAAAAGTGCCCCGCAGATGGAATGATCGTGGCGCTCGGTCATGGAACTAGCAGAACCCACCTCACCAAACGAATGAATTCCTGTCAGAGGTACCTTCCCGAATGTTTCCTCAAAAGTTCTCACATTGCGGTCTTCCACACCGAAAAGATTCTTGCCGCGGCCCATCCCCATAAAGAGAAGGGCAGCAAACGGCTTTCCTGAAGCCTCAAAAATTCGATCACACTCTGATCGTAGCAGCATCTCGGCAGCGAGCGAATCGCGAAGCTGGAACTGCATCGTTTGACCGGCCCTGACCGGAGAACCTAGCTTGAGGCGGCCATCCTCAAGCCTCGCACTGACAATTTGGTGAATTCTGAAATCGCCACTTTCGAACTCGTCCGTTTGCTCATTGATGACCACCCCGGCGAAGATGTTTCCCTCAGCCTCGATCTGGAGATCTTCACCAAGGGCCGAGAACGTTTCCTCGAGAACATCGAAAGGTTCCCGGCGTCCGAGTGAGAGGACCTCATCGCCCTCTGCTTCAGTGACGACCATAGGGTTCCCGATCGGCCGACATCCCGGAGCGACGAGTGACTCAACTTTGACCCCGCCGGTGAAGTGCGCGAGAAGACTTCCTGAAATGACCTCGCCGCACTCATTGAACAAGAAGAGAGCTTCCTCATCCGGTCCTCCTGTGATATTTCCTCCGACGAGAGGACAGCCCGGAAATTTGTCGTCCCATTTTTCAAGCAGGGAATCAAAAGTGGTTTCGAGAGGGTTGCTGAGCAAGAGCGCTGCATCGGGAATCGCGCCCGAAACGATATCTTCGCCGATTTTGATGTCTGTCTCTGGCATGCAAAGGAAAAGCAGGGAAATTCCGCTGATGTGCTCCTGCTCGCGGCTTACTCCCGCCAATCCACAGGCGCTGCCGCCGATAATCGTAGAGGCATGACCATCGATCTGGAGCGATTCAGTCAATGCCTTCAGATGAGGTTTGTAGTCAGACGTGACAAAGGCAACGACAAGGTCGGGATCGCTGCCGAGCTTATTTAGGCAGGCATGAGCGGCTTGTTGAATCAATTCTTGATCAAATGGACTTGATACCAGACACGATGCCGAGAGATTTTTCGTAGATTCCGTCATAGAAGATACTGCACCGGAGTGGACTTACAGATCTTTGAAGGACGTTTCATGAGGTGTATTTATTCAGTCAAGCTATCCGACTGGCATAGTAAAATATCTGGACTTTCAGCCCCACTCTGGTCTAGGTTCGGCGCCTTACCAAATTTCGAATTTTGACTATGATGAAGTTTATACTGGCAACGTTTACGACCATTCTCCTGCTTTGTTCTGCCAGCGCGCAGAAAGGAGGCGTTGCGGTCCTCGATATTGATGCGGTTGCTCGGCACCTTGGTGTGGAAGAGAAGGTTCAGGTTGATCTCATCGAGATGCAAAACCAGTTGAATGAAGATTTGAAAAAGACCCAGGCCCAGCTGCAAAGCCAAATGACCGGTTTGGAGCAGTCCGCGGGGGAAAACCCGACAGAGGAACAGCGACGCCAGATATTGGCATCGAATCAACAGCTCAATGCTGAATTCAATCGTCTTAAGGCCCAAGCTCAACAGACCCTCGCACAAGAGCGCGCTCGCTTGATTAGTGAGTTTAGAATTCAAATCGAACCGATCGCCTTAAAGGCGGCCGAGGAGAAGGATCTCGACGTTGTTCTCATGAAAGTTACGCCGCCTTTCATCGCTTCTGTTGCAGAAGTCGATATCACTGAGTTGACTGCCAAGATGGCAGAGGAGGCAGGGATGAAAGTTGAAATTCCTGTGGAGGCGGCTCCCGAGACAACAGATACTGCCGGTAATGAGCCGAGCGGCGAGGGTGAACCGGAGGATTAGGCTGCGGATTCTAGCAAATTTCAAATTTCAGAGTAAAACTTACATTTATGGCAATCAAAGTAGGAGTGATCGGAGCGGGCGGAATGGCCCACTATCATATAGCAGGATTTCGTCAGGCCGGCGCCGAAGTCGTCGCGATGGCGGATGTGAATGCAGAGGCGGCAAAGGCTTCGGCTGAGTCGAACGATATCCCCACTTCATATGGGGACGTTGCAGAAATGCTCGCGAGCGATATCGATGCGGTTTCAATTATTGTTCCGAACAAGTTTCATGCTCCTCTCGCGATTCAAGCTCTCGAAGCTGGTAAGCATGTCTTTTGCGAGAAGCCGCCTGCGATCAGTGCTCCCGAGGTTGAGGAAATGATCGCCGCCCGCGACAAGGCAGGCAAATTCCTCATGTTTAACTTCAATAACCGCGCTCGTCCTGAGTCTCGTGAGATGATGAAGTTCATCGAGTCCGGTGTAGTTGGAAAAATCAATTCAGCGCAGGCAAAGTGGGCGCGTCGCACTGGTATTCCCGGTTTCGGTGGCTGGTTTACGACAAAGGCGCTCTCAGGAGGTGGTCCGGTCATCGACCTGCTCCACATGCTTGATCTCGCGATGTATTTCATGGGGAATCCCAAGCCTGCTTTTGTCGTTGGGAACACGTTTGATGATCACATTACAAACAAAGATTTCAAAGGTCCGTGGGGGATCCCGGACCGCGAGGGCGGGGTCACTGATGTTGAATCAGCCGCTCATGGTTTCGTGACTTTTGAAACAGGACAAACTTTGAGTTTTCAGATGTCCTGGGCCGAGATGGTGAAGCGGGAAGAGGTTTCTGTCGTCTTTCAAGGAATCACTGCGGGAGGTAAGGTTGAGCGGCTTTTCGGCTCCGACGGAGACGACGAGACTGCGATCGATACCTGCGAGCTCTACGTTCAGGAAGACGGAAAGTCTGTCGACAAGACGATCGAAGTTGAAGAGTGCGAAGACATGGGTCGGATAAACTCAGCGGCAAACTTCATCGAGGCTATCGAAGGCAAGTCAGCTCCACTCAACAATGCGGAGCAGGGACTTGCCCTCATGCAGATCATTGACGCAGTCTATGAGTCTGCCGGGAGCGGCAAGCCCGTCGCAATTTAATTCTGACGACGTAAGAATTTTCGAAAAGGGCGCAGGACAATTCTGCGCCCTTTTTTCGTCCTAATATGGAAAATGGGGCAGATTCATCCTGATCGATTCAACTCCGAATCCCGCCACTCTAGGATAGAGAAGGAAGACCTACTCTCCGACACAGTAGAGCTTGTTCTGGGAGCGGATGAGAAGCTTACCTTGAGAGACCGCAGCAGTAGCGTTGTAAATTGTCTCATCGTCTTCAAAAGTGTTCTGTGAGAGGACCTTGAGACCCTCACGCGACGGTTCAATCACAAAAGTGCCATTGGCACGACTCACAACGTAAATTTTCCCGCCAGCGACGATTGGGGAAGCATAGAATGGCTTTCCGCGCCCTCCCGCACCTTTCAGGTCGGGGACTCGCTCCTGCCACAATTCTTCCGCTTCACCTGGCTCAGCAGCGAACGCGATACCACTGTCTGAGATCCAGTAAAGAACGCCATCGACTTCCACGGGCATCGTCATATAAGTCGTCGGTTTCTGAGTGTCGTAGAGTATGTCATCGGTGATATCGCCAACTCCACCAGTTTTGACGGCAACACGCGCCGTTCGGGGAAACCCTCCGGAGATTGTGAGAATATCCCCGGAAAGGTGAGTCGTGTTCGACATGTTTCCGGGGAGGTTGTAGTTCGCGAACCAGACTTGCTCCCCTGTGTCAGGATTTAGGCCAACCCAGCGCGTCGCGGCTGCAAAGACGAGATCCGTGCGTGAGCCGTCGATTTCAACGATGATTGGCGTGCCATAAGTTTCTTCCGTGACGGGGCTTTCATATCGCCAGGCCTCTTCTCCAGTCGTCTTATTAAAGGCAATGATCGCGCGTGTCTCGTCGCCTGCGGGAACGATGAGAAGATCTCCAAAGAGGATCGGGCTGGAAGCAGATCCCCATCTCTTGCCGGAGGACTGAGGTCCGGTCGAGGCCTTCCAGAGTTCATTGCCGTCTAGATCGAAGGCATAGACACCTGCTTTCCCAAAGTAACAAAAGACTGATTCACCGTCTGTTACTGGCGTATTGCTTGCCCATCCGTGTTCCGTGATGTACCCGCGAGCCGCGTCCTCCGTAAACTCAGTCGCGACGGCTTTCTCCCAAAGAATCTCACCGCTCTTGAAATCGATTTTCATGAGATGACGCATAATGCCGTCACCCTCGCCGGTGTAGCTGGTGACAAATATGGCATCTCCTGAGATGATCGGTGAAGAACTGCCCTCGCCGGGAAGCTCGGTCATCCATTTCAAATTCTCAGTTGAGCTCCACGAAGTCGGGACGCTAACTTCTGAAACTCCGAGGGCATTAGGACCGCGAAACTGAGTCCAGTCAGCGAAGGCCGTTGTCGAGGAGGCCAAGGCAATGGTAAGAAACGTAAGAGTAGATCGGCGCATACAGTTGAAACGATGCTCAAGGCGTTTTGTTGCGAATTTTTTTTATGATGCTAACGCTGCCTGAATTCGACACGTCAAAACGTCCCCAGCTGGCATTTGCGAATCATCTATTTACGAAGACGTTAGACAATGGCCAAGCCCATCAACCGTCGCCGATTCGTCCTCAGGACCGTGGGAGCAAGTCTTGCCCTTCCCGGGCTTCCTTCGCTTATGGCCAAGGAGGCCGGTAAGTCTGCAGCGATTCAATCAACTCGCGGTGCCGGCGTCGGGGCGAAGCGCTTTGTCGCGGTAGGCAACCTTCTTGGATTCCAGCAAAAATCCTTTTTCCCGGAGACGGAAGGCAAGAGCTACGAGGAAACGACGCTCCTGAAACCTCTCTCAGAAAACCGGGATAAAATGACGGTTTATCGTGGTCTCGACCATGGGATCAAAGGTGGACATTTTGCGGTGCACTCTTTCCTTTCCGGGGTCTTGAATTCCGAAGCGCAGAACCGTCCCGATGGGAATGTTTCGCTCGATCAGTTTATCGCTGATGAGGTCGGCGTGGAAACTCGCTTCCCATCGCTCACGATTGGATCAGAGGGGGGAATTCACGGTGGCTGCCAGATCGCCTGGACCAAATCCGGCGTGCGTGTCCCTCCGATCACAGGACCGGCTGAGTTGTTTGAGAAGCTTTTCGTTGAAGACTCCGAGCAGCGCAAAGTCGAACGGGTCGAGGAGAATCGCATTCAAGCTTCGATTCTGGATTCGGTTCTGGAGGACGCAAATCGACTTTCAAAGCGAGTGAACCGCGAGGACAAAGACAAGCTCGACGAATACTTCACCTCAATCAGAGATGTGGAGAAACGACTTGAGTTGCGCGAGCGCTGGGCAAGTCATCCCAAGCCGAAAGCACCGTTCGAGAAGCCTTCCAATGTGAACACGGTAGAAGATCTTCCGGTGCTCTACGAGCTGCTTGCTCTTGCTTTGCAAACTGATTCGACTCGCGTTTCAACGTTGGAGATCGGGGGATGTTTTCTGCCGCAGAACCTCGGTATCGATAAGTCCTACCACGGCCTCTCTCACCATGGAAACGACGAAGAGGCGATTGCGAATCTGATCAAGCTGGAGACATACCAGATCGAGCATTTCAACCGCTTCCTGACGAGGCTTTCGAAAATTGAAGATGGCGATCAAACCCTCCTCGACTCGACCGCAGTTCTTTTCGGCAGTGGTATCGGAAACGCGCACTCTCACAAGAACTCTGACCTTCCAATCATTCTTGCGGGCGGTGGCTATCGTCACGGAGAGTTCAGAAAAGTGGAGGCTTCAGGAATCAACAAAGTTCCGCTTTGTAATCTCTATGTTGATCTAGCCCAGCGCATGGGAGTGGAGATCGAATCGTTCGGTTCCAGCACGGGCAGCTTCTCGTAGCAAGCTCTGTAATTGAGGATGAAACTTTCGTTGTCACTCAAGGCGGCCTGCTTCTTTGCATCGATTTCTCTGTTGAATGCCGACGAGGCAACGAATCAGGAAATCATTTTCAACTTCGTTGGCAAATATTGTCTTGAGTGTCATGACGACGCGGTCCAAAAGGCTGATCGTGAGTTTGAGAGATTCGATCTTCCACTGGAGTCGGTTCATGACTTGATCGTCGCTAAGGAAATTATCGACCAGGTTACGCTGAAAGAGATGCCGCCGAAGAAAGCGGATCAGCCATCAGATGAGGAACGCCTTGCCGTGATTCGTGCCTTGCGAGACAGCCTTGCGCTTGCTCACGGAAAGATCGAAAGCTCCGACGCGCTCACCGTGATCCGACGCCTCTCGAGCAGGGAGTATGAGAACACACTGAGGACCCTTTTTGATCGCCGGGTCGATACTCTCGGGCTGACGGCCAATTTTCCGAAGGAGAACACGAGCCGGCACCTCGATACCATTGGCAAGTCACTCGTGACTTCCGGCTTTCTCCTCGATCAGTATTTTCAATCTGCGAATCGCCTCGTTGAAGCTCGTCTCGGAAAAGATGAAATGGAGCCAAAGTCCTGGCATTTCAAAGACAACTTCTTGCAATACGAAGAGCTTTCCGGAGCCCACCGGTCCGTTTTTAATTACGAGTATCTTTGCCTCTACGAGCAGCCTAACACAGATACGAGGCAGGGCGGCTATGGTCACATCGAAGACTTCCTCGAAGGAGTCCCTGTTTCGGGACTCTACGACATCAAGGTCCTCGCTCAGGCAAAGCATCGCGATACTCACTACGATGCGTCCATCTTCGGGATTGATTTCTCCGAACCTTTTCTCCTTGGGATTGTGCCCGGTGATGTCACGGCGGGGCATATTCATTACCCCCAGGCGATTGAGCCAATCCTCGCGCAGAAGCAGGTTCCTGACGATAAGCCGGAGTGGATCAGCTTTCGGGTTTGGCTTGAAGCGGGGCAGACGCCGCGATTCATCTTCCCGAATGGACCCTTCGAATCGCGGGCCTCGGTGATCGCGGTGAACAAGAAATACAAAGACGAATTCAAAGGTAAAGTATCGGCAGTCGGAGTAAGTCGAACTCATCTTCTGCGTGAAGGCGCTTTGCCGCGAATTCAAATAGGCGAGATCAAGATCACGGGCCCGGTTCCGGAGAAAGCAGGGACGAGGGAAGAGCGTGCCGTTTTCGGCCCGGATGGATTTCAGGAGAAGGAGGCAATGAAGCAACTCTTCGCTTTTGGCGAGCGGGCCTTTCGACGTCCCCTTGAAGACGCAGACAGGGAGAGCATACGCAAAACCTACGAGGCACGACTTGCAGATGAAGTTGGAGCGAAGCAGGCCGCTCTCGATGCCGTGAAAATGATTCTTTGCTCTCCGTCGTTTCTCTACTTTTCCGAAATCACAGAAGAGGACGAACGGCGCCTCAGGCCCTATGACCTCGCCTCGCGGTTGTCGTATGCCCTGTGGGCGCTCCCGCCGGATAAGCCACTCCTTGAGGCTGCTGCCTCCGGGAAACTCACCGAGGTAGCGGAACTTCGGAAGCAGGCAAAGCGTCTTCTTGGCGACAAGCGCTACAAGGGATTCATCAATGGATTTCTCGATAGCTGGCTCAATCTTCGCGATCTTGGCGGGATGCCTCCGCCGCGGGATGCCTATCGGGCTTTCTATGCCGAGAATTTACCCGAGTCGATGAAGAAAGAGGCGCAACTTTTCTTTCAGGATTTGCTAGTGAGAGATGCCCCCATCGATCGTTTTCTCGATGCGAACTATGCCTTCGTTGATAAGAAGCTAGCCAAGCTCTATCAACTCCCCGAAAAGAACACGATGCGCCTCAGTGATGGTTTTCAACGAGTCAAACTGGAGAACCAAAATCAGCGAGGAGGCCTTCTTGGAATGGCCGGGGTTCTCACCGTGAGCGCAAACGGAGTGGAGACCTCTCCGGTAACTCGCGGCGTGTGGGTCTCGGAGAACATTCTCGGAGTCGAGCCTCCTCTTCCTCCTGATGAAGTGCCCGCGATCGACTCAGATGTCAGTGCCGCGACGACGATTCGAGAGCGTCTCGCACTGCACAGTTCGGACAAGACCTGCGCCGAATGTCACCGGAAAATCGATCCACTCGGTTTCGGACTCGAGACCTTTGATCCGATCGGCCGCTGGCGATTGAGTTATCCCAAACCAAAAGGAAAGGCACCCGCACCGAAGATCGATCCTAGTGGGGAACTCTCTTCGGGCGAAATATTCAAAGATTTTCGGGAGTTCCGTAAGACACTCCTCAACACGCGCAAAGAGGTTTTCGCTGAGCATTTGATCACGCAGGTCCTCAGCTATGGAACGGGCCGACACATGGAGCCGGTCGATCAATACGAGATTGAAGAGATTCTTCAGGTTGTGAAGGAGAACGATTTCGGACTTCGCACGCTCATTGTTGAATCTGTCTCCAGTGAGATTTTCCGTTCCCGATAAATTCTATCTATGAGGACCACCATTTTTTGTTCGTTGCTACTTTTTACCAGCAGTGCTCTTAGCCTCCGGGCTGATCCTAACATTTTACTGATCACGGCAGACGATCTTGGACTCCAGTTGTCCTGCTATGGCGATCCCTACATCAAAACGCCCCAGCTCGATGCACTTGCCGATAGCGGTGTCATGTTTCGGACCGCTTATGTCACGCAGGCGAGTTGCAGCTCTTCACGATCATCCATGTTTACCGGGCTCTACCCGCACACGACCGGGCAGATCGGATTGGCAAATGGCGGCTTTGTTCTTGATCCCGCGCAGGTGGGGAAAAATTTGCCCGGCTATTTGAAGAATGCCGGATACCGCACCGGCATTCTCGGAAAGCTGCATGTCACGCCGGAAGACAGTTTCCCCTTCGACTATCGTCCGAAAAAGGGGGATACACGCGATGTTAAAGCGGTCGCCCAGAACGCCGCCACGTTTCTGAATTCATCGAATGAGAAGCCCTTTTTCCTCATGGTGAATTATTCTGATCCCCACTTCTACAAAGAGAAAACCAAGGGCAAGCCTATTTTCCCGGCGACCTGGAAAGGGATCCCGGCGGATCCAATTCCTGAGGACACCGTTCCGGGGTGGGATTTCCAGGGTTTCGATGAACCTGTCGCACGGGAGCGCGCTTCCAACTATTACAACACCGTCAAGCGGCTCGACGTCGGGGTTGGGCTCCTCCTCGATGAGCTGGAGAAGGCAGGCCGATCGGAAGACACGCTCGTCATCTTCTTAGGAGATCACGGACCGCCTTTCAATCGAGGTAAAACGACCTGCTACGAGTCCGGGCTCAGGGTTCCCTTCATTGTGCGTTGGCCGGGAGTGTCTGAGGCTGGCATCGAAAGCGAAGCCCTCGTTTCGGCGGCTGATATTGTTCCGACAGTTCTCGACGCTGTTGGTGCTGAATTTCCTCGCGAATTTCACGGTGAGTCTCTCAGAGCTGTGCTTTCCTCAGAAGCGGCAACCGATGGATGGCGTGAGTATCTCGTCGGTGAGTTCCATTTTCACGGTCCCACCGGATTCTTTCCGCGCCGAGCAATTCGTGATGACCGCTTTAAATTGATCCACAATTCTCTCGCTGAAAATGGCAATCCGCTCACTCGCGTTGATGGAGATCCCACCGGCGTTTTTGCGACTCAGCCCAAGTACGTGGACACCCCGGCGGGCAAAGCCTTTCAGCGCTATGGAAATCCCCCCGAATGGGAGTTCTACGATCTAAAAAACGACCCGGTCGAGTTTATCGACCTTTCTGAAGAGCCAGAGCATACAGAGCATATGGCGACAATGAAGGAAGCGCTCCTCGAGTGGCAGAAAGAAACGAACGATCCACTTCTCAGTGAGGAAGGCTACAAGCGCTTTCGTCAGCTCGGAGTGGAGGCAGCGAAACGCTCCGGTCGATAAGAGCTTCTCGCTGAGGATTGCTTTTCTATTCCGATTTGCTACGGTCTGCGCAACCCTCACTACACTTTTATGAATCGAAAATTACGCATGGGAATGGTCGGAGGCGGCCGTGGAGCTTTTATTGGTCAGGTACACCGCATGGCGGCGAATCTGGATGGAAAGATCGAACTGGTTGCTGGTTGTTTTTCATCTGATCCTGAAAAGTCGAAGCTCTCAGGTGAAGACTTTTTTATCGATCCTGACCGGGCGTATGGAAGCTATCAGGAAATGGCTGAGAAAGAGGCCGCTCGTGAAGACAGGGTCGACTTCGTATCCATCGTCGTTCAGAACTTCCTCCACTTCGATGTTGCGAAGTGCTTCATCGAGGCCGGCTTTAACGTGATCTGTGACAAGCCGATGACCCTGACGTATGAGCAGGCCACGAAACTTCGTGAGATCGTGAACAACAGCGACCAGATCTTCGCGCTCACTCACAACTACACCGGTTACCCGATGGTGAAGGAGGCGAAACAGATGGTGAAGAACGGCGATCTCGGGCGCATTCTCAAGATCGTTGCTGAGTATCCTCAGGGCTACGCCGTTGGAGATGTCGAGGGAGACGGGCAGGGGAAGATCAACAACTGGCGTTCTGATCCGGCGATTGCGGGAATCTCGAACTGCATGGGGGACATCGGAACCCACGCCCACAACTTGATTCGCTATATCACCGGACTCGAAATCGAAGAAATCTGCTCTGACCTCACCGCCTTTATTCCCGGCCGCGAGTTGGACGATGATGGTAACAACCTCGTTCGCTTCGAAGGCGGAGCGAAAGGCATCATTCACGCTTCACAAATTTCTAATGGTGATGAAAACGCTCTCAACATCCGAGTCTACGGAACGAAAGCCTCTCTCGAATGGCATCAGGAAGATCCGAACGAACTCATAGTGAAATTCGCGAACGCTCCCCGGAAGATTTACCGCCGCGGAAACGACTACATCAGCGAGGCGGCTTCCGGTCATGGCTTTACGAGAACACCTTTTGCGCACCCTGAAGGATTCATTGAAGCGTTCGCCAACATCTATCTCGCGGCGGCTCAGGCAATGGCTGACAAAATCGATGGGACGCCAGCTCCTGAAGGAGGCTATGACTTCCCCGGCGTAGATGACGGTGTTGCCGGTCTCGCTTTCATCAAGGCGGCAGTGGAGAGTTCTGCTTCCGACCAAAAGTGGGTGAAGTTCCCAGCCGTTTAAGGTAGCAGCCTTTTCGGACAGGCCATCGACCGATGGGCAAACCACGATACGAAGCGCTCTCGACGGGCGGACCCATCTGGGCTTCTGAGCCGTTTCGCGTGTTTTTCCCGCTCGGAATAGTTGCCGCAATTTTTGGTCTTGTCCTTTGGCCGCTGCACTATGTTGGATGGTGGCCGCTTTATCCGGCCCTGCAGCATCCCCGGATCCTCATTTTTGGATTCGGTGCCGCGTTTGTCTTCGGCTTCCTCGGTACAGCATGGCCGAGGTTTCTGGAATCCTCGGCGCTCAATCGAGTCGAGGTTTCACTTTTGGCAATCGGTTGGGTCCTCACACAGCTCGCGTATGCAAAGTCGTCGATTGCACTCGGCGATTTTCTGGCGGCCGCGACGGGGTGCCTCCTCCTTGTCATCCTCGGGAGAAGGCTTTTTAGCAACGATCGTTCGCTGCCACCGCCGGGATTCAGCCTCGCCTTCCTCTCCGTCGTCATGAGTGTCGGGGTGCTCTTTGCGTGGGGATTTCAGCTTCACCTCACCTCTCCGGAAGTGGATTATCTGTTGCGGCTTTTTGGCTATCAGGGATTTTTAATTCTTCCGATTCTCGGCGTTGGGTCTTACCTTTTTCCAAGATTTTTTCACGAGGAAGGAAAGCGTCCTTCCATGGTTTCTCCGGCGCGGCGCGCTGTTTTCGTGTGGGGTACTGCGATCGTGATTGTGGTCTCGTTCTTTATCGAAGTTTACTACTCGGTGACCTGGGGAAATGTGACTCGTCTTTTTGCGGTTGTGGTCTGGGCGGTAGCGCTTCTGCCAACCCTGTTCCAACGGCGCGCACCGGGGACGCGAGCCTGGGCGCTCCGCATGGGACTGATCATGGTCTGCGTGGCCTTTCTCTTGCGGGCGATTCGACCGGGAGAGATTTTTGCTTTCGAGCATCTTCTCTTCCTCGGAGGCTTTACGCAGTTGATTCTCCTTGTCGCGGATCGTGTCGTTATGGGGCACTGTTATGACAAAGGCGCTCCGCTTCGCAGTCGAAGTTGGCAGTGGATCGTCTGGCTCATGGTTTTGACTGCGGCGACCCGGGCGACGGCGGATCTTGTTCCCTCAACCAGAATTTCGCATCATATCTACGCGGCGATCATGCTGATCGTGATCTTTTTGATATGGGGGATTCTTCAGCTCCGGAAACCGGCGCCGAAATCCGAGGATAATTAGAGCCGACTTGAAGTCTGCCGCATGAATTAGCGTAGAAAGTCTAAGAGGGGAAGCGCTCGTCTTCCTCCTTGATGCCACGAAAGTGTCGACTTGTATTGCAAGGTTCAGCCAAATTGGCTGGAAAACTCCTGCAGGCGACGGATCACTTCCGGCTTGCCGAGGAGAACGAGCACCGGAACGAGATCGGCACCGCTGGTGCTACCCATCACGCCCACACGGCAAGGTAACATTAGAGCTCCCATTTTTACTCCAACCCCCTGAGCTGCTTCGGTGATGGTCGATTTGATCGCGACCTCGTCCCATGACTCAGCTCCTTCCAACCCTGAGGTGAGGGCTGAGAGTTTGTTCGCGATGTCGTCCTGACTTGCCACTTTCGCGACCGAGGTTTCATCGTAAGTGACAACAGTTTCGAAGATGGTGGCAATCACATCCGGGATCTCACTGAGCAATTGGGCGCGTTCCCGGCTGAGCTCCAGTGCGGCTGGAACTCGGGCGTCTCCTGCGGGCAATCCGGCGCGAGTAAGAAATGGTCCGGCCCAATCCTGAAGATCTGTGCTTGAGAGCTGGCGGAGATGCTCACCGTTGACCCATTTGCACTTATCGTAATCGAACTTCGAATTCGATTTGTTGATTCCACCGAGGTCGAAACGACTTTGTAGTTCCTCCGGGAGGAAAATCTCCTGATCGTCCTTAGCAGACCAACCTAACAAGGCCATATAGTTGTTCACCGCTGCGGGAAGGAATCCGCTTTCTTGATACTCGTGAATGAGTGCTCCCTGATCACGCTTGCTCATTTTCGTGCCGCTGGGATTCAGGTTCAGCGGGATGTGGGCGAATGTCGGCGGTGTCACTCCAAAAGCTTCGAAAAGAGCGAGGTGCTTCGGTGTGTTCGAAAGATGATCTTCGCCTCGGATGACATGGCTGATTCCCATCTCGATATCATCGACGACATTCACGAAGTGGAAAATGTAGCCTCCATTAGGGCGCTTGATGACGATGTCAGGATTGGCTTCCTCTTCCTCATTTGTCTCGGTATTGAAACGGCGCGAGCCCTGTTCCTTGAGGTTGGTCGACACATCTCCACAGATCTCATCATGGACTGTGATCAGTTTATCGGGGACCCGGAAGCGGATTGCGCCTTCGTCTTCATAGACATGGCCGGAAGCCTCGAGCTTGGCGAGGTAGCGATCATAAATTTCGACGCGCTCGCTCTGATGGTAGGGGCCAAAATCCCCACCAACGCCAGGCCCTTCATCCCAATCCAGTCCCAGCCATTTCAGGCCGTCGAGGATGACTTGCATTGAAGCTTTTGTGCTGCGTTCCGCATCTGTGTCTTCCACCCGTAAGACGAAACTGCCTCCGTGATGTTTTGCATAAAGCCAGTTATACAAAGCAGTACGAGCTCCTCCAATGTGAAGGAATCCAGTCGGGGAGGGGGCAAAACGGGTGCGAACACTCATGGCGTGGAAAGTGCCGCAAATGCAGCAATCGTCAAGGAGCAGCGCGGCGGTGTAGATCCACCTCCTTGTCTCTTTTCAGGTAGTAAGTTCCCAGATTAGTCTCTAGGCAACACCTCTCGCAACCGCCTGCTTTGCGGCATCGTCGTCGAAGAAGGATTCCATACGCTTGTTGAGATCGCGGTAAAAGGTTTCAGAAAACTGTTCGAGGCGTTCCGCCCTCACGCCGGATCGCTGATTCTTTTCCTCTTTCAGGCGGCTTTTCTCGGTTTCGATGCGCTCTTCAAAAGCCGTTTCAAGATCGATCAGGTTCTCGACGAATTCTTTGGCGGCACGTGAGCTGTCGATTCCTTCGATGACGGCTTTCTCGAGTGGCTTGTTTTGGGTTAGGTGGAGGAGTCGACCCGAAGAGAGGCTGTCCATGTATTCGTTGTAACTCTTCAGCCAGGCTTCGCGCTCGCGTGCGAAGCGAACTTCATCGCGATCGACCAGTGCATCGTAAGGCCCGGGCTGTGAGAAAAATTTCACGACGAGGGGAATCGTGTCGATGAGCATGAAGAGACCCGCGAGAATGAGGTAGGCAATGAGAGCAAACTTCCCACCTTCGGCGTCTTCTTCAAAAAGGCGGTGAAGGGCAAGAGTCTGGGTGAGGATGTCTTTCCGTGGCTCTGCGTTGATGCCGGTGATGCGATCCTGTTCCTGGCCCCCAATGGCGGCGAGTTCCCCTTGAAGCCTTGTGAGCTCGGTGAGGCGTGTCTCGATCTGCGAGGCAATTGTCGAGCGGATCGTGTTCTGTTGCTCAACAAACTGGCCAGCCTGAGATTGCTGGACTTGTCGCTTCAAATCAGCGATGCGAGCCCGCTCTTCTTTGACGCGGTCCGCTTTGTCCGCGGCCAGGGCAAGGAATTCGGTTTTGATTCCTTCCTCCGTGGATTTGATTTGTTCAGAGAGATCATTCCTTCGTTCCGTAAGAAAAGCGAGCACGTCGGCGAGGCGCTTTGCTTCTTCACGGCGCCAGGCAAGCTGGTCATCGCGAATGCTCTTTGCTCTTGGGCCTACCCCCACAATGCCGCTGCGCTGGCCGTTCACCTCACGCTCAAATTCGGTTTGCCAGTGATCAAGCTCGGTTTGCAACGTTGCGTAGGATGTCTGCATCGTTGAGAACTCACCGTCTGCGGTTTCCAGCTTCTCGCGATAACTGGCGGTATCAGTTTCTATGCGAGCAGTCATTTGTGCACGAAGCTCGTCATCAAGCTCTGCAAGTGGATCAGCGATACCAACCGAGGCATCCTCGACGAGGAATTGGGCAGAGAAGGTTTCATCGAATCGAATTCGCTGTTCAGCGATCTGAGTCTCAAGGGCGACGATCTTCTCCTCGACCTCCATTTTGTCGCGATTTGCAGCGACCCGAACCTCTTCAACTTCCTCCTGACGTTCTTCGTCGATAACCGTGGCAATCGTGTCATTGAAGAGAAGAAGGGTGAGTGGGTGGGAAATCGTGATGCCCATGAGAGCGGCGACCACGATTCGGAGAAAGAACTGACTGATTTTTCGGTGAAAACGCTGATAAGATCGATAGATCGAGAGAAGGGCCCGATCGATTGTCATGATGATCAATCCCCATACTGTGGCGACGGACGCGATGATGCGCCAGTCGTCCGTGAGGGTGGAGAGGGCGTAGGCACAGGCAATAAAAGCAAAGACAGTCGGGACGAGGACGGTCGCTCCGAAGGCGACATACTTTCGCTGCTCCCATTCGGGGCACTGCTCCAGAGTCTCTGCACCCGCACCGGAAAGCCAGATGAAGAGTTGCTTAATCGGCCCTGCAGGAGCCGAACTCGTGTGTGAGTAAGAGTGATTGTTCATGACGCATGAGTGGCTGAGATACTTTTCTTGAGTGGGTGGGACCTCCGCTCCGACCCATCATAGATCGAGGAGATACCAAGAAGATACTTAAGGTTTCTTAACTAACTGTAAACCCTTTTGTTCTGCCAAGCAGGGGAGGGCAGCGTGGCCCGTATGGGCCTTTCAGGAAAGAGGTCAAGGTCCTTAAAGGGAAACTCGCGATGGTAACGTCCGATTTTCGGGCGGAACAAAAATTGTTGAAGGTATTTAATAAATTATCTAAAATTTAGTATAATTTTAGATAATTTAGTTTTGTCTGCGAAGAGAGCCCTACTTGGTGTTGAGGTCGAATAAGAGCTGGGGCTTAAAGTCTTGAGCGGGGCTGCTCCCGGCTCCCTTTGTGATGGGTGTAGGTCATTGAGGGAGTAAGAGTTGCGGATTCGTCAGTGCTCAAGCTAAAAAGTCATGGGTAACATGTTAACAACCAACGCTGAACAGGTGCTTTTTACTCTCCTGTAAAATTGATCGAATCGAGGTTGCTCTGCCTTGCCTGCAGAAGGGCTTGATTGGCTGGATAGTTCAACCCCTTGCGGGATGTCTAATACTCCGGCCACTCGTGCTTTGGGTATCGTCCCCTCAACTGCGCGCGAACTGCCGGATAGCTTCCCGTCCAGAATCCGGCGAGGTTCTCGGTGACCTGCACGGGACGGGAGTTGGGTGCGAGGATCTCAATGACGAGTGGAACCTTTCCCTCGCAAATGGTGGGAGAATCGTTTAATCCCCAAAGGTGTTGAATAAGAACGGATATCTTAGGCTTTTCACTCTGTTGGTAAAATATTCGAGTTTCTTTTCCACTCGAGAGTTGGATGCGCTCGGGAGTGAGGTGATCAAGCGCTTTTACCTGATTCGGTGGGAGCCATTCCTTCAACACGGGCCAGACTTTGCGGTCTTTGATCTGCTTGTAGCTTACCGCGCCTTCGCAGATCTGCTCCAGCATGAGGAGGCGCGACTCGTCATCGATCGCAGGGAATTCGTAGATGGGGCAGTGTTCTGCTGCGAGGTTGATGCGGGCGATCCAGGCCGAGACTTTGTCATCCCAGGCTTTGAGGTTGAGTTCTCCGGAAAGAACCCGACTCGCGAGCATCGAGGCGGCCAGGTCGAGGGGCAAGTCGCCGGAGGCACGGGTCTCAAGCACGAGATCGCGAAAGCGGCGCTCCCTGCGAGCTTCGACTCGACGGGTGCTGCTCTCCCAGACGGCGCCGTCGTATTCGTCGAAGTCGTTGGGGAAGAGATCGCGGAGCCAGTCCTCCTCAATGCGGGTGCATAGGTTGAGTTTCACGTTCACGTCGCGGCCTTCGACTTCGATCATCTCCCCGGCGAGAAAAAGTTTCACGTCCTTGTCATTCGCGAGGCTGTTTTTATCCAGCTGGCCCTTTCGTCCGCCGATAACAGCACAGCTGAGGGTGGAGGTGCTGTGACGAATCGCGAGTCGGTCCGAGAAGCCGGTGAGGAGGACTTTGGCGAGGGTTTCTGCCGAGGGGTGGGCATCGCGATTCGGGTTCGAGTGCCAGCGAGAGGCGATGCGTGAGACTTGGCCGGAAATGCGATCCACATCCCTGCAGGCTCCAGCATGAATTCCGAGGCGCTCTCCAAGGGCACGACTGAAGCGGTTTTGTTTCATCTGACTCCAGGCACGAATGAGAGCCTGAAAGTCGGTGACGTCATCGGAGTCGGCGAAGTCTTCGGCAAGAACGTGATCGGGTTGCCGCTTCCGCGCCGGAAAGAGCGGGCGGGATTGGCTCAGGGCGGTGATGAGAGCGGCTGCGTCGAGGCAGCCTGATCGAGCGGCTTCGTCAATGATTCTGCCATACCGCGGAGGAACAGGGAGGTGGCTGATCCTTTTTCCCATCGAAGTGAGCTTTTCCCCGGTATCCAGTGCGCCGAGAATCTGAAGGCGCTGAATTGCTTCTTCGAGTCCGGCCGGATCCGGCTTTTCAAACCAGGGGAATTCGCGGATCGATTCGATCCCGCTGGAGGCTAGAATGAGCACGGCTTCGATAAGGTCCATCCGCTGGATCTCAGCGGGAGTAGCTGGGACGCGAGCTTCATGATCCCGCTCACTCCAGAGCCGGATTGCGGTGCCTGGCCCGGTTCGTCCGGCGCGCCCCGCTCGCTGATCTGCTGAAGCGCGGGAGATCTTCTCAATGTGCAGGGTGGTGATTGCTCTTCGATGATCAAAGGCAGAACGGCGTTCGAGTCCGGAATCGACGACAAGAGTGACTCCATCGATCGTGATCGAAGTTTCGGCGACATTCGTGGCGATGACAATCTTTGGCCGGTCGCTCTGCGAGACTGCTGCATCCTGTTTGTCGGGTGAGAGTTCGCCGTAGAGTTCATGAATCGTGAAGGCGCTGCTCCAGCTCGCTTTGCGAATAGTCTGGGCGGTTTTTTGGATTTCATACCGTCCCGGCATAAAAACCAAAATATGTCCCTGAATCCCATCGACTTTTAAATGATCTTTAATGACCCGCGCGGTTTGATCCCAGATCTCGCCCTTGTGGCGTTCCCGGGGAGGCTCGAATTGAGTAATGACCGGAAAAGTTCGGCCCTTCGAGACAAGATGGTCGCAGCCCTCGCCGAGGTAGCTTTTGAGTGCGCCGGCCTCAAGCGTCGCGGACATGACGACAAGTTTTAAATCGGGGCGTAACGCCTTCTGGACTTCAAGGCAACGGGCAAGGCTGATGTCGCCGAAGAAGTGGCGCTCGTGAAACTCGTCAAGAACAACGGCTGCAATTCCCGAGAGGTCAGGCTGATCGATGAGCTTCCGGATCAGGATCCCCTCAGTGACAAAGCGGATCCGGGTTTGGTCGGAGACTGCGTTCTCAAATCGGACCTGATAGCCGACTTCATCGCCGACTCGGCCGCTTCGCTCGCTCGCGACACGCGTCGCGAGCATCCGGGCGGCGAGACGGCGGGGCTGAAGAACGTAGATTTCGCCATCTCCGCATAATCCTGAATCAGCAAGGAATTGCGGGACTTGAGTGGATTTACCCGAACCCGTCGGGGCTTCGATGACAACTCGCGCATTGGCATTTGCGACAGCAGCAGCAAGGTCGATTTCGAGATCGAAGATGGGGAGCGAGCGGTCGCGTGGCATAGTTGAAAAAATGGGAAGAGCCGAGCATAGATGGAAATGGCTGCGTGCTCCAGTTGGAAGCCTTGGAGTGCTGGCAATTTTCAATCACCGCCGCTACTGGCCCCGGGGAGATGGGGGAGCGGAAGAAAATTCCCCCGATGCGCGAGTTGCAAAGCCTTGGCGCCCTAGGGCCGTGCTAACTTGAAATCACCGAGGTCTCCTTTATCACTGAAGTAGGTTGCGGTGAAGGAGTTGCCCTGGATTTTGCCTTTGTGTCCGAATGTTCCGAAAGGACCGAGGTTGTGCTCACCATCGACCCGGTAGTTGCTTCCGCTACCCACGACGGGGAAACTCACGGTATAGCTCCCTGAAAAAATCTTCGCCCAGGTCGCATGATAGCGGAAGTCATACTCGCCGGGATTCTTTTTCGACTCTTTGACGATCGCTCGAAGGTTGCCAGTGTGACCGTTCGTGTTCGTGGTCCAACTGCCAGCCCAGGGGCCTTCAGGGCTTTTGATGGCACCGTCCTCATACGCAGCGACAGCCGTCTTCCACTCCTTTTCAAAACTGGTGCAGCTTGTCAGCATGGCGACTGAAATCAGGGTGAAGCAAAGAGATGAAAGTTTCATGAAGAGATACTTCGAAAGGAAACGGATTTTTTGAAGGCTGCAAGTGGCGAATTAGACGGGAGGATGGAGATACCGACTAATTCGTTCCGCTGGTATTGCCCTGATCATTCACGACCTGACAGAGTTGCACGACCTGCTCGGCAATTTTCCCGAGAGGGGACGCTTTTGATTCGGCGTCAGAGGCGTTTCCAAATTTTACTTCGTCAGCCCGCACGAGGAATGACTGCAGGTGTTGCTGTGCAGCAGCCGGGAAACGAGCCTGCTCCGTTGCGATGCGGTTGAGATACTCCTGAGTCGTTTCATATCGAACCGGGTCTTCGTATTTTTCCGCAAAGTAATCTTTTAAAGCTTCAGAAAGTGAGAGGGCGTACTCATTCGGTGAAACCTCGTTTTGGAGACGTCCTGCGGATTTGAGGCGGGCGAGAGTCTTTGATTCAGGAGATCGTCTTGAGGTGTTGCTTTGGCTTCCTCTTAAAAAATACCAGAGCGCCCATCCCAGTGCGGCAAGGAGAATGAGACCAATGGAACTCCAGACAATGAGGGGCCAAAAGGAGTCTTTCGGAGCAAGCACGACAATATCGTAAATATCGTTCTCAGGCGGTTTATCCTGAGCGAGATAGGCAAAGAACGTAAAGGTCATCATCCGGCAATTTCTGCGCTGGTGCGACGTTTGAAAAACCCGTGAAGGGCAGGGACGTATTCCTCGTCCGTGCGGAGAGAAAGTTTATCGATGGAAAGCCGCTTGAACTGCTGGTCGACTTCTTCCTGCCATTCAGCGGCCGCACTCTCATAGGCTGCACGGACACGGGGGCTTGAGGTGTTGATTTCGACCTGCTGTCCTGTTTCAGGATCTTCAAGCCTGACCTGCCCAAGAGAAGGAATCGCGAGCTCAGCCGGATCGCTGATCTGGATCGCAACAAGGTCGTGCTTTCGATTAACGATCCGGAGGTCGGCAGCGAGGTCCTCTTCGAAGAGGAAATCTGAGAGCATGAAGACGAGTGAGCGCCGACGTATTGCGTTTTTAAGAATATGAATCGGACCTTCGAGTGAGGTTTTATGTCCGTTTGGCTCATGGAGTAGAATCTCGCGAATAATACGCAGTGCGTGCCCGGTGCCCTTCTTTGGAGGTAGGTAGAGTTCGATCTCGTCGGTGAAAAGAATGAGCCCTACTTTGTCCTTGTTTTGAAGCGCGCTGAAAGTCAGCAAGGCGGCGACTTCGGCCATGAGTTCCCGCTTGCTCGGCCCATGGCTTCCGTAGTTGCCGGAGGCGCTAATATCGACGCAGACAAAGACGGTCATCTCGCGCTCTTCGATGAACTTTTTCACGAAGGGGTGACCCATTCTTGCCGTCACATTCCAGTCGATCGAGCGCACCTCGTCCCCGGGCTGGTATTCACGGAAGTCTTCGAAATCGATTCCGTCTCCTTTGAAACTACTGTGATATTCACCCCCAAAGCTTTCCCTGACGAGACCCCTGGTTCGCAGCTCGATCTTCCGAACACGCCTCAAGATTTCCGTGACCTCAGATCTCGTGTGCTCGGAGAGATGCTCATCGCTGCCGACTTTGGGTTTAGGCCTGGACTTGAAAAGGGACATTAAAAATTCGCTCAGTTGTTGGCGAAGGCCTCACTCATCGCACTGATTTCCTCAGGCGTCATTTCACCCATGCGAATGATGAGCCGATAGTTGACCGTGAGGGGGGCTTCCTTGGCAACTTCGGTGGCGAAGTAGCTTCCAAAGCGGCCATAATCACGTTCGCTGTAGCGCGCCGGCTTCGGGTTTGAGAGAGCGTCCAGGTAGGCCACAGTGTAAGTTTTTTCCTTGAGACGGAAAGCCATTCCTTTCCAGGGAAGATCGCGAGTCTGTTCGTTGTCGGTTTTGGAAGACCAATTGATAGTGACTCCAGGTTTGCCGATCCCTGAGTCTGGCCGAATGAAGTAGGTCGCTTTGGCCGTTTTCTCGAAGACTTCCTGACTGGCGCGAAACTGAAATCCAGCATGCTGAGGATCACCGTCGAGAAGAAGCGAGGAAATGAGTGGTGTTAGTGTGGAAGTGAAATCGATGACGATATCTTTGTTTTGGAGAGAGAAAGTCATGCTCCGGGATTCGCTCGCGAATGCTGTTCCGTTGTCACCGAGCCAGTCGATTCTCGAGGTGAAAGAGGCGCTGTCCTTAGTTGCCACTTTATCCGTGAACTCACGATGTACCTGAGCGGCTTTGCGGCAATGCCAGTTATCGACCTTTTCGTGCTTAACGCCTGCGTCGTCGGTGTAGCTGATTCTCGAGAAGCCGTAGTAGATCCCACGATGGTGAGGGTATTTTCCGCCGGGCCCTTTAGTGATGAAGTTATCACCACTCCACCACTGGTAGATATGGCAGAACGGCTTGTAGGTTTCATTGCGCCGTTCAATCGATGAATCATCTACCGGTTCGTAGACATAGCGGGCGATGGATCGGGATCCGTGAGTCAAATCGAGATATTTTCCTTCTGTGTCTTTCCACGAAAACTGCGCTTCCGTGAGTTGCGGAAGAAGGGTGCTAAAAAGGACTGTGAGAGCGAGCTGTCTGATCATGGTGCAACGAGCCCTTTCTCTACCATTTCTTTCTTGGGAAGTCTTGGTCTCACTCTCGCATCGGTGGGAAGGCCGGTGACTCGATCGAACTCATCCGCAGTGCGCAACTTCGGTGCGCTATCTCCTGTTTTCTTCTCCCAATCCGCTAATGCTGCTCTCATAGCGCGGAGGAGCGGTGCGAAACGTTCGTCTTCGACAAGATTGGTCAATTCGAAGGGATCAAGCTTCGTGTCATAGAGTTCCTCTTCAGGACGTGGCGCGACGAAGCAAGCTTCCTGTGCTGGTGTAAGCTCTCCCTTTTCGCGAAGTCGGAGTAGTTCGATGTAGGTGGGGCTTCGGAGCCCGTCTGCGGAAGGTGTTTGAGGTAAGTCGGGATAATAATTCCGGATATATTTGTAACGTTCATTCCTGACGGCACGAACGTGGTCTTCAAAGTCATGCCAGTTTTTTTCCGCATAAATATAATCGCGGAGAGGTTTTTCAGGCTCAGTTAGAAGTGGTGAAAAATCGATCCCTTCGAAGGATTGGCCGGGGTTTCCGATCCCGCCGAGACGCATGAAGGTTTTCGCAATATCGATCGTGCTGACGAGCTTGGTGCATACCGATCCAGCCTGGACCTTGGCAGGCCATTTCACGAACCAGGGCGTTCGAATTCCGCTATCATAAAGAGTTGTTTTGTCGCGGGGAAAGGGTCGACCGTTGTCGCTGATGAAGAGGATCAGGGTGTTATCGCTGGCTCCTTGCTTCTCCAACTCGTCCATGACAAGACCTACGTAGCGGTCAAGGCGAGTGATTTCATCATAGTAGATCTGATAGTCTGCCCTCACGGCAGGAGTGTCAGGATGATAGGGCGGCACTTTGATTTCCTCCGGTCTTGATGGATCAGGGATGATGCCGGAGTGATAGGGTCGATGTGGATCAAGCGCTGCGAGCCACAGAAAAAACGGTTTTCCGGCAGGGCGATCGCGCATCATAGGAATCCAGTCCGCGCATCCGCTCTGGGCCTCTCCCTCCAGAGTCTCCTTGAACTTTCCGCTGGTGTCTCCACTGGGGAGTTGAAAGCCGGAGGTGTCGACTTCGCGAACTTCGTCAAAACGATCGCGCATCGCGTCACCGAGATGCCATTTCCCGGCCGCGGCAGTCCAGTAGCCCTTCTCCTTTAGCTTCTCAACGAAGGTGACTTGCTCCTTCGGAACTGGCCAGTGAAGTTCCTCTGCGTCAGTCTGATGAGCATAACGACCTGTGATAATGCTGGCCCGGCTCGGACTGCAGGAGGAGATCGTGACGAAGGCATTGTCAAAGCGCATTCCTTCATCTGCCATTCGCTGCAGGTTTGGTGTCATGATCGAGTCATGCCCGTAAGGTGAGGAGTCGTCCCAGGCGAGGTCGTCGGCAATAATGAGGACGAGATTGGGAAGCTTTAGCAATTCCTCCTGCTTCGCAATCTCTTCAGGGGTGAGAGGTTCCTCATCCTGGGCGAATATCGAAACGGTCGGGAAGACGAGGAAAGCACAAACGAGTAAGCGTTTTAACATGGCTGGAATGAAGCAGAAATTGTCACTAATGCCAAGCAAGCTCTCTCTCTGAAGGTTATCCATCATTGCCGGGTCAGGGTGACGGAGTTGCGGGCTGTTTGGCCGTGACAAACCAAAGGGAGTTGATCAATCTGCTGCGGATGGTTCGAAGACTGATTTTTGTTCTGATTCTCGCCTATGGCGTTTGCTCCCTTCACGCTGAAGAGCTGATCTCGCGATGGGTGGAAAATCCGGTTGAAGCCCACGAGTTTGGTGGCGGAAAACAAGACGGTGTCGTTCTTCTGAAACGCGCCTCCGGTCTGGTTGAATCGATCAAGCACTCGGAGGAATTTACGGTCGCCTTCCGGTTTGAGACTGACGATCTAGATCAGGCGGGGCCCGCGAGAATCGTTTCGATTTCAAGGAACACCAGTCATCGCAATTTCACGATCGGGCAGGAGAAGGGGAGGATTGAGGTTCGGCTCCGTAGCACCAAGACCAGCACGAATGGACTTCCCGGATTCAGTACTGATGATGTCCTCGTAGAAAATGTCTCGACGCACCTTGCCCTGACCCGTGATCAAAGCGGGTCGACCATCCTCTATCTGAACGGCGAGCCCGTCGCGAAGAAGTTGATTGAAGGAAGTCTTAGAAACTGGGATCCGGGATTTACATTGATCCTCGGCGATGAAGTGTCCGGCGGAAGGGAGTGGAAAGGAAAGTTGGAAGATCTCGCCATCTATCCCCGCATCTTGAGCGAGGAAGAGTTGCTCGCACTGGTGGACGGAGAGAATTTGACCAAGATGACGAAGGTGACTTCAATTCCCCCGCATCGGGCGAACGAGGAGCTCTTCGAAACAAAGGTCACCACCATTTTGACGCGACACTGTCTCGAATGCCACGATTCAGCCACTGCGGACGGGGATCTCGATCTCTCGAAAGCGCTCGCCAGTCACACTGATGATGGCATCCTCGTCCCCGGCGATGCGGCGGCGAGCCTGCTATGGGAGTCGATTGAGCTCGATGATATGCCTCACAAAAGGGAGCCGCTTTCTGTCGAGGAAAAGGAGATCTTTCGTGAGTGGATCGACGGCGGTGCGGCTTGGACGATCAACTTCATTGATCCGGCAATCTACTCGAGGCCAGCGGAGCCGATCCCCGCGAGAGCGCGACGTCTCACCGTTACTGAATACATTAACACGGTGCGCGATGTCTTCGGGGTCGATATTTTTGCTGAGGCAAAATCGATTCTCCCGCCTGAGGTAAGGGCGGATGGCTTCAGTAACACGATTTACAATCTTAGCGTCGACCTGAAGCATATCGAGGGCTACTCCGAGTTGGCTGCGATCATCGTAAAAAAGCTCGACGTTGCTGCTTTCGTGAAGCGCTTCACGAACAAGCGAGACATGACCGACAAGACGATGATCTCGCTGATCGAGGAAATGTCGACGCCAATCCTTCGCGGCCCGGCGGTGAAAAAGGAGACGTCCTTGTATCGTGGCGTGTCCACCTCCGCCGCAAGCGCCGGGGGTGAATTTGATGACGCCGTCGGGTTTGTCATTGAAGCGATGCTGCAGTCCCCACGTTTTCTTTACCGCCTCGAGAAGCCGGTGACAGGATCCCGCGCCCGCCGCGTGAGCGATTACGAGTTGGCCTCTCGACTAAGCTATACGATCTGGGGTAGTGCCCCGGACATGGAGCTGTTGAATATGGCCGCGAGTCGTCAATTTGACCGGGAAGGAATGATGGATCGCCAGATCGAGAGAATGTTGAGAGATCCGCGAGCGGTGGCACGTTCTCTCGAATTCTGCTCTGAGTGGCTCAATCTCGATCGACTCGCGTTTCTGCAGCCTAATGCGAAACACTTTCCCGAATGGGAAACATCGCTGGCAGCGGAAATGAAAGAGGAGACACTACGTTTCTATGAAGAAGTCGTCTGGAAAGAACAGCGCCCGCTTGGTGAACTGCTTAATGCGCCCTTTTCCTTTCTGAGTCGTGACCTCGCGGCGCACTACGGTTTGGAATCTGAGGGATTGGATGGTGAACTTGCCCGTGTCGATTTGTCAGGAGAGCAGGGGCGGGGAGGACTGCTCACTCATGGAAGTCTTCTGACAATCGGCGGTGACGAGGCTTCGATGGTTTCCCGGGGCCTCTTCGTACTGAATGATCTGCTGCGCGGTGTCATTAAGGATCCGCCGCCCTGTGTCGACACGACCCCAATCGAGAGCGGTGAAAACCTCTCCCGCCGCGAGGTCGCGATGGAGCGTGTCGCTGATAGCAGTTGTGGCGGTTGTCATTCCAAGTTCGAACCACTGGCCTACGGGCTGGAAAAATATGATGGGCTCGGCAGCTATATGAGTCGCGATGAGCATGGCAACGTGCTTCGCGAAGATGGCGAAGTGCTCTTTCCCGGAGAGGCTGAGCCGGTTGCGTTTGAAAGTATCGAGGAGTTGATGAATCTATTGGCTGAAAGCTCACGGGTGAAGGAAACGATGACTTGGAAAATTACTCAGTTTGCTCTTGGTCGCCCTTTGAACGCAGGGGATGCCGGCGCGGTTTCTCAAATTCATGAAGAAGCGACCCGGAACGGAGGGCGGTATCATGATGTGATGACCGCTCTCGCTAAAAGTCGCCTTATTCGCTACGCTGAACCTGCTCCTTCCACCGATTAATTTTGTCATGAAGTCCCAACCTCTTTCGAGAAGAACCCTCCTACGCGGACTCGGCGGTGTCGCCGTTGGAATGCCCCTCATGGAGGAAATGCTTCCTTCCACGCTATACGCGGCCAAAGCCCCGCCGATTCCGACTCGTGCGTTCAATGTGTTTTTCGGTTTGGGCATTCCAGATCCAGTCCAGCCGGATAGCTTTACGGATGTCCTAGAGCCACTTTCTCCGTTGAAGGATCAATTGCTAATTCTCCGCAAAGTGAATCAGATCCGCTGCGACCGCTCCGGCATGAACGCTCATTTCGATGGCGCTTCCGGAGCCTTCACCGCGACTCCGCCGGATGGCGAAGCGAGAGCGGGCGGCGCCTCGATCGATCAGCTTGTGAAGCGGGCGCATTATCCGAATGGCATGCCAAACGGGATGGTGCCCACCCTGGTTAGCGGTACTTTTTTCCGGCGCAGTCGGGTCGGGCGCTACGTTCACAGTTATCATCCGGACGGGACTGTCGCGGCGCCGATCCAGGAACGCCCACGAGATCTGTTCGAACGAGTTTTTGGGCGAGTAGAGCTATCCGGTGACGGCGATGACCGCGAGGAACGCATCAAGCGAAGCGTCCTCGACTCGGTTATGGAGCAATATCATTTCTACACAGGGGCGAATTCACCGCTCGGAGCTGCCTCGAAAGAGCGTTTTAAGAATCACCTTGATCGCATCCGCGAATACGAGCAGCGCTCTTTCGCTGTGAAAGTCGACGACCCGAACGCTCCGACGTTGCCACCCCCTTCAAAGCTGAAGCACGGTGGCTCAGCCGACCCCGGAGGTGAAGGGATCGACATCACGCTGGAGGAACTGACAGAAGCATGGCGCATTATGGCCGATCTTTACGCCCTTTCGATCCAGATGGACCGCGCTCGATTTGGTTCCCTGACTTTCCTCGCCGCCGGCGAGAGGATCAGGCTGACGGGAGATTATCACTATGACGGCCGCCTCATTCATCGATTCGATGACAGTCGCCACCTCAACGCCTCAGGTTCGAAAGGGTGCAGTCATGAGTGGTGGCACAAATTTAACGAGAAGAAGGAGAACGAGCAGCTTCGTGCCCACGCTCACATGAAGATGCGGGAGGTCGCCTATTTCCTGAATCGATTGCACGAAGGCGAAGACTGCCGCGAAGTTAATGGTCGAAGTATTCTTGAGAATACAATGATCACGATATCGACCGAATCCGGCGACGGCCGTCACAATGATGTGAAACGCGAACTCTCCGGAGTATTCCACGCCATCACCGGGGCGAACGGACGATTCAAAACTGGTCAGATTATTGACGCGAACACGGAAGGAGTAGATCTCTACAATACAATGCTCTCGGGCATGGGCGCGAAAGAGAAACTCGGACCTGCCGAACGGAAGCACGAGAATCTGGATGCGATTATGGTTTAGCTCCCGGGCGCTTAATAAACATCGTTGGTGATCTCGTCTGCGTAGAGATTCACATGGCTGATGATTTCGTAGGAAGCTTGCTCTTCCACACCAATTTCCTTGAGGGTCTCAATCAAGTGTTCGGTGAATCTTGCGAACTCACGCTTGCTGATCGCCATGTGACGATGCACGTCACGCAAAGGTTTTCCACTGTAGGTAAGTGGGCCTCCGGTTGCCGCGGAAAAAAACTCCTTCTGCATCTTAAGGAGCTTATCCATCGGAGAATTTTTGAAATAGTGTGCCAGTTCGCTGTCAGCGAGAACCTTAGCGTAAAAACTATCGAGGAGGCTTGAAATTGTCTCGGCCCCGCCGATTCGATCATAGAGGGATACTTCTGATTCCATTGTTGATTGTAATGAGCACGAATCAGTCCAGTTCAGCCACGCGGATATTGCGAAAATCAATGCCCATGTCTCGCTTTGCATGGAGTTGAAGTCCGATTGGTCCCTTTGGGATGCCGGTATCAGAAGTGTAAGTCATGACCTGAGTTCCATTGAGATGAACAATGTAGTTCATGCCGCGAGCTTCGATCTTCATTGAATTCCAGCCTTCCATCTTGAGAAGTTCAGCGACTCCCTCTGCTTCGACGGGATATCCCTTTTTTGAAGCAATGTAGGGTGAGCCTGTCATGTCTCGTTTCAGTGAACCCGAAATGCCGATTTGTATCTGATCGTTGTTCCTCAAGTGAACTCCGGAATCGATTGTCCCACTGATAAATTTGAATTCGAGGTCGACAATAAAGTCTTCAAAATCTGCCTCTGTCCAAAGAATGCCGCCTTTCTGCTTTTCGTTACTTCGAACCTTAAGAATGCCTTCCTCAACCTTCCACGATTCTGGATTCTCAGGCGTCTTCCAACCGCTCAAATCGGTGCCGTTCAAGAGGGGTGTTGAATCAATCGTTTCAACTGCTTCCTGCTTGGCGCAGGCGGGAAGTAAAGCAATGAGCAGAAGTAAAGGGAGTCTCGAAATCATGCCGAAAGTGTCCCGAAGAAAGGAGATTTGCGCAAGTATCCAAAGTACCGCAATAGCGATGGAGATCCTGCGAATTTCGGTAGTTCAGCTTTTCGGCTTAGCCTTAGCCCATGAATCCCGAAGGCCTACGGTGCGGTTGAAAACGGGTGATTCGTCCGAGCTTTCGATATCGACACAGAAGTAACCGAGACGTTCGAACTGAACTGTCTCGCCTACGGCAACGTCCGCGAGGTTTGGCTCTAACTTGGCCGCAGGAAGGATCTCCAAGGAGTCGGAATTCAAGTGTTCCAGAAAATTGCTGTCGCCGCTGTCAGGAGACTCGGTGTTAAACAAGCGGTCATAAAGACGCACTTCGGCATCCAACGCATGATCGGCGCTGACCCAGTGAATCGTTGCCTTCACTTTTCGTCCGTCCGGTGGATTCTCTCCTCCGCGAGTCTCAGGATCATAAGTGCAGCGCAATTCGGTGACATTGCCATCATCGTCCTTGATCACCTCATTGCATCGAATCCAATAGGCACAGCGGAACCGAACCTCTTTACCGACAGTGAGGCGGAAAAACTTCTTAGGTGCATCCTCCATGAAGTCGTCCTGCTCGATGAATAGTTCACGCGAGAATGGAACCTTTCGAGTTCCCAACTCAGGCTTCTCAGGATTGATCACTGCATCAAATTGCTCGACCTGATCTTCCGGATAGTTGGTTATGACAACTTTAAGCGGTTTCAGGACCGCCATGAACCGTGAGGCATCAGCGTTGAGAACTTCCCTGACAGAACTCTCCAAAAGAGAAATATCGTTGGTGCTTTTGAATTTTGTAATTCCGATAGTCTTGCAGAAGTTTCGGATTGCTTCAGCCGGGTAGCCGCGCCGGCGAATTCCTGAAATTGTCGGCATGCGAGGGTCGTTCCATCCTGAAACATAGTTCTCTTCCACGAGTTGTAATAACTTCCGCTTACTCATCACGGTGTAGTTCAGGCTGAGGCGGGAAAACTCAATCTGGCGAGGACGTGATGGAACTGGCAGATTCTCTAGAAACCACTCATAGAGAGGCCGGTGATTTTCGAATTCAAGAGTGCAAAGAGAGTGTGTCACATACTCAAGGGCGTCGCTCTGCCCATGGGTGAAATCATACATTGGATAGATACACCAGGTGTCTCCCGTCCGGTGGTGCTCCGTGTGAACGATACGATAGATCACCGGATCGCGCATGTTCAGATTCGGATGCGCCATGTCGATTTTCGCTCTGAGAACTTTTTCTCCATCCTTGAACTCGCCGGCTCTCATCCGATCAAAGAGATCAAGATTTTCTTTCAGAGGACGGTTGCGGAAGGGGCTGTCTGTTCCCGGATTCTGAAGGTCGCCACGACCTGAGCGCATTTCGTCAGAAGACTGATCATCGACATAGGCTTTCCCATTTTCAATAAGGTGAACCGCCCACTCAAAAAGTTTCTCGAAATAGTCGGAAGCAAAATAGAGGTGGTCTCCCCAATCAAATCCGAGCCAATGGATGTCTTCTTTAATTGAGTCGACATACTCCGTATCCTCCTTTGCCGGGTTCGTGTCATCAAATCGGAGATGGCATCGACCATCGTACTCCTGAGCAATTCCGAAATTGAGACAGATCGACTTGGCGTGACCAATATGGAGGTAGCCGTTCGGCTCGGGCGGAAATCGAGTCACGGTGCCATCATGCTTAGCCGAATTGAGATCCTCGTCAATAATCTCACGGATGAAGTCTTTGGAAGCCGAACGGGGTGTAGTCATAGAGGACAGGGGCGGGAAATTAGCCGTTTTTGACGGAGGCGCAACGGCTCAAGCGCCCTTCATTTTGTAGCGGGGAAAAATATAGCGCCATTTCGCAGTTGCCAGAGCGTAACATTCGAAGAAGATTCCGCTATCGAGATTCATTCGCAATAACGTTATGATCAAGATTATCCCCACTCTCCTTGTCCTCGGTGCTGCACTGCAGGTCTTTGCTGAAACGAAAGAGGTCACGCTCTACACCCAGAGACACTACGCCTTCGACGAAACGATTCACGAAAAGCTCCTCGAAGAAAAGGGGATCACGGTTAATGTCGTCAAGGCTTCTGCCGATGAGCTAATTAGCCGTCTTGAGGAAGAAGGTGCAAATACGCCTGCTGACCTCTTCATGACCGCTGACGGTGCTGGACTCGATCGCGCTCATAAAGCGGGGCTACTCCAGCCCATTTCTGACTCGACCGTGATCGCTCTAGTTCCTGCGACGCTGAAAGATCCTGAAAACCACTGGGTCGCGATCACGAATCGAGCGCGCGTCATCATTTACTCCAAAGATCGCGTCAAGCCGGAGGATCTATCTACCTACGAAGACCTCGCAGACCCGAAATGGAGGGGCCGCATTGTGATTCGTTCCTCTTCGAACTCATACAATCAGTCGCTCATGACGACGATCATTGCCGCGAATGGCGAGGAGAAAGCGGGTGAGTGGGCTGCTGCGGTGAGGAAAAACATGGCACGACCTCCTCAGGGCAGTGACCGAGATCAGATCCGGGCTGTCGCTGCCGGACTCGCTGACCTTGCGGTTGCGAATACCTACTACGTCGGGCTTCTCGAGACCTCTGAAGAATCGAACGACCGCGAGGCTGCTGCTGCTGTGGGACTCTACTTTCCCAATCAAGATGATCGCGGGACCCATGTGAATATAAGCGGAATTGGAGTCGTCAAGGGAAGCGAAAATGCCGCCCTCGCGGAAGAAGTGATCGCGTTCCTCCTTTCCGAGGAAGTACAAGCCAGCTATCCGGAGAACACCTTCGAGTATCCTGTGAATCCTGCTGCGGGGTGGTCAGAGAACCAGAAGCTTTGGGGCAATTTCAAGGCTGACCCGGTGCCACTGTCCACACTTGGAGAATTGAATGCAGAAGCGGTTCGTCTCTTCAATCGCGCTGGGTGGGAGTAACTCCGATCACTCGCAAGTGGGATGGAATTAGCTGAGTCGAACAAGGCTGCACGGTCTTATCCTGCGGTTAGGAATCGGTCTTGGCGTAAGCTGAAATCTCCTGACTCCTGGGGTATCAGCGTTGGTGTTTTCACGGCACTCATCTGCCTTCCCATTTTTGCGGTTCTGATTCATCTCACAAAAGAGGGTCCTGAGTGGGCTCACCTTGTCGAGACGGTGCTACCCCGATACCTGATTAACACTGCAGTGCTCGTGGTTGGTGTGACTGCCGCGGCACTTCTCATGGGGGTGTTGCCCGCGTGGCTCGTGACGGTTAACAATTTTCCGGGGCGCGGTCTCTTTTGCTGGATGCTGATTCTCCCGCTCGCACTTCCGAGTTATGTCGCTGCATTCGTGTTTTATCAAGGTCCAGAAGCAGCGATCCCTCTTCTTATCTGGATAAGGACGAATATTAGTGTTGATGCCTTTTTGAAAACTGAATTGGTGATTCGCTATGGGCTTCTCATTCTCATGATGAGTGCCGTTCTCTATCCCTACATCTACCTCGCCTGCCGTGCCGCGTTCTCCCAGCAGGGGAGAACCCTGATTGAATCCGCACGCTGTCTTGGCGACCGCCCCGGCGCAGTCTTCTTCCGCGTCGCGATTCCGCTGGCCCGTCCCGCCATGGTCGCCGGTAGTGCTTTGGTTATCATGGAGGTGATAAACGACTATGGCGCCGTCCATTTTTTCGGCGTGCCAACGCTGACGGAAGGGATCTTTCGGACTTGGTTTGGTATGGGGGACAAGGTGTCAGCCCTGAGGCTCGCGGGGATCGTCATGCTTGCGGTAGCGGCGCTTCTCATCGTTGAGCAGCTCCTGCGGGGAAAGGCTCGCTATGTCGAGGCCGAGGGAAGTTCGATTCCATTGGTGCGAAAGACACTGAGCGGCGGAAGAGCGGCGGCGGCTTTTCTCTGCTGCCTTATTCCTCTCACGATCGGGTTTCTTTATCCTGTCGGCCGCCTCGTGCACTGGTCATGGTTAAACCTCACCTCCGACCGCGGTGTCAGTCTGACATTTGGAGATTCACTGGTTCGCGGTCTCGTGCTTGCAGGGGCTACTGCCCTTGTTGTTACTCTGCTCGCCTCGTTCTTCGCCTTCGCTGTGAGGCTGAGAGAGAATCCGGTTCGGAAAAGCTGTTTTCGTCTCTCGACCCTCGGGTATGCGACTCCGGGTGCCGTCATTGCAGTTGGCGTTCTTGTTGTCTTCGGTGGTCTCGACCGCCTTGAAATCCGATGGATTCCTCTCTTCAGCGGGAGCCTCTTTCTAATCGGCTTTGCCTACCTCGTTCGCTTTATCGCGATTCCGCTCCAGCTAAGTCGCGCCGGGATGGATCGACTTGGTCCCTCTCTCGGTGAAGCATCCCGACTGCTCGGTTGGGCTCCTTTCACGACCTTTCTTCGTATTGACCTACCTCTTTTGAAAGGGCCTCTTCTCGCGGCCGCGATGTTGCTTTTCGTCGATATTTTAAAGGAGCTCCCTCTCACCTTGATTCTGCGTCCTGCGAATTTCGAGACGCTTGCGACGAGCGCATTCAGTCTCGCGAAGGAGGCACGTCTCCAGGCTTGCGCCGTGCCCTCGCTCATGATAGTGGCAGCAGGGGCGGTCGGACTGCTCATCATGAATCGATGGCTCGCCCCGACAAATTCGCATGAGTGAATCAGAACCAATTCTCAGTTTCGAGCACGTCTCTAGGCAGTACGACGCACAATCCGTTCCTGCCGTGAAGGATGTGTCTCTCGAGGTAATGAAAGGGGAAGTGATCGCTTTAATTGGTGAAAGCGGGAGTGGGAAAACAACCTTACTTCGTCTTGCTGCCGGGCTCGAATTTCCTGATTCCGGAAAGGTTTTCATTGGTGGAGAAACCGTAGCTGACGCTTCCGATGCGAGGTCGGAAGTTCCGCCCGAACGCCGCCGACTCGGACTCGTCTTTCAGGACGGGGCGCTATTCCCCCATCTCAATGCCTCTCGAAATGTTGCCTATGGCCTCAGAAAACAGAGCCGAAGCGAGAAGGCTTCGCGCGTCGCGGAATGTCTTGAGCTGGTTGATCTCAAAGGAAAAGAGAATCGATTCCCCCATGAACTTTCCGGAGGGGAGCGCCAGCGCCTCGCTCTCGCCCGCGCTCTCGCACCTCAGCCAAGATTGATTTTGTTGGATGAACCGTTCAGTCATCTCGACCCAACGCTTCGCCGCAAACTGCGGGAAGAGATCCGATCGATTCTATCCGATCTCGGGCAAACTGCGCTCATGGTGACTCACGATCCTGAAGATGCTCTCGCAATCTCGACGCGCGTCGCCATTCTCAACGAAGGACAGATTCTCCAGACCGGCACTCCGTCTCAGGTTTATCGGGAGCCGGTCGATCAGTATTGTGCAGAGCGCTTTGGTCCCGCGAACGGGGTTAGGGAATCCGAGACCGGGGAACTCTGTTGGAAACGTCCCGAGGATGCCCGCTGGATCTCATGTGAAATCGCTGACGAGGGATGCATGGTCACGGTCGAGTCCGTTCGCTCGATGGGGCACATCTGGGAGGTCAGAGTTGCCCCGGATGGATACGAGAATGAAAGCTGGCTCTGCTTTTTAAAGGAGGGTTCTCAGATCAGAGCTGGCGAGCGTGGTCGTGTCGCGTGGCGGGGGAATCCAGACCGAGTTGCATGGAGAAGTTGAATGCTTCACAGATATTTCCAACAGGGTATGCCCTTCGACACAACCCTGTTGAGTCTATTTCCTACAAGTCATCCAACGCTTTCCAGGCATCGGGATTGCCTCCGCTTTCATCGTCAGATTCCGCTGACTCAAGCACTTGATCGACCAGTTCCGCTTTCGGACAGACATGCCCTTCGATTAATTCGTCACAGCGCAAGTGCTCGGGAAGATTGAGAATGAACTCCTCGCGGATGACTTCCTCGAGAATAAAGGAGCGCTGCTTCTCTTCCAGATCGAGATCGGTTTTCCAATCCGAAAAATCGGCCTCGTAATCGTTGTATTCGAGGCAGGTGCCGCACTTCAACTGAAAGGGGCCTTTGAGGCTTCCGTAGAAAGCGATCACTTCATCGAAGGCGTGAATGTGAACATCGAAGAGGACCGCACCCATTGGACGAATCGCGTCCTCAGGTGACAAGTCAAAGATCGAAGCGGGAAACTTCCCCGTTTCGTGCAGTCCTTCTTCGGGGATGTCATTGATGAAAATCTCCATGGTTGAGTTGCTAGCAACGTCGAAAGTGAATAGTCGCGCAAGCCCTGTGAGCATCTCACGGAAAAAAGGAGACGCATTTTCTGCCGATTCCAAAGTTGCCAGTGTTTCGCCCATCGCCTATACCAAGGCTCATGAGTCGCTATGCAATTGGATTAGATTACGGGACAAATTCCTGCCGCTCACTTCTTGTCGATCTCGATAATGGAGAAGAGCTTGGGTCAGTTGTTTTTCCTTACCCATCGGGGAAATTGGGGATTTTGACCGATCCAGCGGATCCGAATGTGGCTCGACAGAACCCTCAGGATTATCTCGATGGAATGGTCACGATCATACGAGGCGCACTCGAACAGGCTTCGGCGAAGCGGACTGCTTTCAGTGCTGCTGATGTGATTGGGATTGGCGTTGATACGACTGGTAGTACTCCGATTCCAGTGAACGAAAAGGGGACGCCTCTCGCGCTCACTCCGGAATTTTCTGAGAATCTCGATGCACATGTTTGGCTTTGGAAAGACCACACGGCTCATGAAGAGGCCGCCAAAATTACGGCATTGGCTTCTGAGATGCGCCCCGAATACTTAGCTAAATGCGGAGGGACCTACTCAAGTGAATGGTGGTGGAGCAAGATTCTTCGCTGCAAGAATGCAGCTCCTGAAGTGTTCGCCGCGGCCCATTCCTGGATTGAACACTGTGATTGGCTTCCCGCCGTTCTCACGGGAAATGAATCGCCTTCCTCAGCGAAACGGAGTGTCTGCGCAGCCGGCCACAAGGCGATGTATGCAGCCTCCTGGGGGGGGCTGCCGGACAAAGAGTTTCTCAGCACGCTCGATCCCGCGCTCGCTGATCTGCGAGACCGACTCTACGACGAGGCATTCTCGTCAGATATCTCTGCCGGCACCCTGACTGCGGAGTGGGCTGGCAAACTTGGCCTCAGTGAAGGAATCACCGTGGCCGTGGGGGCTTTTGATGCGCACATGGGGGCAGTTGGTTCGGGAGTGAAGGCCGGAACTTTAGTTAAGATACTGGGAACCAGTACTTGCGACATCACCGTGCTGCCCGCAGATCGCGATCTTGCCGACGTTCCCGGAGTTTGCGGTGTTGTTGATGGATCTGTCCTTCCGGGGCACTACGGAGTCGAAGCAGGCCAATCGGCAGTGGGGGATATCTTCCTTTGGTTCGTGAATCATCTCGTTCCAGATTCCTATGGCGCAAGCCAGGACGAAAAGTTTATCGAAATGGAAAAGCGGCTCGAGGGATCGAAACCGGGCTCGACTGGATTGATGGCTCTGGATTGGAACAACGGCAATCGTACGATCCTAACTGATGTTCGGCTCACGGGGATGATCCTTGGACAAACCCTTCACACCGAGGCTCACGAAATTTATCGTTCCCTCATCGAAGCAACGGCCTTTGGCGCGCTGACAATTATCAACCGGATGGAGGAATACGGTATTTCAATCAACGAAGTCGTGAACACGGGAGGACTTGCCGTCAAGAACGCGACGCTGATGCAAATCTACGCTGATATCCTGAAGCGTCCGCTTAAGGTCGCTGCAAGCGATCAGACTTGTGCACTTGGAGCAGCTATCTTCGGAGCGACTGCAGAGGGGAGCTTTACGATTTCTGAAGTGCAGCAGAAATGCTGCCGCATGCGTGAGGTGGAATATCATCCGATCCCTGCAAACGTCGTCGTGTATGAAAGACTCTATGAGATCTACAAGACTCTTCACGATGCTTTTGGGACCGCCGAATGGACTGGTCAACTGGATCACATCATGAAGGATTTGATCGATATTCGACAGCAGCAACGTTCCTGAAGCTGTTGGAAATACCGGCGGCGGGAATCGAACCCGCACTCCCGAGGGAACGCGATTTTGAATCGCGCGCGTCTACCAATTCCGCCACACCGGCGCTTGAAACGAGGGTGAGCAGGGCTGCCACCGCCATTGACGAGCGAGGGTCGGATTATCGACGTCAAAAACAGGAATGCAAGGACTCATGGTAGTGAATCTACGGTAAAATCGTGCCCCCCTTTTTGTTGCGCAGCTTCCACTAATGGGGGATTTACCTTCATGAAAGTTATCCGGTTGGCGATTTTGTTGACTGCCTCTCTGTTTCTCGCTTCGTGTTTTGACACATCTACTGATGAATCGGTCGATGGTAATGGCTCTGAAACTCCAATGTCCGGGGGCGACGAAGGAATGAGCTTTCCGGAGGCGTTAAAGTTAAAGCGTTCCCTCGCGCGTGAACTTGAAAATCTGAAAATGGGTATAGAGTCTCACGACGAGCTAGTCGCCAGAGAGGCGGAAATGACACGCAACTTGGAAGAGGTAAGAGCTTATGAGCAAAAGCTGAATGCGGTCCGGGACACTACTGAGCAATCACTCAACTATTGGCGTGACGCTACTCGAGGATCGTTTGTTGGCGTTCAGATTCCGACTCTATCCACAGAAAGTGGTAGTGATTATACAAACGTCAATATTACGAATGTCGGTGACGAAGAACTAAAGATCCTTCACTCAGGTGGGAGTGCCGTTTTAGAGATAAGTGATCTTCCTGAAGGATTGCGGAAGAATCTTATTCACGAACCTACCGTAGCGGCGCAAATTTTTGCTGAGTGATCTTCGCTTTTACTGTCATGAAACTATTACGACTTACCTTTTTGCTCGCGATTGGGAGTATAGCGGTGCTCTGCAACGCAGAATCAGAAATTGAGGCCGAGATTTCGGAGATTCAGCAAGCGATCGCCGATCATCGGGCCGAGTATGGGGATCCGAAAGCGCTAGAGCAGAGCATCCAGAGTAGCAAAGGAGAGATCGAGAAAAAGAAGGCTTCTTTATTGGCCCTCGAAAAGGAGATTGAGAGGCAGGAGAAGTTTAGGGATATCTATCGAAGTTCTTTTCGGGTAGTGACTGCTTTGCAGCCGGAATCTCAGCTCGGAACGATATCTCTCAAAGATAATTCTGTTGTCGCTGATGCTGTCTACACCGGTGCAGATGGAAGAGGTATCTTTGTCAGGACTCCAACCGGAGCCAGAAGTATCAGTGCCGAACTGCTTCCGGAAGCGATCTATTCGCAGTTCAATTTTCCTCCCAATTATGTTGATGAGGACATCTCGTTGAGAGAGGTGATTTCGATGAAGCCGGACATAATTCGAGAAGAAGAGCCGATGATTGCGGGGCCTGGATCAGGGAGTGCTGAGAAGAAATTAGGAAGCGGAAAAGCTAAAGCAAGTCAGCCGGCGCCTAACGAAGATGATGGAAAAGAAAAGAGGAACAATGCCCGTCTCGCGAGAATTGAGCAGCTTCGCGCCAGGTTCACTGAGGTAAGTGAAATGAAAAATATCGCAGTGCGCGAGAAAGCCTCGGTGAGGTCGGATTTCCGAAAATTGAAAATTCAGAAGTCAGCGAAAGAGATCGATAAGGCGATGGACATCTATGAGCTGAAAATTAATGGGCTCAAATTAGAAGAGGACAAGATCAGGAAGGAGATCGATAGGATCCGGGGAGATTGGGAATAAGGCTTTTTACTCAAGCCAGTCGAGATCAGTGAGTCTCGCCGAAATAAACCCGACTGAAATCTGCGCCTGCAGTTCCAGGGGGATTCGATACTCGTCATTTGATACCCACAACGTGGTTTTTTTGATCTTTTCGTAATGTTTCAGACTCAAGTCCTCATTCACTTTTCCAACCGTTGCATCCAGTTTGATCGCCTTGTAGCTCCGGCCTTTGATCTTCCTTTCTTCACGACCCGTCACGACGAGACGCGCGACATAGGGGCGATTAAAAGGTGTCACTAACATCGTCACCTCTTCGCCCTGCCTCAGTTCCTGACTGCGAAGATAAAACGCAGACGAGAGAACATCCTGCCCAAAATCGAAGGTGAAGCGAGTCGTGGCGGTGCGGGCTTTTTCATCCTCTTTTTTTGACGTCGTCGTGAAGACTTGTCGCTTGTCCTCGAAAATGATGTCGTAATTGCTCGATTCATTCCGTTCTTTTTCTACCAATTGAAAAGTGATGGGACGCAGAGAATTTTCATCAACAATTGATCGGGCTCGAAACTCGTAGGGCCACAAGAGGCGTGCAAACCCAGTGCTTTTCCCGTTGGCATCGCCAATAAAGCGCGACTTTCCAGCTTCGTTTCTGACGATGGATACTTCGAACTCACCTGCATTTATTCGATTGTTCCACGCAAGGGTGTAGCCGAGTTTCACCGGGCGAAGGTTTGCGTGTTCTCCAGGAGGGAGGCGTGTAACCTCGCTCATCCATTCAGGTGGACCAACGGTCTGCGACTCTCCCTTCATCGCCGGAGCGAGGATCACAGTCATGAGAAAAAGAACTCGAAACGTCATCTGAGGGGCCAACGTTAAGCGTCGTGGAGGTTTGTTTCTGTCTTAACGCAATGGAGGCGTTGATATTCCGGAAACTCAAGATAATCATACTCATATGGCAAGAGTAAACCAGCTAAAGTTTTTGAAGTTCTTGCGACATTCCAGATTGGCGTTGGTGATCGGGCTTTCACTCCCACTCGTTAGCTGTGGCGAGCGGGATGACGGCGAAGAGGCTTTGGCGGGTGAATCCGACGGTCGCGCCATCGAAACCTTTGATTGGCCTCTTTTCCGGGGAAACTCCGAAATGCAGGGGGTAGCTCGCGAAAGTATCATCCCGCCTTTATCCCTCGCCTGGTCCTACGAACCCCCGGTTGAAGAGGGAAAACGTCGCCCGCCGTTTGAGGCGACACCTGTGATTAGTTCCGGCGTCGTTTTTGTCGGCAGCCAGTCAGGTGAGTTTCTGGCGATTGAATTGGAAAGTGGTGAACTGAAATGGACGTTCAACGCAGAAGGTCCAATCAGCGCGCCCGGGGCAGCATATGAGGATCTAATCTTTTTCGGAGACACTTACGGTTTTGTTTATGCCCTCGACGCAGATACCGGCGAGGAACTGTGGCGTTTTGAAACCGAGGGAAAGATTGAAGGTGGAATCAACGTGCTTCCTGAGATTCAGGGAAAAACGGGAGTTTTTGTTGGTAGCCATGATTACTTCCTCTACTGTCTTGATGCCGCATCCGGAGAAGTTATTTGGAAACACGAAACTGGAAACTACGTCGTAGCGACACCTTCCGTCATCCATGTCGAAGATGAACGATCCGTTTCTTTCGGTGGCTGCGACGGGTTACTCTATTTAATCGCTGCTGATGGCGCCGGCGAATCGAGGGAGATCGAAATTGGCTCGTATATCGCGAATACTTCAGCAGTAAGCGATGGCATTGCCTATGTTGCGCACAACGGAGGTGAAGTCATTGCCATCGATATCGTTTCCGGAGAAGAAGCCTGGCGTCTCGATACCGGCGTCGAATACACGGCTTCGCCGGCCGTTAGCGAGACGCATCTGTATGTAGCCGGTCCTGACAAGCGTCTTGTTGCGATTGATCGAGTAACCGGCCGGGAAACATGGTCCTTCCTTGCAACCAGAGGACTCGACAGCAGTCCTGTTATCAGTGGCGATCTTATCTGGCAAGGAGGGATGGACGGACGGCTCTATGCCGTAGATAAGGACGATGGAGCTGAAGTCTGGCAATTCGATCTTGGAGCCCAGATTAAGGCTTCTCCGGCGGTATCGCGCGGGATGCTGGTGCTTTGCGGTGCTGACGGGGTAGTGTATGCTTTCAGAACTTCGGGCTAGCAGCCTCCACTTCCGTGGATTTAAACACCCTTCTTTACCCTTCTCTCCGATATGTCATCCAGCAGTTCACCCAGTGATTCCCACGGAGTCATCGATAAATTGAAATTACCCATCGATTCCGAAGGAGCCGAACAGACTGAAGTGGGGAACTACTTCGTAGCGAACTATCCGCCGTTTTCATTCTGGAGCCCTGATAACAAGGACGCTGTCCATGACGTCTTAAATTCCCCCCGACCCGAAGACACGAACCTCGGTGTCTACTTTCACATCCCGTTCTGCCGGAAGCGCTGCCACTTTTGCTACTTCCGGGTCTACACCGATAAGAATGCGAATGAGATCAATGCGTATCTTGACGCCGGGATTCGGGAATTTGAGCGCTATGCTCAGACATCCTATCTCGCGGGGCGTAAACCGCAGTTCGTTTATTTCGGAGGTGGAACTCCGAGCTACCTTTCGATCAATCAGTTGAAGGACCTGACTAATCGCATGAAGGATCTCTTCCCCTGGGATGAGACCGAAGAAGTTGCCTTCGAATGCGAGCCGGGAACTCTTACCGAGAAGAAACTGGAAGCTCTCCGGGAGATCGGGGTGACACGGCTAAGCCTCGGGATTGAAAACTTTGATGACCACATCCTCGAGGTGAACGGTCGCGCGCACCGTTCGAAAGAGGCATTTCGCGCACTCAATTTCGCAAAGACACTGGGGTTTGATCAGGTTAATATCGATCTCATTGCAGGAATGATGGATGAGACTCCTGAAAACTGGCAGAAATGCGTCGAGACCGCGATCGAAGAGGAACCGGACTGCGTCACGATCTACCAAATGGAGATTCCTTACAACACCACCATCTTCAAGGAAATGAAGGAGTCCGGTCGCATCTCAGCTCCTGTCGCTGACTGGCCAACAAAGCGAGCCTGGGTCGATTGGGCGTTCGAGCAGTTCGAGCAGGCCGGTTACACCGTCAACAGTGCCTACACCGTGGTGAAAAATCCCGAAACGACTAAGTTCGTTTATCGCGACAGCCTTTGGGAAGGTGCCGACCTCCTTTCGGCAGGAGTGGCTAGCTTTGGTCACTTTGGCGGGGTCCATTATCAGAATCAGGCTGATGTCGGTCCCTACATGACCGAACTTGATTCAGGTCAGCTTCCGATTTTCCGGGCGTACTCCACAGATCATGAGGAGCGATTCATCCGCGAATTCGTTCTTCAGTTAAAACTTGGATTGGTCCATCCAAGCTACTTTAAAGAGAAATACGGCGAAGACGTCATGGCCCGTTTCCCGAAGGAACTGAAGAAACTCGAGGATGATGGTTATTTTTCCTTTGGTGACGATGAAATCCGGGTCTCGAGGGATGGCATGTTACAGATTGATCGCCTTCTCCACGGGTTTTTCCTAGAACACCACCGCGATGCCCGTTACACCTGATCGCTCAGAGGCCTCTCAGGCTTATGCTGAGGCCATTCATCGGCTTCTTCCGCTTCATTTTTTTTATGAGAAGGCGGATGTAGACCTGCCGGATTTTCATTTCCTTGAAGGGAGCGAGGTCCCGTATCCTTACCGTTCGCTTCTGGTGCACGAGAACGATATGACCCCGACACTCGCGGCGTTTCATCATTCTAAGCTTTACCTTAGAGTTCATGCGCATGAATCGACTGATGAGTTTGTGATGCGCCTGGTGAGCCTCCATTCGAAAGCGTCTGACAAACCGGTTGAATACGGGGCGATTGCGATTCAACTCGCGGGCCTTGATTCGACGGTGAAGGAGCTTGTTGTTGCCGGAGAAATACCGCTTGGGGCGATTCTCGGCGAGCATTCGGTTATTCATCGGGGAAGTCCTACGGCCTACTTTTCGGTTCCATCAGATCCGCTCATTTCCGAAGCATTGGGGCAATCACCGGGTGAATTATTGTATGGCAGATGCAATCAGCTCATCGATGCGGAAGGGATGGTGTTTGCCGATATAGTCGAGATTCTACCTCGATCTAACGAGTCCGAAAACTGGGTTCAAAGCGTAACTCGTTCGTGACAATCAATCCTCTTCGCGCATGAAAAATTCTTCCTGGGATCTCATTATCATCGGCGCTGGCCCTGCCGGTGCAACGACGGCAGCACTCCTAAGCGAAAAAGGGAGAAAGGTTCTCGTTCTCGAGAAAGAGAAGTTTCCACGCTACCATGTCGGAGAGTCAATGATGCCTTTTTGCTGGCATACCCTCGATAAACTGGGCCTTGCTTCAAAGATGGACGAGATCGGATTTCAGCAGAAGCACAGTGTGCAATTCGTGACGACAGACGGCCAGGTCTCCAAACCGTTCTATTTCTTTCAGCATGACGATCACGCTTCGGCAGTGACTTGGCAGGTTGAGCGTCAGGAGTTCGATCAGATGTTAGTCGATAAAGCACGCGAAAACGGGGCAGAAATTTTGGAGGAGCAAAAGGTTCTTGAACTCACTCGCGATGAGTCGGGCAAGGCAAACGGAGTAATCTCCGAAGATAGTTCAGGCGCACGTCAGGAGTTTCACGCACCTCTTGTTGTCGACGCTTCAGGTCGCGACTGCCTTGTCGCGAGCAAGAACAAGTGGAGGAATCGCGATCCGAAATTGAACAAGATCGCGATTTGGACCTACTTCGAAGGGGCAATGCGCGACCCCGGTCTTGATGCCGGCTCGACGACAGTAGCCTACGTCCCGGATAAAGGCTGGTTTTGGTATATTCCCATGAGGGGAAACAAGGTGAGCGTAGGAATTGTCGCTGAACGCGACTACCTTTACCGCGACTCAAGAGATCCCGCCGAAATTTTCGAAAGGGAAATCGAGGAAAACGTCTGGATCAAAGAACACCTCGAAACTGGTAAACAGGTCGGTGAATACTGGGTGACCGGGGAATATAGTTATCGGTCCAATTTTTGTGCCGAAGATGGGGTTCTGTTGGTCGGGGATGCCTTCGCCTTTCTTGATCCCGTCTTCTCGTCTGGAGTATTCCTCGCTTTGAAGTCGGGAGAACTTGCCGCGGATGCGATTGACGCCGCTTTGGGCAAGGGAGACACTTCAGCCTCGCAGTTCGAGGAATACGGAAAGAGCCTCTGCATTGCGATCGAACGAATGAGAAAAGTGGTTTACGCTTTCTACCACGAAGATTTCAGTTTTGGGAAACTCGTGAAACGCCATCCGCATCTTCGTCCTGCTCTCACTGATCTTCTGGTCGGTAATATTTTCATTGATGGATTTGATGAGCTTTTCGAAGGCATCAACGAGATCTGTGAGTTGCCGGGCGAACTTCCTTATGGCTTTCATGTCAAAAGCAGCGAAGAGGCATTGACGCCTGCTTAGCGAGAATCTCGGTGGACGGTATTCTTTCCTTGCGATCTGCGTGTCGAACCGGTTCATTAGAACCAATCGATGCAGCAGCGTTTATTGGCATTTTTCGGAATTTTCACAGGCATTTTCTCGTGCCTATCCGTGTTGCGTGCACAGGAAGTGCAGGAAGAACCTGTCGCTATCCGTGTTTTGATTGTTTCTGGAGGCGCCTCCCATGATTTCGCGGCTCAAGTTGAAGTGCTCAAGGCGGGAATTCAAGAGAGGGTGAAGTCCAAGATTGATTGGACGGTCTACAGCGATGGATCCGGCAGGAGCGATGTTCAAATTCCATCGCTTGCTCAGGATAAGTGGGCGGAGCCCTTTGACCTCATCCTCCATCATCATTGTTTTGGACGAGTCGTCGATGCAGATTACATCGAACATATACTGAAACCGCATCAAGAAGGCACCCCGGGAATCATAGTTCACAGTTCACTTTTCTCTTTTCCATCGAAAGAGGGGCGATGGCAGGAGTTTTGTGGATTCAAGACGGTCTCGCATTTGCCGGAAGCAAATGTAAATGTCAGGCTTGTTGAGTCTGGACACCCCATCACGGAAGGTTTGGCCGACTGGACTTCTCCAGGGGAGGAGCTCTATAAGCTCGAAGGGATTGGATCTGATCTTGAAATCTTGGCGGAATCATTCGTTACAGAAAGTGAGCTGCAACCGTCGATGTGGATTCATGAGTTCGGAGAGAACGGGGCCCGCGTCTTCGCGACTACACTGGGAAACGCTGATACAGGGTTGCGGGAACCGAGTTACCTCGATGCGTTGTCGCGCGGGCTTCTTTGGGCACTCGGTAAATCCTTGAAAACAGATTTCGTCGAGGTTTCCCCGGAAAATTCTTTATCAAAGCTGCGAAGTAAAAAGGGAACCCGATCTTTCTTACATCAGGGGAAATCGCTTTTCGAAGCAGGAAGCGCAACTGCCATGAGTGAAGATCCGAGTAACGGAAGACTTGCTCAAGATGCGATCGACGGGAACGGCGAGACGTTTTGGCGTGCCGGTAGTCCGGGTCCGTCTGCGTGGAGCGTCACTTTAGACGAGCCGGTGAAAATCTCAGCACTAGCGATTGAATGGCACGATGTTCAACCGCCATCCTACCATATTGAGGGAAGTCTTGACCTGCTGAACTGGCATACAGTGGCCAGGGGCGGAGCCGGAAGGGAAGGGGGCGACCGCAGTCTTTATCACTTTCCGGACGAAGCTATCAGATCAATTCGTATCAGCTTTCCGGCGACACGGCCAGGAGAGCACCCTGCAATTCGTGAGCTTTCGGGCTATGCGGAAAGAGACTCAATACCTGCGGCATTTGTGAAGGAAGCCGCTCTCAGCGACGGTCTGAAACCAACTGCTTACGAGGGCTTGTCCTCACTCGTGCGTCTCCATCCTGGTTGGGGACTTGAACCCGGTATGCAGTTACTGCCGCCGGAAATCACCCCTATCGAGTTAGTTGAATGCGCTGATCAAAGTGTTCTCGTTCTGGCAGAAATCGAAAATGATGCTCGGAATGTTTACCGCATCTCAAAGTTCGAAGAAGGGGCCCGTCGTCATGGCGCTTTCGTTTCAGAATTAGGGGAGGGAAGTTCGATTACCTGGGACGGTGAGTGGCTCTATGTTCTTGACGATTTGGAGCTGTTTAAGCTTCGTGATACCAGCGGGGACGGGATGGCGGATGAGAAGCACCGGCTCGGGCGAGTATTTAATCCCGAGAACGGTAGCGTCCGAATTGCTGATTTACAGTTGGCAATCGACGGTTGGATTTATGCGAGATTTGAGTCCGACGGGGAAATAATGGGAACAGACCGCTCCTCACGACCAGTCAACCTTCCTGCCAATGGTATTGTTCGATTTTTGAGAGATGGCTCTTTATTTCAACTTTTCGTTTCCTCACTTCAACCAGTTCTGGAATTGAGATCACTTGGGGATTTGAGCTTTGCGGTGGTTACCGGATCAAAGGCGGATGGTCAGGTATCACGATTCCTTCAATATGGTGTTTTCCCGGGTCGACCACTCGAGTCGTTCCCGCTTCTTCCGGCAGAACATCTCCAAATCAAGTCCAACGGTGACTTCATTTACAAAATCGATGAGGAAGGAAATTCTCTACTCGTAGGCGAGTTGGAAGGGCTTCGATCAATATTCCATAGTGACGACGACTGCTTTGCGATGATCGATGTTGACTCGGGTACTGGCCTATTCAAATTTGGGGAAAATAGAACGGTAAACGTTGCAGAAGAGATCGTGATTCTTGATTTGCTGAATGATCTTGAATTGTTTCCTCTTCTTAGCTCGTCTTCGCATGTTGTTAGAAAAGAGGCTGTTTTCGAAATCCTCCGAAGAAAACGCGATTGGAGGCCTCAGGCGTTGAGTTTACTGCAGGATCGGAACTCTCCTTCGTATCTCGCCTCTCTTGCCTTACTCAGTCAGATGAGAGAAGAAAAGACCTTCGAACTGCTGGTTGATGCGGCCAGACTGTCTCATCAGGCCGGAGCCTATCGACTTCTCGGCGATCGAAAGGAAGCGGAAAATCATCAAATTTTCGGAGAGATTGTTAAATCAAAGGATCCTGAAGTTACGACTGAAATTCTGGCTGCCATTGCCCGATCAGATTCTGTAATCGAGGGGCTGGATGAGCTGGTTCTCGGTTTCGCCGCTGTTGATGAGGACGCGCTATCAGAGACGGCGGCGGAGTGGTTAGTTCAACGTGAGGCTACGGAGGTCTGTTTTGGTGCGATTGATAAAGGGATGGACCGTGCAATGCGTATTGCAGCCCTTTCAGTTCTTTCGAGAGTTCCCAAAGCCACTGTTTCGGAGGGTCTCGTTTTGCGATTGGAACAAACCAGTGACCACGAGTTTCGACGAGAGGGGCTAGCCGCTCTTTGTGATTTGTACTTCGTGGACGGTGAACCGTGGAAGGGAACCCCGCTGATTGATAGCTTTCTCCGAGCATCATTAACTGACCGGAGAGTAGACACGGCATGGCTCCTAGATCATATGCTTCAAAATCAAATTCCGGTGAGTGAACTCGATGAATTGGCGATTGCATCGGAGCAACAGATGCCTCTTCAAGCGGCGACCGTAGCCTTGATGCAGAAGCAAAACACAGTTCCCGAATCAGCGAAAAGCTGGCTCAATTCCATCGTCGATGAGTCAAGCCACGATCCCAATCTAAGGGCTGGCGCTCTTGCCCTGCTCATGAATGACCTGGATTTTAAGACTGGCTTTCGAGAGACGAGCAATTTGCTTGAACAGCCGCTGATTCACACATCGAAAGAGGCACTTATCTCTAGTTGGATGAGTCGGTCAGATTTGAAGCAGCAAGAAGACTCGTTTCGCCGCTACTTAAACATCTCTGCCAAGGGACAGTCGCAGCTCGCCGGGCTCAGTCTTGAAGCGATTGGAGTGCATGACACGGCTTCGTCCATTGCTTTTGAGAGCGAGGATGATCACTATGAGGCCGGATTCGATGTGTTTAAGCGAAATCAGTGTCACCACTGCCACAACATTCACGGAGAGGGTTCTTCGATCGGTCCGGATCTGATCGAATGGGTAAAAAATTCCACCGACGAGGCCATCGAAAACGCGATTAGATCGCCCGACACTGAAGTCGCGAGGCCTTATCAGACCGAAATTTTTGATTTAAAAAATGGAACGCGACTGAGAGGCTTGGTTAAATCCGAAGACAAAGATGCGATTCTCATGGCGGACATTGCGGGTAATATGGTTCCACTATCTCTAGCCGAGATCCAGTCGCGCCGACCCTCTAAAGAACCGCTCATGCCTGCTCATTCTGTCGGATCAATATCTGAAGCGGAAGTGGATGCCATGATCAGCTTTCTTAGGGCGCTGGGTCAATCATCAGTCGCTAAATAGCGGGTCAGGTAATCGGAGTAATCCTTCTTGATCTGAATTTTTCGCCGACAATGCAAACTCTCCGCGTATTTCTGCCAGAGGGCAGAGGACAAACGCTCTATCGAGCATGCGCGGATGCGGAATCGTTAGGCGCTCGGTCGCAATACTGAGGTCGTCATACAAAAGGATATCAAGATCAACAGGCCTCGGGGCATTTTTCTCCCGTTCGAGCGGGCGACCAAGATTCCTTTCGATCTTTTGTGTTTCATTCAGAAGTGTGTCCGCTTCCAGCTCAGTTTCGAAGGCAATGACTGCGTTAAGGAATGATGGTGAATCGGGAGGACAATCGACCGGCTCTGTTTCGTAGAGCCCAGATACACGGAGACTTCCGGGCAGAATAACTGATTCAAGCCGAACCACCGCGTCGCGGAGGTTTTGAGCACGATCCCCCAAATTCGAACCGATACTGAGAACGACTGAAGACATCGTGCTTGATAGCTGAAGGGTGGAGGCCTCCCTATTTTAAGCTCAGGACATCCTGCATGTCATAGAGCCCGTTTTTGAGATTCTGGGATGCAATCCACTTTGCTGCGCGAACTGCTCCCATGGCGAAAGTGAGGCGGCTTGACGCCTTGTGCGTGAGCTCGACGCGTTCTCCGTCTCCTGCATAGACCACGGTATGGTCTCCAACAACATCGCCGCCGCGAATCGCGTGAACGCCAATTTCGTCAGTCGTACGCGCACCAACATCTCCGAAACGGCCATGCTTGCAATCATCGTCATACGAAAGACCGCGAACCTCAGCGAGAATCTCCGCCAAACGGCGAGCAGTTCCACTGGGCGAGTCTTTCTTATGCCGGTGGTGCATCTCTACCACCTCGAGATCAAAGTCTTTACCGAGGACTTCGGTCGCTTTCCGGGTGAGCCAGAACAGGGTGTTTACACCGACCGAGTAGTTCGGAGCGTGAACAATCGGGATTGTCTTCGATGCTTCTTTGATCAGGGAAAGCTGCGAATCGTCGTGTCCGGTCGTCCCCATGACGATCGCTTTTCCAGCCTCAACTGAATCTTCGATCAATTCGTTTGTGAAAGAAGGAAGGGTGAAATCAATGACGACGTCACTTTTTGCGAGGGCGTCTTCAAGCGAGTCACCAAGATCAACCCCTGCAGAAACGCGAGTCTCGGAATCTTCGCTGGCAACAGCAGTAACAGCCTGGCCCATACGGCCGCGGCATCCAGTGACGAGAATATTTAACATGTCAAATTAGGAAGAAAAGTGGAGGAGCGCGAGAAAGTCGGATTTAGATCAGACCGAGGGAGGAAAGCGTCTCTTTCAATTCAGCAACCTTTTCCTCGGGCATTTCGACCATCGGAAGCCGAAGTTTGGGTAGGCATTTTCCGGCCAGACCCATCGCCGCCTTGATCGGCACAGGGTTCGTATCGAGCTTGAGAAAATCTGCGAAAAGGCCCGAATACTTTTCATGGATTGATTCAGCTTCGCCAAGTTCCCCATTGAGCATCGCAGTAACGAGATTGGCAATTGGACTGGGAATAAGATTCGAGGCGACTGAGACAACGCCAACTGCACCTGCCTTCATGAAATCCAGAGTCAGAGCATCGTCGCCGCAAAGAATCTCAAAATCGTCCGGAAGACCGGATTTCAGCTGACGTACCCGCTCGGTGACTCCGCCGGCTTCTTTAATCGCCCTGATATTGGGGCAACAATCAGCGAGTCTTGCCACGGTATCGACTTCGAGATGAATATGGCATCTTCCTGGGATCGAGTAGAGCATTAAAGGAAGCTCAGTGGATTCGGCGACGGCACGGTAGTGCTGAAACAAGCCTTCCTGTGACGGCTTGTTGTAGTAAGGAGTCACGAGGAGTGCTGCGTCCGCTCCCGCGATCTCGGCCGCCTGAGTTAAATCGACTGCCTCACGAGTCGAGTTTGAACCAGTTCCGGCAATCACCAATCCACGCTTTGCGGTTTGTTTCACCGCAAGTTCAATGACACGTCGATGTTCTTCTGTCGACAGTGTAGCCGACTCACCGGTTGTTCCCACGGGAACGACTCCACTGATACCACCATCAAACTGCTCATCGATGATCTTTCGGAACGCTTCGGTATCGATCGTTCCCTGTTCGACGAAAGGGGTGACTAGGGCTGTGTAGGCGCCGGAAAACATGGGGACGGAAGGGGAAAGCGTTGGATTATAAGAAATTAAGAGTGCCGTCGAAGGTAAAGTCGGCAGGACCGAGTAGAGTTACATTCTGGTAAGTCCCATCGGCATCTTTTTCAAATGCCACTTCAAGGGTGTCGCCACCGGCGACATCGACCTTAATTGGGCCGATCTCACCAGTCAGCTCATGATGAATGATGGCACAGGCGACCATCCCTGTGCCGCAGGCGAGCGTTTCATCTTCGACACCGCGCTCGTAAGTCCGAATCGCGATGTGTCCGGTTGCAAGAACGGTGACGAAATTAACATTGGTTCCTGCGGGCGCAAAGTGAGGATGGTGACGAATTGACGAGCCAAGTTCCCTGATTGGAATGGACTCTAGATCATCGACAAAAACAACGGCATGGGGCACGCCGGTATTGACCGAGCTGACATCAAGGGGTTCTCCGGCCACATCAAGAGAGTTCGAAAGGCTTAAATCGAATGGCTCGCTCAGCTGAATCCGAACGTTATCGCCAAAAAACTCCGCTTTGATCGTTCCTGCAATAGTTTCAAATGTCGTCGTCGCGAGGGAATCACCTTCGAGTTTGTTCACGTAGCGGGCAAAACACCTCGCTCCGTTACCGCACATTTCCGCCTCACCACCATCGGCATTGTAGTAACGCATGCGGTAGTCAGCTCCGTTTTCAGCCGGCTCAACGGCCAAAAAGCCATCCGCACCGATTCCCCGCTGACGCTGGCAGACTTTCTCAATCTCTTCGCGAGTTAAGCTAATCGATTGATCACGGTTATCGACGACAACGAAATCGTTGCCGGCACCGTTCATTTTTGAAAACGTTAGCATGAGGTAAACTGGCTCGATTACAGTTGAAATTAGACCGACTTGGCCCCGTCGACAAGCGGTTTGACGAACGCCTCGATACGATCATCGAGGTCCTCAGACGCACCTGCCACTTCAATCTGACGAACAATCGCGCTGCCCACGACCACTCCGTCAGATAACTTGGCAACCTCGGCCGATTGCTCCGGTGTGGAGATCCCAAATCCTACCACAACCGGAACTTCAGTGAATGACTTGATCAATTTAACATTCTCTTCGATTCCTACAGCTAGACTTTGCTGCGCTCCGGTGACGCCTTCGCGAGACACATAATAGATAAAACCTTCGCTGGCAGCAGCCAACTGAGGAATTCGCGATTCAGGTGTCGTCGGCGCAATCAGGCGGATGTGCTTCAGCGAGTTGCTTTCAACAAGTTCAGCGTTTCTCGAAGCCTCCTCCGGCGGAAGGTCTAAAAGGAGAACGCCATCAGCGCCGGCGGCTGCCGCATCGATGTGGAAACGCTCAAATCCGTATGTGTAAACCGGGTTCAAGTAGGTGAAGAGCACGATCGGGACCTCAGAGGTTTCGCGAAATTGCTTTATCAACTTCAGCAACCCGGGGACATTACCGCCTGCTTCAAGTGCTCGATGGGCCGCCATCTGATTGACAATCCCATCTGCCATTGGGTCTGAGAAGGGAACTCCAAGTTCGATAATATCGACGCCAGCCCGCTCAAGAGCATGCATCACCTCAAGTGATTTATCCATCGTCGGGTCACCGGCACAGATGTAGGCGACAAAGGAAGCCTTTCCTTCGGCGTGCAGACTGGCAAAGCATTGATCAATTCGGTTCGGCTGGCTCATAGAAAACGGGCCATTATCGCTTCATTTGAAGGCAGCGAAACTGGAAAACCCTGAAAATCACGGTTCCCGGGATAGTTCTTTCTCGATTGCTGTCGCTAATTCTTTGCCACTGAGATCTGCCGCAACGATTTCCCCGCCTTTTCCGACGAGAAAGGTGGCCGGAATCTTCCGAATGCCATACCGCTGTGCGAGTTCGTTTTCTCCGCCCTGTGCATCGAAATACTGAGGCCAGGGTATCTCATTTTCTTCAAGAAACGTCTCCAGCTCTCCACGATTTTCATCAAGTGAAATGCCGATCACAGAAAAGCCTTCCTCATGGAATTCATCATGAGCGGACAGCAAATCTGGAAGTGCCGCAATGCAAGGGGCGCACCAGGTCGCCCAGAAGTCGACTAGGATCACTTTCTCCTTCATCGCCGCAAGGTCGACATCCTCCCCGTTGAGGTCTGTGAAAGCGAACTCCATTTTGTCTCCAACGCCGGGGAGATAGAGGTCTGAGCCCAATTGGTCGAGTATGTTCGTGATCTGTGACTCGACTGCCGTGTCGGCAAAATCAGACTTCACTTTTGTGATATAGGCCTTGGCTTTGTCTCGCTGATCCGACGAAATGCTGGATTCGATAAGCGGGCGGGAAATCTCCGCAATGAGGATTTGCAGGTTGGGAGTTTCAGTTTCCGGCATCAACTCATAGCGTTGAAGCAGCAGATCCGGAATCGGCTCGTAGTCGCCCAGTTCAGAAAAAGAAGAAACGAGAATTTTAAGCGCGGTATCACGATCACCGACGTTTGGATTATCATCGAGATAGGCTCTCAGAGCTTCTATTTTTTGTTTCTCGAACTCCGTTGCAATTTTGATGGCGTCTTCAGCCATAGCGCTGAATGAGACCAGCCAAAAAGCTCCAATGAAAATCTGTCGCTTCATTTCAGGGATTAGATGGAACAGGATCAACGAGGACCATATCTTCGATCGCTATCATTTCATTTTTCAAATGGCTGGAGGCGGGAATTTCGGTCGAACTGACCGTCTCTGCCTGAGGCATCGGTATTTCAAGAGCGGTTTCGATACCGTTCACTGAAAGAGTGTATGTTCCGGCGCTCAGGCCCAAAATGTCGATGGGAACAATGCGTTCGAATCCTGGAGAGTGGTCGAGGTCAATGATAAGGTCACTGCCGCGGGGAGTCTGCTCCATTACGTCCAGGTAAATTCTCCTTCCTTCTCTACGCTGGGGTGAATCAACCAGCTGCGCTGCGCCGGACGTCAGTCGCCCCTGAACTCGTGCATAGACTTCAGGTCTTCCTGCAAATTCCTTCACACTGATCTCAACGGCTTCCACGAGAGCTTTTTGTGGTGGTGGAGCGTAGGGCTTCACCTGACAGGAAACAAGACAGGGGACTACCAGACAAATGATGTGGAAAAATCTCACACCCATTATTAAACATAAATAAATGATTTATAAAACTGAATTTTATGGAAATTATCCAGTGCTAAGAAGAGGGACGTAAATTAGGTGGTTGCTTCATTGCTTTCCTTAATCAAATCTCCTAGTTTCTGCCCACGATTAGGAGTTGGGTTTGCTAGCCGCACCTCCAATCCCCGCTCTCTCTGCACATTATGGAATTTGACTGGATCGGTTGTCACTTTGACCTCAAGAAAATCACACCTCCCGAAATCGAAGAGGCGTTTGAAGATCCATTTTCAATCAGATTGCTTCCCGAGACAGACTCGAGTGGTGCGGAGGCACGCTATTTTACACTGGGCAAGACGATCAATAATCGATTCCTATTCTCTCTCTTCTGGACCGACGGTAAGAACTACCGAGTGATTTTTGCGAGAGAGATGGTGGACGAAGAGGTCTCCTTTTATGAGCGCAAAAATGCGGAGTGGGTGTAGAGACAGTAGCGACTTACCCTGTTACACTTAAGAGTTAACCCTGTTTAGTATTGAAAACGATTGAGAGCTGGAGCGAGATTCCGGAATTTGATGACGACAAAGAAGAAGCCGAATTCTGGGCCGGGCACTCGCTTGACCCCAGGTTAATGAACGCCTCGCTGCATCGCCAGAATGTGCGTGAATCGACGACCATTACCTTACGCTTTGATCCGCAGATGCTGAGTCGAATCAAGCGTCTGGCCCGACATCGTTATCTGAACTATCAGAGCATGATAAAACAGTGGTTGAGCGAGCGACTGGAAGAAGAGATCTCAAAACAGAATGACTCTTCGGGCAAGAGTGACTGAACCAGAGCGATTTTTGAATGGACTCCGAAGAAGGGAAGTCGGAAATCGATCGGTTATCTGCGGAAATTGAGAGGCATAACCGTCTCTACTATGTCGAAGGTGAATCTGATATCTCAGATCGTGATTACGATGAGATGTTCCGGGATCTGGAGCTTCTCGAAGAGCGATTTCCGGAACATGCCACCTCCAATTCGCCAACAAAACGGGTTGGCGGAGCGCCAATTGAAGGATTTGAGCAGAGGCTTCACGAGGTCCCGATGCTCAGCATTGATGATGTGTTTTCAGAGGAAGAGCTGAGTGACTTTTTTGCGCGTCTTCGGAAGAATCTCGGGAAAGAAGAGATTCCGGTGACCATCGAGCCAAAAATCGACGGTGTCGCTGTTGCTCTTCATTACCGAAATGGGGAGCTCGACTATGCGATCACTCGTGGCGATGGGACTGTCGGAGATGTCATTACAGAGAATGTTAAAACGATTCGTTCAGTTCCATTGAGGCTCCCAGACGGCGCTCCGGCTTGGATCGAAGTCCGCGGTGAAATCTTCATGAGCACGAAGCGTTTTGCGATCATGAACGAGCAAAGGCAGGAGCAGGGATTGCCGGCATTCAAAAATCCCCGCAACGCGACGGCTGGTGCCTTGAAGTTACTTGATTCCCGGGAAGTGGCGAGACGCCCTCTCGATTTCATTGCTCATGGGCTCGGAGGATACGAAGGCGACCCGATTAATTCTGTGAATGAGTTTCACGTAGTTCTCAAGAGCAACGGAATACCAGTTAATCATCCCGTCTGGGAAGCAATCGACTATGAGGGAGCGGTAAAGGCTATTCGCGAAATGGATCAGGTCCGAGAGGAGCTATCATATGGAACTGATGGTGCTGTGGTGAAGGTTAACTCGATCGCTGACCAAATTCTTCTTGGAGCCACAGCGAGAGCGCCCCGATGGGCCGCGGCCTACAAATACGCTCCCGAGCAGGTAGAAACAGTTCTGCGTGATATCACCATTCAAGTTGGGAGGACTGGATCGATGACCCCGGTGGCGGAATTGGATCCGGTTTTGGTATCCGGGACGACCGTGAAACGGGCAACACTCCATAATCAGGATGAAATCGATCGAAAAGACGTTCGTATTGGTGACACCGTCATCATTGAGAAGGCCGGTGAGATCATTCCGGCAGTGGTCAAGGTGATCCTTGAGAAACGGCCTGCTGAGTCTCACCCCTACAGCCTCTTTGACTCGATCGATGGTGAGTGTCCCAGTTGCACTTCTCCAATTGTAAAGCCGGAGGGCTTTGTCGCATGGAAATGTCAGAACCCCGGGTGTCCAGCCAAAGCGGCTAACCAGGTGAAGCAGTTTGTCAGTCGGAAGGCACTCGATATTGATGGGGTTGGCAGCATCGTTGCTGAAAAATTAGTCGAGAGGGAAATGGTTGTCTCACCTCTGGATTTGTTCAATCTCACTGAATCGCAGTTGGCTCCGATGAATCTAGGGACAAAGGATGAGCCTCGTACTCTCGGTCAAAAAAACGCAGTCCGAATCGTTGGTGCTCTTGAAAAAGCCAGAAACGCACCTTTGCACCGATGGCTTTTTGGAATGGGTATTTCCCAAGTCGGCGAATCGGCCGCGAGAGAACTCGCGCGATTACACAGAAATTTTGAAGAAATTGCCAACTCCGAAATTCTTCAAGAGTTGAAGACTTTTCAAACAGGTCAACGGAAAGAGGACAATGAAAAGTTGGCTCAGTATGAAATCGCCAGTGAAGTTGGACCAACAGTTGCCAGTAGTGTTCTCAATTTCTTTGCTTTACCGGCCGGCCAAACGTTTCTGCAGCAACTTGCAGAATTAAATCTCGATCCAGTTTCTGACAATTACGCTCCCGTGAGAGTTGTCGCTGACGCGGAAGGTGCAGAAGCGATTGCTGGAAAGACTTTTGTTATCACGGGAACGCTTTCGGCCCCGAGAGGGGATTTTAAGGAGCGTATTCTCGCTCTCGGAGGTAAAGTTGCCGGTTCCGTCAGCGGGAAGACAGACTACATCCTCGCAGGCGATAACGCGGGATCTAAACTGGCCAAGGCGGAAAGCCTTGGAGTAGAAGTCCTGAGCGAGGAGGCGTTTGAATCTCTCGCCGCTTCAGCGTCGCCTGAGAAAGCGAGCGAGCCAGGAGAGCTTTTCGATCTTTGATCGTTTTTCGCGCTGCTGATTGAGCAAGTAAAGCGTGTGATCATCCGTTAGGGTTCCGCGAAAATGGTGGCCGCGACGATTGGAGTCAGATTCGACAGGGCGAAATTTCTTTTCGCGGACGAGATTGCTTCGGTCTGAAAACATGAGGAACAGGGGGGTTACGATGACTTTCGACAATTTATCGTTCGTTCAAATTCCCATCTTTGCAAGCCTGAGAAGACGCGCAGGGGCCTAGATAGCGCTACTTCTGAGAACCAAGATGCCTAAAGAATCGGCGAGCATTTCTGCTCGTTAAATCCGCCATTTCCTGATCAGACACTCCATGTAACTCCGCTAACTTCGAAGCTGTATACCTCACCATAAATGGCTCGCATTGCTTCCCGCGGAAGGGAACAGGTGCTAGATAAGGGCTGTCGGTTTCAACCATGATCCGATCAAGGGGGGCTGCAGCGGCAACATCCCGAACCGGTTGAGCACTTGGAAAAGTGAGGATTCCTGTGAACGAGAGGTAGTGCCCCATCGAGAGTGCCTCATCTGCCTCTTTCGCTGTTCCGGAGAAACAATGCAAAACCGCAGTCACTCCCGGGAAGCCTCTTAAGACCTCAGCAACATCTGCGGCACTCTCCCTCTGATGGACAACCACCGGTAGGTTCTGCTCAAGAGCGAGCTGGAGTTGCTGCTCGAAGACACTCCTCTGTAGAGAACGCCATTCGATATCAGTCGATCCATTTTGAGGAGGATGGTAGTAATCCAATCCTATTTCACCAATAGCAGAGACATTGTTTTCTCTTGCCATTCCCGTCAGTTCCTCGAGCCAGTTCGATTGACTCAGTTCGTGAACGTATAGAGGGTGAATTCCGACGGTCGCGGCAACCGATTCATTTTCCGCAGCCAATCTCAAATTGAAAATTGAGTCCTCAATGTCGCAGGCAATGCTCACCATTTCAGAGACTCCTCCTTCTTCGGCTCGGGCTATCACGTTAGCAACGTCTCCATCGAATCGGGACGATGCGAGGTGAGTGTGCGTGTCAATTAAGGTGTCCTGATGATTCATTTTCTTGTTGTAATCACAGGCTGGACATGAGACATCAGAAAATCCATGGGAAAATATGTTAAAAAAACCTTTTTCATCCCTCCTAACGTGTGTTAATCCAATAGTTTACATGGGTCGTAAATTCCCCGTGTGCTTTCGTAACTGATGACAATTCAACGTTTTATTTCTGTCCTGCTAGGCATTCTCCTAACGCAATTCGCGGGAATCGCCAGCGCCCAGCAGACGGTTACAGATCAATACGGGACTGAAATTCTCGTTGATGTTCTTCCTCCGACTGTCCAGAACAAGGTTTTTGAGACTCAGAGTGTTCTTGATTCCGGAGGTGGCGAGGGTCCAATTGGTGTTGATAGGCTTGGTCGATATGATCTTCAAAGCGCCGGCGGGGGCAAGGCAGGAGCTGCGGGCACACCCTCTGATGAATTCCTAGTGAACCAGCTTCTTGGAGTAGTCCTTTTGCCCCGACCAGGAGACGTTCGACCTGATGGCTGGCCCGGAGTTGAGGGAATCTGGCACGATTTTGAGGATTTCCCGCGTCCTGTTGGACTTGCGCTTCAGAGATATATCGGAAGTCCAGTCTCCCTCGGGACTTTGGATCAGATGGTTAAGGATGTGATTGTAGCCTATCGAGAAGGTGATCGACCTGTTGTTGATGTTTTGCTCCCGGAGCAGGACATTACTTCCGGTGTGGTCCAACTCGTCGTCATCGAGTCAGAACTTTCCCGAATCCGGGTTGAGGGAGTCGATGCTGACACCGAAGAGTTCATCCGCAGTCAGATGAGCGTCAGAAAAGGAGAGGTGATCAGAGCTTCTGAAGTGCTCCGCGATCTCTCATGGGTGAATCGGTCACCGTATAGGAAGGTGGACATGGTCTATGCGCCCGGTTACGAGTTCGGGACAACTGACATCATCCTGAAAAGCTATCAAAGCAGGGCGAACTGGTTCTACACAGGTTATGAAGATTCCGGAGTGGATTTCCTCGGGCAGGATCGAATGATTTTCGGATTCAATTTCGGGGATGTTTTTGGTCCAAATCGGACACTAAGTTATCAATACTCCGGTGATTTGGATGGTGAGCACGTCAGAGCAAACTCTCTCGTCTACACTCAGGGACTCCCCTGGAGGCATTGGGTGACTGTTCTAGCGTCCTACGTCAACATCAATTCAGATACCATTCCTACCGGAACTGCGGGAGGTCTTGATTCAGACGGAGACAATATTCAGCTCAGCGCTCGTTACAGCATTCCATTACAAGGGAAATCGAATCGTCAACGTGAGATGGATTTTGGGTTCGATTGGAAATCAAATGGTAGTAATTTGGAATTTATCGATTCACAAAATGCGGCTAATATCCAGTTGTTTGGGTCCCGGGTTGAGATATTCCAGTTCAGTCTTGGCTATAAGGAGACTATTCAAGGGAATAGCGGTGTCACGCAGTTCGATATACGTGGATTCTATTCACCGGGTGGGCTCAATGGCCACAACACTGATGCCAATTTCCAAAATTCCCGCGCATTGTCCTCAGCTGATTATTTCTACGCTTCTGGCTCAATTGAGCATCAACGGCGACTTTTGGCTGATTGGTCTTCCCGCTTCAAAATTACGGGACAGGCAGCTACTGCAAATTTACAAGCATCAGAGCAGATCGGTGCCGGTGGCTATGACACGGTTCGTGGATTTGACCAGAGGGTAGCGAGAGGCGACCACGGCTTTTGGACGACATTTGAACTCTACACGCCTGAACTATCTTTCGGAAGAATTTTTGATTGGGAGAACGAGACCGACAGCCTGCGTTTTCTGGGATTCTTTGATGCGGCGAACCTCGGCAATAAGGACCTCGTCGGCGGAGAGGCTGGTCATTTCCAAATTGGTTCGGTTGGAATGGGCCTTCGCTGGAACTACAGCGATTGGTTTAAGTTCCGTCTGGACTATGGCTATCCTGTTTTCACAGAGAATGTCGTTGCAGACGAATCTGGTCGCTTTCACCTCGGTGCAACGGCCACCTTTTAGACCTTCGTTTCTACATCGTTGTATAGTTGAAGCGCCGATCTCTTTGATCGGCGTTTTTGCGTGGCTGATTCGTTACCGCGAACGTTGTGACATCTCGAGGTTTAGCTCATTTACCACTTGATCCATTTGTCGCAAAACAGTAAATATCGCGCTTCTAGGAACGTTAATCACTACCTCTACATCATCTTATGGGACGACCAGTAACTCTTTTCACCGGCCAGTGGGCTGACCTCGATTGCGAATCTGTTATCATCAAAGCAAAGGAAATGGGCTACGATGGGGTCGAATTCGGTTGTTGGGGCGACCATTTTGAGGTCGACAAAGCTGATGCAGCCTATTGTGCGGCAAAGAGGGAGCTTCTTGAGAAGCACGACATGAAGTGCTTTGCAATTTCAAGCCATCTCGTTGGGCAAGCTGTTTGTGATCTGATTGACGGAAGACATCAGCAAATTGTTCCTGACTACATTTGGGGCGATGGTGATCCGGAAGGAGTTCGTCAACGTGCTGCTGAAGAGCTGAAGAAGACTGCGATCGCCGCTAAGGAGTTTGGGGTTAGTGTCGTTAATGGATTCACAGGGTCTTCCATTTGGCACCTCCTTTATTCGTTCCCTCCTGTTCTTCCCGGTCAAATCGAGGCCGGATACAAAGACTTCGCAGATCGATTTGGTCCAATCATGGATGTATTTCAAGAGAACGGAATCAAGTTTGGTCTCGAGGTACACCCGACTGAGATTGCGTTCGATATCGCATCGGCAGAGACAGCGCTTGAGGCTATTGATTACCACCCTGCTTTTGGTTTCAACTACGATCCCAGCCATTTGGGCTATCAAGGAGTTGATTACGTTGAGTTTATTTACCGGTTCTCAGACCGCATTAATCACGTCCATATGAAGGATGTGAGTTGGTCAGACCATCCCGTTGATGCCGGAGTATTTGGTGGTCACTTGGATTTCCACAACCGCCGCCGCTTCTGGGATTTTAAGTCAGTTGGAAGAGGCCGGATCGACTTTGAACGTATTATCCGAGCTCTAAACGACATTGAGTATACTGGGCCCCTTTCGGTCGAGTGGGAAGATGGAGGAATGGATCGTGTGGCGGGAGGCGCAGAGTCGGCCGCTTTTGTGAAGCAAGTCGATTTCCCGGCTTCGAATATCGTTTTTGATGCACAGTTCGATCGCTGACAGGAGTCACTTTTATCTAAATTTAACCAGCTCTATCGGCTTCTGCCGGTGGAGCTGTTTTTGTTAAAGCCTTCACGCTGAGAATTATCAAGAGAGCTGCCACCGAGAAGCAAATCAGAGGAAACGGTGTCGTGAACAAAGGGGTGTAGCTGCCACCATGAATCATCAGTCCTGCAGCGAGGTTCTCCTCGGCAAGTGGAGCAAGGACGAAACCTATCACGAGCGGGGCAGGGGGGATTCGAAACTTCTCGAGGAATATTCCCAAAACTCCGAAACTTACCATGATCCAAACATCAAAGAGTCGGTTGCCTGTGCAGTAGCTTCCAGCTATGCAGCACAGTAGGATGATTGGAGCAAGGCGAACCTTTGAAACGTTGCCTAGTCGAGCAATCCACCTTACGCCAGCAAGCATCACAAGCGCCATAATGACGTTCGAAATCAGATAGGCCCCAAGGAGACCCTGAACTGTTTCAGGATGATTCTGGAAGAGAAGAGGTCCCGGCTGAAGGCCATGAATAACGAAGGCTCCGATGAGTATTGCATCAATGACGCTACCTGGAATCCCGAGTGAAATGAGAGGAATCAAGGCACCTCCGACCGTAGCGTTGTTTGCTGACTCTGAGGCAATTAGACCTTCTTCGGATCCTTTTCCAAAGCGTTCCGGCTCGCTGGATAGGTGTTTTGCTGCTCCATAGGATATTACCGAGCCTACATTGGCGCCTATACCGGGCAAGATCCCGACAAAGGTTCCGATCGCTGAAGAGCGAATTAAGTTGGGAAGCTGCTTAAGCCACAGAATGAAAGGAAGAGTGATTCGCACTGGTTTTGAAACTCTTTCCCGAAACTTGTCGGGCGTCGAAGTAAGATCTTTCCACGCCTGACTAAATGCAAATAGACCTATCAAAACCGGAAGGAGATTAAATCCGTCATTGAGATCTGCCACACCGAAGGTGTAACGGATTTCCCCGGTCGCGGGGTGAACCCCGGGAAGAGAAATTCCGACGCCGATGCAGCCGGCCAGAATTCCTTTTCCCATTCCGACTCTTCCGGGTTCAGCCACTGCAATAATGAAAATGAGTGCTACGAAAACTAGGGAAAAGAGATCGTAGGGACCTAAATAAATTGACCATGCAGCAACTGGTTTTGCCAGAAGAACGAGTGCCAAGCCGGAGAATAAACCACCGAATAAAGACGCCGTAATCCCGATCCCGAGTGCTCGTCCTGCGTGCCCCGACTCGGTCATAGGATGGGCATCGAGAATTGTAATCATCGAGGCTGGAGTTCCGGGAATCTTGAGCAAGGTCGCCGAAATCAGTCCTCCGCTGACCGAACCGGTGTAGAGCGAAACCAAAAGCGCCAGAGCGTCCGCTTCGTCCATGGTGAACGTTAGTGGAACGGCTAAAGCAATTACCATTGCTCCAGTAAGGCCTGGAACAGCCCCGACTGCGATCCCGACGCACACGCCAAGAGCTATCCATGGGAAGGAATTGAGAAGATCGGCGAAAATCGTCATGGGAGATCAATTCCAAGTAGAGTAGACAAAAAGAGGAACAGAATGAGTGGGGCTGCGATCGCTATGAGCGTCGTAAGACGAAGACTATCATTTCCCATCGTTAGGAGCCCACTCACAAGAACGAAGGGTATTCCGGCAAGAAGGAACATATCTGCGGGAAGGCTGAGTGAGGAAATGAATCCTACGAGGATGGTAGCGAGGGCTATGTGTTTCCATGAACTATGAGAAGGCTCATGGGTCTTTGATTTCTGCGGAAGTTTGCAAGGCTTGCTCATGGAGAGACACACACCCACCAATAGGCAGAAAGTGAGCATCAGTTCGATCGGCGGCTGATGCTCTCGATCAAATCCAAGTTTCAGATTGCCAAGTTCTGCTGACTTTCGATTCATGGCCAACTCCAGTCCTTCCGAATTCATGAAAAGAGGGTCGATGCACTGTTGCTTTGAATAGCGCTGCATTTCAGGAGATTCAATTGCCCTCTTGAGAGTTAGCTGGAGTTCATCAATGATCGTTTCCGGGGTTCCCGCCGGAGCCCACCACGCTTGCAGGTTACTATAGGTAATCTGGTAGTCTTCCTCAATAGCGCTCGGCACGTCCTGGAGAAGGGGATGTCGATTCTCGTCGAGGATCGCGAGGGCTCGAATACCACCCTCGCGAAAATTAAGATATTCAGAAATTGAGAACGCGCTTGCTGAAACATGGCCGCCCGAAAGATCGGCAAACCGCCTGGCTCCGCCACCTGACTGGACATATCGGAAAGCGGCCCCACCATGAGCTTGCTCAAGCCGTCTTGCCATAAAGTAACTTGGTGCTCCTATATTCGCCGCAAATGTAACCGTCTCAGGTTCTGCTGCCGCCTGCTGCATGAGGTCACGCAGCGAACCAAACTGACTTTCTTCGGCAACGCAAATTACCATCCCCAGTTGTCCTGTTACTCCGATTGGAGTAAACGCCTCCGGTCCGTAGAGCGCCTGCTTTGCATACTTTGCCGTAAGTATCCCGTCATGCAGGAAGAGTAATGTCTTTCCATCAGGACGGGCATTCTTGACTCGTCTGCTGCCGATTGTTCCTCCGGCACCTGGGACATTAATGATCACCCATGTGGGCCCTCTTTCAGGTTGCTTCTGAATCTCCCGGACGAGAACTCTCGCGAGGGTGTCACTACCGCCTCCGGGAGCAAATGGGACGATTACTTTAATGGGTTCGCTATTAAAGTCTTCTTCACAACCACTGCAACAAACTAACGCGACGAATAGAAACGCAAGTTTTAGCCAGGTCTTTTGGACGAAACACCACATGCTGACAATTTATAGACGTGACGCCGGTCCCACCGCAATTTAAAAGCAAGAGACTGTAGAAAAGAAGTGGTACTCTCGCTGGATGCCCAGAAAACGAGAGTGCGTCTAGTGCGCGAATGAGTTCGGATTTATGGCCTGGAAACTGGAATCCCGGCAACAGAATTAATTATCTTCGGCACCGAGACCGCCGGGCTGAAAATCAACTGGAAGACTCAATTTTGGAAACGCTTTTAAGGTCAAGCTCAGGAGAACTCCGTATTCATTTTCTCCGACCCGGTTGTCACGAATGATACCACCGAGGGTGGCAGTCCAGCTTTCAAGGTCTTTGTGAATGCTGTATTGCTGATACTCCATAGTTCCATCGTCAGCCTCGAAACGGTGATTGGTGCTGAATCCCCAATCATCACTAAGACGAGTATAAGTGGAGAGTGTGTAGAGGTTGGAATCCTCAAAGATTGGGTGATTGTCGAGGAAGTAGCGACCGAAGCCAATTCTAAACCAGTCGTTAGGCATGAAGTAGAGGTTCGAAGTGATCTCAGTGAAATCCAAGGTGTCGTCAAAGAGAGGGAATTGAGCGACGGTGTTCGCACTAATCCAGGGAACAGGATTCCAAGCTACTTCAGTGAAGAAATTCGAAGTGTCGCGGTCGAACTCCGGATCCTCTGGATAGAGTTCAAGATAATTGTTTAGAGAGAGCCATTCGTGAGATACTCCATTTCTCTTCGTATACCACTTCTGAGAAATTCCTGCCCGGACAATCTGCCAGTCACGGAGATCATCCACTGTCGTGAAAAGTGGCATATCGATCGGACGTAGCCTTGTCGTGGGAGTGAATCGATCAATGGGAGTAAAGCGACCGCTGATTTCGTCGGTTCTGACAAGGGAGTAGTTCAAGTAAGGACGGACAACATGAAGAAGTCCATCAAGGCCAAGTTTGCGATTCATCACATTGGGTGAGTTCTTGGACATTTTAAACGAGATGTCGATCCCGGCGTGCGTTGTCGTGCTTTCGAAGGTATCGATACCGGCAATGTCAAAGTTTGAATAATTTCGGTAGCCGGCTCCAACACGGGGAGTCACGTTCAGGAATCCGGCTAATTGAGTCGGGAAAAGGAATTCGTGGTAGGTTTGAAATCGATTAAAACCGGGAGGATCAGTGAGTCCAGCACGGATGGATTCTTCCGCGAGCTCTTCGTCAATAATTCCGTAAGTAGTGAGCCCCTCGTAGAAAAATCCGGATTCCCCGAGCGGTGTGCGGATGATATCAATGGCCAACTCAGGTGAGCGGGTGTCAGTCTGGAAAAAGTCATTGATAGCGAACCGTCCAGTTAATGAGATCTCCCCCTGATCAAATAATTTGTTCAGATTGATCATTGTGTCCGGCTGTGGATCGACACGGAATTCGCTGGGGGCAAAATCCTCGTAGACGAAAGCGTCTGACAATTTGTTGATATCGAAGTCGAGAAAGAAAGTCTCGTCGTCTGAGCCAGGGAAATAGATGCGATGTTGAAAGTTCACCCTGTATCTGTTCGGATCGACGATGTCTGGGCGTGTTAGCCCGTTAAAAGCCAGTTGAGGGTTTGAATCGTTCGCGTAGTAGAGATTGAGTTTTCCTATGTGGGGATTGTCACGAAACTTGGCAGATTCGAATTCAAAACCTCCCGCGACACCTCGTTCGGTTCGCACGTCCAGATGGGCTTTGGCAAAGATATCTTCGCCAAGCATGAATCCGTATTGGTTCAAAAGAAATCCTCCCCAGACCGAATTCCAACCTGGAGTGAAATAATAGCCAAGATCGGAATCGACCGGCTGGACATAATAAGGAAACCACATCACAGGGGTATTCCCCATGAATAGCTTTGCGCCGTGCATCACGACGCGATCATCGGGATAAATCTCAAGCTTCTTAACTTTAAAGCGAAAATTGGGGGTTGCTGAGTCGTGGGTCGTGAAGTCCGAATTCAACATCGTGATAGGACCATCCGTGCCTTCCTCAGGTCGAATGACCTCGTCGGTTGTGTAAAAGAGAGGTTCGAGAGCACTCTTGAGTTCGCTCGTAGTCATCTCGCCCGTGTTCACGTTGTAGATGATCTCTTCAGCCTCGATCGTCTCGCCATTCCGATAAACCCGAACATTATCACGTGCGAAGATCTTCCCTGAAAATTGATGGTACTCGACCTGTTCTGCACGAATTGTCACGCCGCCGTAGATGACGATTACATCTCCGCGAGCCCGTGCTATTCCGAGTTCTTCATCAAAGTCGGAAAAATCACTCTGAATGTCGAGGTCGATCATACCCTCCGAAGGTGATCCCGCGAATTCAAATCCTGTGTCCAAAGCGGAAGCAGAGGTTACTATCCCCAGGAAAATAGTCGCGAAAAAGCAGAGAACAGTGGGAATGGGGAACCCACTGAAAATGAACGTTTCAGATCTGTCTCTCGTAGAAATCAAAGCGGCTTTGAAGTCAGTAGCAAATATGCGCTAGTTTTCGGCAATTTACCATGTGTCATTTACTCACAAAACACCGAAACACCAACGAAATTTTCGTATTTCGGGGTAGAAAGTTAAGTTTATCTAAAATTTCCATAACCTGCTATGGATTCTCATTTTTGAGAGGCGAAACGCCTAATTTTAGATGGATTCATTAACGAGTATTTAGGGCACAATTTCTTGAATTTATAAGAGCCCCGCCTCCCGAAAGCTAAAGTAGGGAGACCTCATTTCGGCTTCGGACTCGCCGCCAATTACGACATGATCGGTAAATTCAACGCCAACGGCACGGCATGCTTCGCTGATTCGCTTGGTTACCTCGTGGTCAGCGCGACTGGGAGAGGGGTCTCCCGAGGGATGATTATGAACCAGAATCATTGCGTGGGCAGCATGGCTAATAGCCCGTCGAAGAATTTCAGAAGGATTAGCAAAAGACTCGTTGCCGGTTCCGCGAAATATTTCGTCGATATGAATCAGCTTTTTTCGGTGATTTAACAAAATGACCCGAACTGACTCCTGCGACAAGCTTTGCATCGATGATCCTAGCAGGGCATAGACTTCTTCAGGGCAGGTGACTGGGGTGTCGGAAAATGCTTCACGCGATAATCGGCGTCCAAATTCAAATACGGCAGCAAGCTGCGCTGCTTTCGCAGGTCCGATTCCGCTAATCTGAGTCAACTCAGCTACAGTCGCCCTAGACAGATTACGTAAACTGCCAAACTTGGAAATAATATCGCGACCCAAATCAACGGCGCTCATTCCCATTCGCCCGGTTCCGAAGAATACCGCGAGTATTTCTGCATCACTCAGCGTCTCCGCTCCATGAGCGGCGATACGCTCACGGGGGCGCTCATCCTCCGGCAAATCTTTGATTAACATACCTCTCAAGCCAAGTTGGAGGTTTCAGTGCGGTTCTGCAATGGATTTTCCGGCTTGCCACGGGCTCAAACAATCACACATTCAGCACTACTGTGAACTTCGATACCACCATTGCGGCCATTGCTACAGCCCCGGGCACTGGGGCGATCTCTCTTATCCGCGTGAGCGGCTCGGAAGCCCAAAATATTGTCGCTTCGGTTTTCAAAGGAAAGGCCAAGGACGATTGGAGGCCGAGGTATCAGCACCTTGGCCACATTCTAGACAGCGGAGGGCGTCCCGTTGACAATGTTCTGCTGACATGGTTTCCCGGACCAGCCAGTTTTACCGGTGAAGACACGGTTGAGATTGCGGCCCACGGGGGACTGGTCGTTACGAAACGCATCCTGGAGCTTCTCTTGGCGGCAGGTGCTGTTCCTGCCGAACCCGGGGAGTTCTCCAAGAGATCCTTCTTCAATGGCAAGATGGATCTGACGCAAGCCGAAGCGATCATGGATCTCATATCAGCGAGCACAGAGCTTGCGGCGAGAGCTGCGCAAGAGCAACTCTCGGGGCGATTAGGATCGGAGCTAGAGAAGATTCGGCAAATGGCGATTGGATTGCTTGCTCATGTTGAAGCATACATCGATTTTCCGGATGAAGATATTGATCCCGATTCTTCTGCGAGCCTACTGGAACGAATTTCGGAGATCCGAAATGCTGTTGGCTATCTTCTTGCGACAGCTGACCAGGGTAAGATTCTGAGGGAGGGACTTCGCACTGTGATTTGCGGGAGTCCGAATGCGGGGAAATCCAGTCTACTCAATCTGCTGCTTGGTTTTGAGCGTGCGATTGTCACCGATGAGGCTGGCACGACTCGTGATACAATTGAGGAAGTCATCAACCTTAACGGCATCCCCATTCGACTGATCGATACCGCTGGAATCAGGGAAAACGCAGGGGCAATCGAGCAAAGGGGAATTGAACGAAGCAAAGAGCAGTTATCCAGAGCGGAATTGATTCTCTGGGTGATCGATTCGAGCGCTTCAGCAGATGAGACAGCAAGTATTGCGATCCCGGAGAACTCAAGGGTTGTTCAGATCCTGAACAAGTCCGACCTACCAATTCACTCCGATTGGGTTAGCAAAGAAGGGCTATCCGTTTCCTGTCTTGAGCCGGAAGCAGGAGATTTATTGAGAAAATACCTTCACGAAACTCTGGTCAGGAATGGTGACATCAATACTAGTAGTTTGATCTCCATCAACACGAGGCACCAGCACTGTCTGAAGCAAGCCTCTCAATTTTTTGAGAAAGCGGAGAACAATCTGGCAGTGAAAGAGTCTCCTGAATTTGTCGCGATGGATCTGCGGGAAGGCCTGAGCGCTGTTGGTGAGGTCATCGGTAAAACCGATGTAGAGGAAATTCTGGGTGAGATTTTCAGCAGTTTCTGCATAGGGAAGTGATAATCGGGGAACGCATATCCGATATCAGGATACAAAAAAGCCGGGGTGATTTGACGTCACCCCGGCTTTTGAAGATTTGAAGTAGAACTGAGCAGGATTACCCGAAAAGCTCTGTCACAGGCTTACCTTTATCACCGAAGGTAAAGGGGCGCTGAGTTGGCGAGTAGATAGTCTCCTCAAGGTTCAGGCCCATGCCATGTCCAATTGTAGCGATGAAATCTTCGGGAGTGACTGGATTAGTTTTCACCTTTTTACCCTGACCATCGGTTTCGCCATAGACTGTTCCACCCTTGATGCCTCCGCCGGCGAGGACGCAGGAGTAAGCCGCAGGGTAATGGTCACGACCTGAGTTCATGTTGATGTCAGGTGTTCGTCCAAACTCAGTCCCGATAGCCACCAGTGTGCTATCGAGCAGTCCGCGGGACTCGAGATCTTTTAGCAGGGTTGTGACTGCTTTATCCATCTCGGGTATGCGGGTGGCGGTCGAGCCGTCGACGTCCACGTGCATATCCCATCCGCCGGAGACAACCTCAACAACACGAACACCGCTTTCGACGAGTTTGCGGGCAAGTAAACATCCTTGTCCTAGGCGACCTGTCCCGTAGTCAGCGGCATTGGATTCATTTGAGATATCAAATGCTGACAATTCGTCACTATTAAGCAACTGGTTGGCCTGCTTGTAGTATTCAACGTAGGAATCGGGACCGCTGTATTTGAACTTCTCAGTGAACTGATTCCCAAGCTTCTGCGCCATCTCCATGCGGCGTGAAAACCGGTCTCCTTCAACAATGAGTTCCGTATTTGGAACACCTCCGGAAGGATTCGCGATCGGAAGGGGGCTCAACGAAGGGTCCATGAAGCCTGCGTTCGACGTGCTTTGTCCAATGAGAACACTGTCAGGAAGAACTTCGTTCTTCTTACCGAGAAGCCTCTCAGCCCATGGGCCAATGGTTGGGTGGACGATCGTGGCACGCTTCTCGTAGCCCGTCCTCATGATGTACTGCCCCTGTTCGTGAGCACCATTTGTTGAGAACATTGAGTTGATCACAGCAAGCTTATCAGCCTGTTGCGCCAGTCCGGAGAGGTGTTGGCCCATCTTCATGTTATCAACCACCGTGTCGATTGTCTCGGTGTTGCCCATGACGTCACCACGCTTCGGATCGAAGGTGTCGAGATGAGTCATTCCTCCGGAGAGGTAAATGTAAATGAGGTTTTTTGCTTTTCCGGTCTCCTGCGCCTTCAATTGGCGAGGGAGAAATGGAACGGTAAGCCCGACTCCCAAAGAGAGCTTCGCGGACATTTCCATGAAATAGCGGCGGCTCAGAGAATCTTTGCCGGCAAGGGATGCGATATGGTCCATGAGATTTGAACGATTAAAAATTTTAGAAAGAGTGAATTACTGAATAAAGAGAAACTCTGGGCTGTTCATCAGGGCCCAGGCAAGATCGGAAATGCCGTCATCTCCAAAGTCTTCGATCATCTCGGTGCCGAGACTGAGTTCGTCCTTGGTGGGGAAGCGGTTGAGGAGCGTGAAGAAAACACCGCGAACCTTATCATCCGGTCCATCATACTCTTCCATATCTTCAACCACTTTCGATGACAGGCCTGTCAATCTCTCGGTGACATTTCCATTCATCAGCGCCAGAACCTGAGGCACTGAGCCGTCATAGTTGTGGTCATCAGTGATAACCCGATCGGATTGCCCGAAGGTGTCTAGCATTGAAGCGTTGGTGTATGGCTGAGCGAGTTCGGAAGCACGGAGATCATTATCGTCGATTACGGTAGGAGTCATGCTGCCCTCAGAGGCGAGAACGGCGTTCCCCATGCGTCGGCCTGAAGCCATCTTCCAAGCCTGGAAGTGGTCCCATACCTCATCGTTGCTCATGGTGTTAAAATCGATATCAAGAACCGCTTTGTAGAAAGAGCCGTCTGCGCCGCTCTTTTCGTCAATTTCCTTACCGTGCTGAAGAAGCATCATTGAGTCCCAGGCCTGCTCAGCCCGCATGCGGCGGAGGACCGGGCCCTGGAAGGCATAGTCGGAACCCCAATCGGGCTCTTCCTCGGTTGCGATCGACTGATATGCTCTTGTGTTGTAAAGAATCCGCATGAATTCGCGTAGGTCATAGTTCACTCTCTGCATCTCGCGAGTGACAAACTGGAGGGTTTCAGGCTGTGCTGCACCACGAATCGATGAATCAGCAAAGTCTGTTACCGGTCCAACAAGAGGACGGCCGAAGGCGCGATCCCACATGCGGTTCGCAATGACGAGCGCAAAGCGCGGATTGTCGCGATCTGTAAGCCACTCGGCAACTGCTTCGCGGCGGGTTTTTCCACCCACTTTGGCGGCATTGCCAATCAGAGTTTTGGGGCGGGCAACTTCGTTCGGCTTTCCACCGCTGCCGCGAAAGTCATGAGGCAGCACAGTTTCAAGCGTTTCGTTATCAGAAATATTCCATCCGAGAGCTTGAACGAAGTAGCGAAACTGACGGTCCGACTGGTCGCGCAGAACGATCCCATGCTCTTCTACAGCATAATTCTCGAATTGCTTTTTCCAACCTTCAGGTGCGTCAGGCATTTCAATCATACCTCCGCCCATCATTGCCGCGGCGGGGCGATATCCAAGGGAACGTTGAGTGTTCCCGAAAAAAGCAGCCATGTCATAAAAGTCTCCCTGAGTCCACTCGTCGAAAGGGTGGTCGTGGCACTGTGCGCAGGAAATATCAATCCCGAGCATCGTTTGACCGAAGTTTGCAAATGCATCAAATTCCATCCCGGTGTCTCGAAGGAGGAATCCGGAAGCAGGATTTTGTCCGACGTTTCCAGTTGCCGTGAGCATATCGGTTACCATCTCATGGTAGGGGCGATTTGCCCTGAGTTGGTCACGCCACCATTGGATGTAAGGATCCATACGGATTCCGTTCACAAATGCCTCAGAGGCATTGAGCCGATACATGTCAGCGAAATAGTTGAACATATGCGAGGCATAGCCAGGAGAGAGAAGGAGATCATCAATCAAGGCTTCGCGCTTGTCGGGACGTGCGCTTTCGGCAAACTCAAGAAATTCCTCCTTGGTCGGAATGCGCCCGATAATGTCGAGATAGACGCGTCGGACAAAAAGGTCGTCAGGGAGAGGCTCGTTAAATGAAGAGAAACCAGCTTCTTTCAGGTTTCCGGCAAGAAGCGTGTCAATTTGGCGAGCCGACGCTTTCGTGAAAGAATCATCGCCGATGAGATCAAGTCGCTCAGCGGCTTCCCGGTCTGCCTTAATGAATCGATCGCTTGGCACAACGATTTGATTTCCATCCCGCATCTTAAAGCGGAAATTATCGCCCTCAATTCCCAGGAAAATGGCCTGCATTGACTTGCCGTCAGTGCTGGTCCAAGTGCGGGCGTGAGAGGTAGTTATAAAAATTCCGGCGAGAAGAACCGCCAAAATTCGGACAATAGTAGGACAGGTTTTGTTATTCATGGAGATATGAAAGCATCAGTTTCCAATAGGCATATCGGGAAGCGGTCATTTTGTCACGCTTAGTTTAATAAAAATGCGGGTCTATCTAAAACCGGGTTTCCAGCGTTTCAGAGAGACTAAAGCCAGTCAGTTCGAAAACCGATAAATGGCAGTGTCGGAACGAATGATCAGAGCACCATCATATGCCAAGGGGGAAGCCATGATTGAACCTTCCAGCTGGTTCGTTTCCGCAAGGGCAAAGGTTTTTCCGGGCTTAAGGACATTGATCGTTCCTTCTTGATTCGCAAAGTAGATTTTGCCATCGGCAAAGAGCGGGGAAGCCGAGTAGTTCCCATCAACTCGCTCGGTCCAGTGATGCGTCCCCGTCAGAGCATCAAAACATGAGGCGATCCCTCCATCGGAGATCACATAGAGCTCATCACCCACGAGAAGTGGAGATGGCTTGGCCGGAATTCTTTTCTCCTCACGCCACATGATCTTGTTTTGTTCCGTGATGTCGCCCTTCCCGTCGACGCGGATGGCAAGGAGCATTGGTTTTCCAAAGCCCGTGCTCAGATAGAGAAGCTGCGTCTTTTCGCTGAAGACAGGGCGCGGGACGACGGAAAAGCCACTCCCATGATCAAGCTTCCAGATTTCTTTTCCTGTGTCTGGCACATAGCTCACAAGCCACTGCGCACCCATGCAAATCAACTGTTCCTCTCCGTCAGCCCCTCGCACTAGCACCGGTGTATTGTATGACTTTTTCTGATCACCCAGCGGTGCTCGCATTTCCGGGCGGTTAGTCCTCCAGACATCTTCGCCGTTCGACTTATTGAGTGCGGTGACAAACTGCTGATCAACTCCATCGCAAATAAGGATCAGCAGATTCTGATAAATAAAAGGTGAACTCCCGGGGCCAACTCCGTGTTCAAGTTCGATTCTACGATGCCATTTTACCTCTGACGTTGCCATCCCCACGGCAAAGGTGCCGAAGGTGCCAAAGTGAGCGTAGAGGACACCATCATCGATAATCGGGGTGGGGGAGGCGAAGCTGTTAAAGGTATGAATCGTTTGGGGCTCGTTGATCGTTGCGAGAACAATCTCTTCGACTAAGTCTCCTGTCGCGTAGTCAACTTTCAAGACGGCAATCTCGATGCGATCGGCAACTTGGCGGGACTTGAATTTTTTCTCCTCTTCTCCGTCGGCACGCAACTTGGCGAGTCTCTCCTCTTCCGAGGGAAATTTTTCGACCGCAGTCGTCATCCAGAGATGCGTTCCGTCGAAAACGGGAGAGGACCAACCTCGACCGGGCAATTCTGTTTTCCATTCAAGACCAGTCTCTTCGTCGAATTTGGAAGGCACGTTCTCTGCCCTTGCAATACCATCACCATTCGGCCCGCGAAACTGCGGCCATGGGAATTTGGGCCACGATTCGGCGGATGCCGATTGTGTGCCGACAAGGAAGACTGTGACCAGAAAGATGAGCAAAACTTGAGGGATCGGCTTCATTCTGGATTCAGGCTATGACTTTGATGAAAGATGATCAAGATGTTGATCAACTTTTTCATAGTCCGGAATCGGATCCTGCGCCCCGGCCCCCAAAGTCGTGAGAGCTCCTGCGCAATTTGCCGCGCGAATCGCATCTTCCATCTTCTCTCCAGCCGCGATCCGGGCCGTGAAGCATCCGGCAAATGAGTCGCCGGCTCCAACAGTGTCGACAGGTAAGACCGGAAGTGTCTCGATCGTTTCGCTCATGCCGGTTCGACTGAAGAGCAGTGTATCATCGCTGCCACGTGTCACGATAAGATACTCCACCCTAAGTTCGTGAAGACGCTGGCGCAATGTCGCTTCGCCCTCTGAGAGAGGAGCAAATCCCAGCACCTCGACCGCTTCTCCTTCGTTCACGATGAGATAGTCGGTTTGAATAAGGTGCCATGGAAATTCAGGTTTGATCGGAGAAGGATTGATCACGACCGGAATATTTTCCTTGTTGGCAATCGTCGCGGCTTCCACGAGCGCTTCGAGAGGCGTTTCAAACTGTCCTAAAACAGCCCGGGATCCGGCAATGACATCACGTCCCGCTTTGATGTCATCTATGTCTAAGCGATCATTGGCCCCGGGGGCGATCACTATCATATTTTCACCGCTGTCATCAACAGTGATGAACGCCGCCCCTGTTTTCGTTGAGACACGGTTCAAATGAGAGACATCAATACCTTCGTCCGTGAGGGCCTTCCGATAAGCAACTCCATCTTCATCCTCACCAACACAGCCGAAAAAGTAAACTTTCGCTCCCTGACGGCAGGCTGAGATTGCCTGATTAGCTCCTTTGCCACCGCGAAAAAGCTCCAGCCTCCGCGAGGAAACAGTTTCTCCCGGAGTCGGTAAGGTCTGAACCTTCGTGAAATAGTCAATATTCAGAGAGCCGACTACTGAAATAGCGGCTCTATTCGCGTCGCTCATACTCAAAAAATGGGAGAGGCTACCAGACTTTCAGTGCTTGGGAAGCGATTGTTTCTCCCCTGATTCGTTGATCCTCACCAAGGTTACCGAGTTGGAAAATATCTCGACCTGATCATTTAAGACGCTCACGGAGTATGTCACGGAGGTTTTTCCACGATTGATTAGTTTAGTCTCAAATCGAAGTATCGTCCCTTGCTTCACTGTTCTGTGAAATGCGACTGCCTTCATCCCGACCGTCACGAAGTGACAGTCGCTGAAATCGAGGGACGCCGCCATCCAGGCGACCTCATCGACCCACATCAAGAGATAGCCGCCAAAAAGGAAGCCATATTGGTTTAGATGCTCTGGCAGGACGAGGCGATGATTCTCCATAATCTCAAACTGGCAGAGACCGGACGGTGCTGCCAGTCGAATTGCTACACTTCCTTTGATAGTTGGGGTTTTCGATGAAGCTTTTGCATGTATCTTAAGCTGCGCCGTCTAATGGCTGTCACACTCTCTCCGTTCCCGATGAAATCCCTTTTGATCTTTGCATTTTCGTTCAGCATCTTTGCGCTCCCTTCCTTCGCTCAGGAAGAAACAGGTGAAAGTCCACCGGCTGGAAACACTCCTTCATTTGCCGGGAAACCAATCGATCAACTCACGGCCGATGAAGTTCTCAAACTTGTTCGATATAGCTACACGCTCTTCAATCGAGATTTCACGGGCCTGTTACGAACTGGATTCGCTTCTAAGACTCCGTTTTTGATGTCTCTGAAGCCTGAGTCAATCCGCTTCATTTTCGACAGTCCGTCTCAGGTCATTTATCTGGACACAAAGAATAACAGCTTTGCCTTGTTTGAAGGGCTCGATGGGAAAGCGATGCAACCCGTCAACCCTTCGAAGTATGCGCAAGAAGTTCGGGGTACTGATGTGACCTACGAGGACCTTGCGATGAGGTTTCTCTACTGGCCAAATGCTAAAATCGTGAAATTGGATAAAATCAAAGCACGTGAGTGTTGGCATGTTAGGGTTTTAAATCCGGATGGCGAAGGAGCCTACTCCACCGTGGATGTCTGGATTGACCGTGGAAGCGGTGGGATGATCAAGATGAATGGCTACAACTCTTCCGGGCGGCCGGTTCGCCGCTTTGAAGTTCTCAGCGGCAAAAAGTTTGACGACATCTGGATGGTCGATGAAATGCGGATCGAAACAATCAATCCGTCGACCGGTCAGATCAAATCCAGTACCCGGATGCAGATTAAGTCGGTCGTGGAATAGCGCGATGTGGAGTTTCGTGAGAAGCTAACTCCAGCAACTGGGATGGGAGGACATCTCCCTGAGAAGACGCTACCTTGATTCAGCCTGAAAACAGGGGCGGGTCGTAATTCTATCGATGCCCGGCAACTATGAAATCACCGACCGCGACCTCCGCGCGGAGGTCTGGAAGCGTCTTTCTCCGTATCGCGGCCGAATTTATACCGCGCTTGCTCTGCTCATTTTTGCGGTTCCTTTCATAAATTTCCATCCTCTTGTTTGGGGATTCGTCGCTGACCACCTTGTTGAGAAGACTCTAACTCCCGGCATCCTCGGGATGTGGCTTGCGATCATGTTCGCGACCTATCTCGTTGGGTTGGGCTGCGGTGCTTTTCAGAATTACCTACTCGAAAAAACCGGGCAGGCTTTTGTGCGGGATATCCGATCCGAGCTTTTTTCGAAGTTTCAGCATCAATCTCTGGAATACCATCGTGATCGCTCCACTGGAGACCTCGTCACGCGCATGACCAGTGATATCGATGCGATGGAGCAATCGGTGCTCCAAGGATTGACCAACCTTCTTGAAGAAGTGGTCACCTTTTTCGTCGTCGCTGCGATGGTCCTCTGGCTAAGTCCGGTCGTAGGTGCAGCCTCGATTATCCCGTTGGCCTTCGCTTTCATCTTTATCCGGAAATACAACCGTCGCGTCAAAGCCATTTACGAAGGGGTCAGGAAAAAACTCGGGAATATCGGATCATTCCTTCAAGACAGGTTGACCGGTATTCAAGTGACTCAGTCTTTCTCCCGTGAAGAGGCCGAGATCGATGACTTCCAGAAGCGAGCCGATGGATTTTACGAGACGAGCGTGAAGGCAAGTCGGCTCAGAAACACTTATTTTCCGATTGTATCCACTTTCGGGTTTATCAACAACCTCATCATGCTCGGCGTCGGTGCATGGCTCATCATGCGTGGCAGCGATTGGTTCACCCTCGGTGCCTTAATCGCCTACCGGGGGTTTTGGTGGCGTCTTCAAAGCCCGATTCGGACGATCGCACAGACGAGTGATATCCTTCAAAGAGCCAGGGCAGCTGCCTCCAGAGTCATGGAACTGCTTCAGGAGCCCGTTACGATTGAATCAAAGCCAAACCCAACTCTGTGGAAGAATCCCGAGGGGAAGATCGAATTTCGAGAGGTGAAATTTCATTATGTCCCTGACAAACAAATCCTCAGCGGCGTTTCATTCGAGATTGAAAAGGGTGAGTTTGTCGCCATTGCCGGTGGAAGTGGTTCAGGGAAGAGCACGCTTCTGAATTTAATTCCACGATTCTACGATGTTATTTCAGGCCACATCTTTCTCGATGGCAACGACATTCGAGACCTCGGACTATCGTCGCTCCGAAGTCCAATCGGCTACGTGGGACAGGACAATTACCTTTTTAACGGAACGGTCTTCGACAATCTTCGTTACGGCCTCCCCGATGCAGACGGGGAAGACATCCAAAAAGCTGCCTATGCCGCAAATGCTCATGACTTCATTCAAAATCTTCCAAACGGATATGATACCGAAGTCGGTCAAAACGGCGTGAAACTTTCCGGTGGTCAACGGCAACGTCTCAGTCTTGCCCGTGCCTTCCTTACCGTGCCGACTATCTTGTTGCTTGATGAGCCGACCGCTTCGGTCGAGCCGGAAAGCGAGTCGCTCATTCATGACTCTATTCTGGAGCGTACTCGTGACGGGGAAGGGACGACACTTCTCGTGACTCATCGTATCGACCTACTGAGGCAGGCTCCGCGCATTCTTTTTCTCGAAGACGGAGAGCTTGTTGGCGATGGCTCACATGCTCTCCTCGTCGCAACCTGCCCGGAATATGCCGAGGCCTATCATCGCTGGGAAGTCGAGGAGGCTGAGTCACACTTTATCGGGAGCGAGAAGTGAAGAACGGAAAGGTGAGAACGAAGTGGGGGGAGCTTCATTTAGTGCGGTGTCACTGAGTTTTAACTGAACTCATGAGAAGCTCCGATGAATCAATCGGTGTGACCGAGCGCCACGAGGGGCCCATCCGAATCTCATCGAGGTAGCGGACTTTCTGCGAGTTCGAGGTGAGAACGAGGAGGTCGTAGTTCGCGTCCTGACGGAGATCGGTCAGGGTCACATCCCACTCTGCCGGTTCGACGATATCCAATGGCTCATCACGGGTATAAAAGCGGAAGCTGACACGGTCGCTGCCCCCTTTGCGCGTTTCCATCTTTGCGACACAGAATACTGTCTGCCCGCCGGGGATAGCTCGAATAGAGCGGTTCAAGCCGCTGTCTGACGAGACGCGAGGTCGGAGACTCCTTTCCCAGCCGATGCTTAGAGTTTCTCCGAAATAGTCATCCAGAGAACGGAAGGTGAATCGCAAGTCCTGCCGGTCCGGCTTACCGGTTTTTTTCGACGACTTCACTTCTTCCGGCTCTGTCACGAGGAAGCTGAAGTAGCGAATACCCCACTTATCCATTTTAAGCGGTTTCTGCATCTCCCGAATCCAAATATTCGGCCCCTGCGGGAGCTCAAGCATCCCCAGTTGCCCACCCTTGATTGGCCACGCGACTTCCATTTTGCTCATGGAAATGGTGAGACGGTCTGTCACGTCGGCGAGTTTGTCCTGGCGTTCTCCTTCAGTGCGATGTCGCCATAGACCTTTCCATCCTTTGCCGCCTGTTATCTCGCGGGGCAGATAGATTCCCGGATCGACGTGAAAGCCCTCGTAGGCAGTCATGAGATCGCGACGTTCGCGCGGATTTGCCCGCTCCAGCAATTCCTGAAAGCGAGGTGCATCGAGTGCGACATCGCTCCGGCCCGCACTCAGATTCCCTGCGAGCCGCACCGCTTTGCCCGCCTCGATGACGTTGCCCGGCTTTTCACGAAAGTCCGCTCCAAGCGCGACTTCGCCCTCATGGACATGCAATTCAGTCGCCCCGGAATCCTCGACCTTCACTGCGAACTCAGTGCCAAGGTCGATCAGTCTTCCTGAAGGCGTGTCGAGAATGAAGCCCTCAGTGCCTTCCTCGGCTCTCACGACGACCTCGCCGTGGATGAGCATTGCAGCCGTTGAGGAGTCGAGCTGCAGCCCCATCGGCCCGGTCAAAACGGCCTCGGCTCCGCCATCAAAGCGAACCACCGCTGTCCCCGAGGTGAGTTGCAGCAGGCCCTTCGTCAGCCGCTGCCCCTCGGTGAAGGGCTGCTTTTTCCATGAGCAATCTTCAGCGAAAACGAGTGTGGCAATGCTTCGTTTCGCGACACGCGGAACTTCTTCGCCGCCGCGACTCGGGAAAAGGGCCTGAACCCCAACAGTGCAAACGAGTGTGATCAGGGCCGCGGCGGCAAGCCATCCTGCGGCACGCGCGACCGGCAAATGAATGAGCCGACCTCCGGCGATCGACTCCTCCGCGACCGTTTCCTCGACGATTGGGGGGAATTTTTCGAGGAGCGCGTCGATCTGCATGAATCGCAGGTAGTAGGCGCGCTCCGACGGACTCTGTTGGAGGCGTTTCTCCAGAGCCGCGATTTCCTCGTCCGTGATTTCCTCGTCACGCAGTTTCCCGCACAGCCTTACTAATTCGTGATCGACCTCCTTCATCCCACTTGTCCGTTGAATTTTATCTGTACTGATACACACCGCATGAGGCTCTCGTAAATTTTGTTCATCGAACGACTCACGACTGACTCCGATTTGCCAACACGCTTTGAAATGGCGCGATTCGTGCCGCCCGGTTCAAAACGCCAGCGGACCATCTCCTGATGCTTTGTCGGAAGCTTTTGCACGCAGCGCTCCAGCGCCGCGAGAGTGTCATCGGTGTTGTCGAGAAACTCCTCCGCTTCGCCGCTGAGGGTTTCGATCAAATCATCGCCGAACTGGAGACGTTTCGATTCCCGGGCCTTTTTCTGCCGGAAATATCTAACCTGATGATAAGCCGTCCGAAACGCCCAGCGATCAAAACGAGTCCCGCGCTCGAACTGGTCAAACTTCCGCCATAGAACCGAAGCAGTCTCCTGCATGACATCGTCCGCATCAGCCCTCTGGTAAAGCAGGCTCCGCACATAGGCATATATCTGCGGCTGATACTCGATGAACAGCTGCATGAATTCGTCGTGGCGGGATTCGTCCGGCATAGGTCTTCCCAAGGGGATAGCACTACCGGGCCGATGTTTGCGAAATAATTGATGGAACGGGGGAAGAATTCGCCCTTGTCGGCCGTTAAATCACTAGTGGAATAGTCAGTGGTCCAACGAAACGCAGTCGCCCAACTCAGGCTGCGCCACTGACTAGTAGACGTCGCGCTGGTAGCGGCCGTCATCCTTTAGCTTCTTCAGGTAGGCCTCGGCGCCTTCGTTGTCATAGCCGCCATATTTCCTGACGAGCTCAAAAAGCGCCTTATCAACGTCTCCTGCCATGTAAGTGGCATCGCCGCAGACGTAAAAGTGCGCTCCTGCCTCGAGCCATTTCCAGACTTCTTCCGAAAACTCACGGATCTTATCCTGGACGTAGATCTTGTGCTCCTGGTCGCGGGACCAGGCACAGTCGATGCGAGTGAGGATTCCTTCCTCTGCCATTTCATCGAACTCTTCTTTGTAAAAGTAATCTGTCGATTCGTGTGGGTTACCGAAAAAGAGCCAGTTTCGACCGGCTGCCTTCGTCACCTGACGCTCTTCGAGAAAAGCACGGAACGGAGCAATTCCGGTTCCGGGACCGACCATAATGACATCTTTATTTAGATCGGTCGGCAGTTTGAAATGCTTTGTCGGCTGCATGAAGACCCGGACCTCCTGTTCCTCGTCCATCCATTCGCAGAGGTAGTTGGAAGCAACCCCTTTGCGAACACGTCCTTTCGAATCGTAAACCACCTTTGCGACGGTGAGATGAACCTCATCGGGGTGCTTCTTCGGACTCGAGGCAATTGAGTAGAGTCTTGGTTGCAGTTTGCGGAGCATCCCGACGAAGTCCTGTCCGCTCTTGATGTCCGCCGGAAAATCATAGATCAAGTCGACTACTTCGATCCCTTCGATAAGTGCAGACATTTGCTCATCATCTTCAAGGACTGCATGCAGGAATGGGTGACAAGTCAAAGGTGCCCATTTCTTGACCATCGCTTTGGTCACTGTGCGAATGTCGTAGCATTCGAGGAGTGCGTCTCGAAGCGACAGTTTACGTCCGTCGTGAGCGGTGACTGAAACAGCCGTGTTGAAGGGGAGAATACTGGTTATCTCATCCACGAGCGCGGTGTCGTTCAGAGGGTAGGTCGCGACGGCATCACCAACTTCGTATTCGAGACCTGAGCCGTTCAGCTTCAATTCGATGTGGCGGGTATCGCGGGGTGAAGGATCAAGATTGAGCTTGTAGCGATACTTAAGCGGCGCGGGAAAGGGACGCTTTTTCCCGAAAGGAATGTTCTCAAGCGATTCGACTTCTGAGAGCCCGTCAGTGGTTACAGTTGTCGTAAAGACTTCCTTTCCAATCTCGTCCAGCTTCATGGAAACTACTCGAAACCACTCCTCCGCCGGGTCTTCGTAATCCACATCACAGTCAACTCGACCTGCAATTCGTTCCGCGCCCAGTTCTTCGAGGCGCTTATCCATGAGCTTACCCATCTCACAGAAATCCGCGTAGTTTGTGTCTCCCAGGGAGAGAACCGAAAAGCGGCTGTTCGGCAGTTTGGGGAAATCGGATGATTTGAATTTCTCCCAGAATTCGACAGCATTATCCGGTGGATCGCCCTCACCCCAGGTGCTCGTGATCACAAAAATGAGCGGCTCCTCGACGAGATCAACAGTTGCATGATTTTCCATATCGACTGCGTCTGCAGCCCATCCGTCATTGTTCATCACTTCGGCAAATCCTTCCGAAAGCGCCTGAGCATTGCCACTTTGACTTCCATACAGAAAAAGAGCCCGGGGCTTACCGGCAGCCTTGACGATCGCTGAGCTCCCGTTGCCCATCGTCTGAACGAGTTGGGTCAGGTAAGTTTTCAGCCAGGCGCGCTGATCTGCTGAGAAAGGAGCATCTTCTGGAATTTCTGGAATGGTGTTTGCCATAGGTTGGGGTGGAGTTATAGCGCACGATTGGCGTTGGTCAAATAGAGCATGAAGCGCGCCGTTTCCAGGATCAGATACGAATCAACCGCTGGAGAAGAAACGGGAGAAAGGCTTCGTTTGCTTTTCAAGCCAGGATTGCCCTGGCGACAGTGCCGTGGACATCGGTGAGGCGGAAATCTCGACCGGCGTGTCGGAAAGTGAGGGCCTCGTGATCCAGGCCCATCAAATGTAAAATGGTCGCGTGCAGATCATGAACATGCATTTTGTCTCTTTCTGCGTAATAGCCGTAGTCATCCGTCGCTCCATAGGCGAAGCCGCCTTTGACGCCTCCACCGGCCATCCAGATGGTGAATCCGTGAGGATTGTGGTCGCGACCGTTACCTCCCTGGGCGGTCGGGGTGCGACCGAATTCTCCACCCCAAACGACCAGCGTGTCTTCCAGCATCCCCCGGGACTTGAGGTCTTTAAGAAGGCCCGCGATCGGCTTGTCGACCTCGGCTGCGTTTTTAGTGTGGCCCTGATAGAGTTTGGAATGCTGATCCCATTGCACTTCGCTGTCGGAGTGCGTTACCTGCACAAAGCGGACTCCGCGCTCGCAGAAACGACGCGCAAGAAGGCATTGGCGTCCAAAATCCTCAGTGACGGGATCATCAACACCGTAAAGCTTTTGCGTCGCCTCGGATTCACCGGAGAGATCCTGAGCCTCGGGCATTGAGGTCTGCATCCGGTAGGCGAGTTCAAACGAGGAAAGGCGGGCATTCATCGCCTCAACTTCCGGACTCTCGGTAACGCTCCGCTCATTCATCCTGCGAATAAAATCGAGCTGTTTCCGCTGATCAGCACCAATCACTCCCGGAGGGGTGATGTGTTTGACTTTAGCGTCGCGAGAGGATGAACTCGCAGTGCCCATCGGAGTTCCCTGGCAATGCTGGGGAAGAAAGGCGGATCCCCAATTGTTGACTCCGCCGTGCGCCAGAGTAGGGCAGATTGTGATGAAAGAGGGGAGGTTCCGGTTCTCAGACCCAAGTCCATAAACGATCCAGGATCCCATGCTTGGCCGAACAAAGGTGTCGCTACCGGTGTGCAGCTTCAGCATTGCTCCTCCATGGGCAGGATTGGTTCCGTGAACGCCACGAAGAATACAAAGGTCATCGACGCATTGCGCCACGTTAGGAAAGAGATCGCTCACAGGGAGGCCGCTTTCTCCGTATTGCCTAAACTGCCACGGCGACTTAAGGAGGTTGCCCTGTTTTGCAAAAGTGACGCGCGGCAGTTCGAATGGAGGGGGTTTACCATGATCCCGATCAAGAAGGGGCTTCGGGTCAAAAGTGTCGAGATGGGACGGCCCTCCTTTCATGAAGAGGAAGATCACTCGTTTTGCTCGCGCCGGGAACTGAGGCCTTTGGGCGCCATCCGAGGCAAGAAGCGATCGGAACGCAACATCGCCGAAGCCAAGCGCTGCTGCTCCGAGAAATTCACGACGCTGGAGAGGAGTGTTCACTGCAGATAAACAAACTGGTTCGAGGCGAGAAGGCTCTGGCAGAATAGTGACCATTGCCTCGCCGAATCGGGTGCTTCGTTGAGAAATTCGGCGGACATTGCGATTTCGTCAGCAGTGGGAGTGCTCCCGAATGCTAGCTTCCACGCGCGGGCAATGCGACCGTTGAGGGATTCTTCCTCCTTCATGACCCGGGAGGCAAATGCGGCAGCGCTGTCAGTCATGAGCGTGGAATTCATTAGGAGCAGCGCCTGGGGAGCGATCACGGTTGAGGGCCGATTTCCGGTCGGCATCGTCGGGTCAGGGTAATCGAAAAGGTGCAGCCAGTCGTAAACGTGATTTCGGACGATGGGAAGAAAGGTCGTCCTCCTAAGAGAGTCGTATGAGGTGTGGTCCTTCGAAGTGTGGTTGAAGACCATCTGGCGATTGCGGAGCGGAATCGTCTTCCCGCCCATTTCGGGGTCGAGGCGTCCCGCGACGTGAAGGATCGAGTCACGGATCGCTTCCGCCTCCAGTCTGCGGACTGGAAAATAGCTGAGAAGCCGATTCTCCGGATCGATTTCCGGATCCCTCGAGGAAAGAGGTGCTGAAGCGCGGCCGTAGGTTTCGGACAGGAGGATCAGGCGGTTGAGACCTTTGATGCTCCATCCGTTTTCGACAAACCAGTTCGCAAGATAGTCAAGCAATTCGGGATGACTGGGTCGCTCGCCGAGAACTCCAAAATTCTCGGTCGTCGCGACGAGGCCCTGCCCGAAATGCCATCGCCAAAGCCTGTTCACAATGACTCTGGCGGTGAGGGGGTGTTCCGGGTGAGCCATCCAGTGGGCTAGTTCAAGACGGCCACTCGAAGTGTCAGGAAACGACAGTTTATCATTCCCGAAGACGGCGGGGACCGCACGGGGGACCGCATCGCCGAGGCTGAAATGATCTCCGCGAATGTGAATTGGGAGCGTGTCTTCAATTTCCTCCCGGTCTGTCAGTCCCATCGCAGCAGGATAGTCCGGCGAACGGCTCTCGAGAATCCGTGCTTCGTCGGAAAGGCGATAGTACTCGGCGAGATCGATATCGGAAAAGGCATGCTCAGGCTTGGCCGGCACGGCGAGGAATCCAGAGGCGTCGAAGAGAGCGGCGCGGAAGGCTTCAAGAGTTTCGTCAGGTATCACCTTGGCTTTAGGATCTTCTTTTTGGATTTCTGAAAATCTTAAGACAGCGGAGCTGAACTTGGCTTCGTAAAAAGCTGCCATCCCTTCGCGATTGTTCGATTGGTAAAACTCCCACCACGGGCCAAATACATCTGAGTGCACATGATTATCCAGGTGTCGTCTTGAATGATAGAGAATGCGTGGGTGAAGGCCTGCTTTCGCAGCAATTTTTGAGACGGTTCTTAGAGAGTCATCAGCTGAGAAATCGAAACAGGCCTCAAGGTAAGCGACTGCTTTGCTGCGAGCCTCGCCACGCAGGCGAACTGCGATATCGCTTTTCAGTTTAGAAGCTTTCTTCTTCGCGACACTGATCGCGGCATCGATTTCTTTAAATTTTTCTCTTTCGACCTCGGTTGAAAAGTCATGCTCATACCAGTGCTTTATCGCTCCGGTTTTCGTTTCGCTGAAACTCTCAGAGTTCTTAAAGATGGCAGCGAGTGAGTAGTAGTCTGCGTGAAGGATAGGATCGAACTTGTGATCATGGCATCTCGCGCATCCCAGAGTAAGCCCCATAAAGGCCTTTCCTGTCGTGTCGAGTTGCTCATCGATCACATCCATAATTAGCTTTTCCCTGTCCGGCTCGGCAAGGACGCGGGCCCCAAGAGCAAGGAAACCTGTCGCGATGAGTGATTCCTCTGTTGGATTATCAATTTGGTCGCCAGCCAGTTGTTCGACGAGAAAGCGGTCGAAGGGCATGTCATCGTTGAAGGCGGCAATAACATAGTCGCGATACTTCCACGCATTGGCAAAAGCGAGATTTTCGTCGAGTCCGTTCGAATCGGCGTAGCGGGCGACGTCAAGCCAATGTCGGCCCCAGCGGACTCCAAAGTCAGGTAGAGCGAGGAGGCGCTCAATGACCTTTGTTTTCGCTTCCGGTGATTCATCAGCAAGAAAAGCTTCCAGCTCTCCGGGAGTTGATGGCAGACCGGTTAGATTAAAAGTGACACGGCGGAGCCAGATCTCTCTAGAGGCTGGATCCGTTCCAACGAGGCTGTTTTTTTCCAGCGCGTCGTCGATAAAGTGGTCAACAGGATTGACTCCTTGGGGGACTTCCGGTGCCTCGCGCGGCCGGAAAGACCAAAAGTCCCGACCAATTACCGGGTCCATGCCGGTGGGAGCGAGCGCTTCATGATTGAGCTCGGGGCGAGGATCCGGAGCGCCCATCTCGACCCAGCGTTCCAGATCGCGAATCTCGGAGTCCGAAAGAGGGGACTTCGGGGGCATCTGCAAGTCTCGATTTTTATAGCGTACAGCTTCAATGAGGAGGCTCTTTTCCGGCTCACCCGGAACGATAACCACTTTCCCATGATCGCCCCCAGACCGAAATGAAGTTGGAGAGTGCATCGAGAGCCCGCCTTTCACTTCTTTTTCCGTCGCATCGTGACAACGAAAACAGTTTTCGACGAGGATCGGGCGGATTTTTCGTTCAAAAAACTCGGTTTGCGCCAGCGGGATCTCAGCAGCGTCCACTAGCATACAGAAAATAAACGACGACAAGACGCAAGCTGCCCGGAGGGAACTCGAAGAAAGGCCGACTTTTCTTTCGCGATTCACTGGTGAAGACTATACCGAATCGTTATGGATGAATCGATGGCGCAAAGGGGGGATGCCTCAGCGGAAGGGATTCCGTGATGCAGCGGTTGCGACATTGAGATAATATTGTATACAATCGGAAAGATGACTTTGCTTAAATCTCGAAATGTCTCTCTTTTGGAGCGCCTTAGTGCTGTCGTCGCAGACGGGGATCTGCTCACAGAATCTGAGGATTTGATTCCTTATGGATTCGACGGAACAGCAGCGATGAAAAACGCCGCGACCTGCGTTGTGACGCCCCGGAACGTCGACGAAGTGGCGGCAATCGTGAAGATTGCGGATGCAGCCGGGGTTCCGATTGTGACAAGAGGATCGGGGACCGGCTTGTCCGGTGGGAGTATTCCGGTGGACGGAGGTATCGTCCTTTGCCTCGTGAACATGGACCAGATCATCGAACTTGATCCTGCCAATCTCACCATTCTTTGCGAGACCGGAGTGATCACGAAAGCGATCGACGACGCGGCGCACCCTCACGGCCTCTTTTATCCTCCGGATCCCGGCTCGATGAAAATATCGACAATCGGAGGAAATGTAGCCAATAATTCCGGTGGGCTTCGTGGACTCAAATACGGAGTGACGCGAGACTACGTCATGGGAATGGAAGTGGTTCTCCCGTCCGGAGAGATTTGCTGGCTCGGCTCGAAATGCGTAAAGGATGTGGCCGGCTATTCGATGAAAGATCTCTTCGTCGGTTCGGAAGGAACGCTTGGAATCATAACAAAAGTGCTCCTCAAACTAGTTCCACGCCCAAAAGCGAGGCGAACTCTTCTTGCTTCCTTCGACTCAATGGAGGCGGCCGCCCGCACTGTGTCGCAGATTATTGAGAAGCAGATTATTCCCTGCACCCTTGAATTTCTTGATCGGAAGACTTGTGGCTGCGTTGAAGACTACGCTCAGGTGGGGCTTCCGACAGAGGCCGCTGCCGTCGTCCTCATGGAATCGGACGGACCGGAGAGTGTCGTCGAAGATGAAGGCAATGCGATGGCGGCGATTGCGGAGGCGAACGGTGCGATCAATGTCGAGAAGGCGAAAGACGACGCTCATGCAACCCGCCTTGCGACTGCCCGAAGGACCGCTTTTTCCGCACTCGCGAGGATTCGCCCGACAACGATTCTCGAAGACGTCACTGTTCCGCGCAGCCGGCTCGTTGAAATCGTGAGCTATGTCGAAGAGGTTGGCAGGAAGCATCGACTTGAAATTGCGACCTTCGGCCACTTTGGCGATGGAAATGTTCACCCGACAATCCTGACGGACGAGACCGACAAAGAGGAAATGGAGCGAGTCGAACATGCCCTCTCCGATATTTTTGATAAAACTATCGAGCTCGGTGGAACCATCACTGGTGAGCACGGCGTTGGTCTTGCTAAAAAGCCGTTTCTTGATCGCCAGTTTTCAGAAGCCAGTTACCAACTTTTAAAGCAGGTGAAAATAGCTCTCGATCCTAAGGGAATGCTGAATCCCGGGAAAATTTTTGATCTCCCCGCTAGCATTGACTCATGAGTGATTCGAGGACTCTGACACCACTCAAGTATTTGGGCGATCTCGACTACTCCGTTGTGCAGCAATGCATGCACTGCGGGATGTGCCTGCCCGCCTGCCCAACTTACCTTGAGACAAAGAAGGAGCGAAACAGTCCGCGCGGCCGTATTGCCCTGATGCGTTCGATTGCCGATGGGAATCTCGAGGTGACGAAGGAATTTGGCGAAGAGATGTACTACTGTCTCGGCTGTCTCGCCTGCACCACGGCTTGTCCCGCGGGAGTCAACTACCCCGAGCTTTTTGAAAATGCTCGTGCTGAAGTCGAGTATCACGGCGTTCTCTTCAATCCCGAAAGGCGCTTCTGGCGATGGCTCACTTTAGATCAGATTTTCTCAAAACCTTGGATGCTACGAGCTGTTGGTCGGCTCCTCTGGCTCTATCAAGTGAGTGGAGTTTCATGGTTAGTCAGGAAGAGCGGAATCCTCTTGCTCGCTCCGAGGAATCTGCGCGAACTCGAGCCGAGCACGCCGGTGGTGCAGCGCCGTTTTTCTGACGAGTTAATTAGGGAATCGGAGGGCCCTTCCGTAACCCGTTACCGCGTCGGGTTACTGACCGGGTGTGTTCAGGATCTCGTCTTTCCGGATGTGAACCGGGCGACGGCAGATGTCCTCCTTGAGAATGGATGCGAAGTCACGACACCGCGTTCGCAGGGGTGCTGTGGTTCGCTCCACGCTCACAACGGGGATCTCGACCAGGCGGCGACACGTGCCCGGGATCTCCTCGACCGCTTTGATCTTTCGTCGCTCGACGCCATCATCACGAACGCCGCTGGCTGTGGCTCGCATTTGAAGCACTTTTCGAATCTGCTAAAGAATGACCCCGAGTACGCTTCGAAAGCTACTGAGTGGGACGGTAAGGTGAAGGATATTTCTGAATGGCTTGTCGAAATCAATTTTCGGAAACCGGAGAAGGCCTCGGGCAGCGGCTCTGTGAAAGTGACTTATCATGAGGCCTGTCATTTGTGTCATGGTCAGGGAATTTCCAGTCAGCCACGTGAAATCTTGAAATCACTTCCCGGTCTTGAGATCGTTGAACTTGAGAATGCGACCCATTGCTGTGGTAGTGCCGGTATTTACAATATTACCCAGCCGGAGCAGGCCGGAAAACTGCAGCAGGAAAAAGTGGCCTGTCTGAAAAAAACCGGAGCATCCCTCGTCGCGACCGCAAATCCGGGGTGTCATCTTCAGATTCAAAATGGTCTCGGCGAAAGTGCTGAGGTCGTGCATCCGGTGAGCCTTCTCGCCGATGCCTACCGTAATGAAAAGCATTCATGAAAACGTTTTGGTTCATCCTGCAACTTGCCTTCGGCGCGCTCTTTATCTTCAGCGGAGTCATGAAGCTTAAAGATCCGATTTTCTTCGCCGATGTGGTGCGAAACTATCAACTCGTCGGAGACCCGATTGCCCCCGCGATAGCTCTCTTTGTTCCATGGATTGAAATTTTTGCAGGTATCGCCGTGATGCTGGACCGTTTTGTCAAGGGAGGCTCATTTCTCCTTACCGCGAGTCTCCTCGTTTTCACTCTCGCTATTGCTGTCTCGTGGATGCGTGGGCTCGACATCACCTGTGGATGTTTCGGGCAGAACGAGCAGCTGAATTACCCTGTGAAGATGATACAAAATTTCGCCCTCCTCACGGTTGGAATCGTGATTTGGTGGAAGGCAGAGATGGGTACGTTGACCCGGTCAAAAGGCTAGGTTGCCTTAGCGAGTGAGGAACAAAGTCTATCACTTAACGTCCAAAGTCTCAGACCCGGCACCTTCGGCAGGGTCGATGCCCAGGAGTTTACACACTGTCGCATGAAAACTAAGCTGGCTGATTTCGTCGAGTTCGCTGTTGAGCGGAGAGTTCGGGTAGCCTGCGATGACGACTTGGCCTGACATCCTGATTGATTCTTCAACGGGGTAGCCGTAGGCACCAAAAAAACCCGGGCCTTCCGACGGATCAAAGACCGGTTCTTCTGATTTTTCTTCGGCAAAAGCATAGCCGGTTTTGAGGATAAGGACGCGGTCGCCGGTGCGCGCATGAAGATAATTCCACTCTTCCGGTAGCTCTTCCTTCTTCAAAGTCCGGAAGTAGATGCGTTTGCTTAATTCGGTATCAAACTTGTCTTTGAAAATCTTCTGCTCACCTTCGGACTCAGGAAGGTCTTTAAAGTATAGGTTTGCGACCGCTTCATGGGCGACGATGTCGGCATTAAGCATCATCTCATCGCCGAGGAGATGAGCGATATTGACATTCTTATCGAGCTCAGCCATGCCGTGGTCAGTCGAAATGAAGATGATAAGATTTGCTGCGGGCGGGGCAAGTTTGTCCCACTCTCCCTGAACCGTGTCAAAAAATGACTTAAGCGCCGTGTCAGTTTTTCCAACGGCTTCGTAGGTTTCATCAGCACGAGGGCCATTCACAAGTCCGGCCTTGTAGATATCATTGAGCTTAAGCATTACGAGGCGAAGGCGATCGCTGCCGTCGGCAGCAGGTTCGGCACCTTCCGGAACTGTGCCTCGCCACGCTTCAAGAGCCTTGTTGAGGCGAACCTCGTCGGTTGTCTCTTCGTCAATAGAGTCCAGAAAAATGGAAGCCGGATGATCGCCGGTCTGGTTCTGAGAGAGCGGCCAGTCGTGAACCATAGTCTTAATACCCTGGCGGGTCGCCGTGGACCAGATTGGCTCGGCTTCGAGTAGTGTTGCATCCGTTGGATTCGAAACAACTTCACCGGGCGCTACTCGCAATTGATCTGCAACGATGCCATGGTCCGAAGCGGTCACTCCCGTCGCCATGGTGGCGTGAGCCGGAAAAGTGAGGCATGGAAAGGCCGGGCGCATTTTGTTTGTGCCTCCGCCATCACTGATGAGTTGATCAAAGAATGGAGTCTCTGATTTCTCGATATAGTCACCGCGAAATCCGGGAATACTTATCCAGACTACAACAGCTGGCCCATCGCCGGAACTCGATTGCTTCGGAGCAGCCGCTTCAGTAGGTGTATTCGACGTCATCCGCTCGCTGGCAGCTTCTCTCTGCCTCCGCTCGAAGTCCGCGATAACAGCCTGCGTCGACCGGTCACCATCCATCGCGACCCTTTTAAATTTCAGTTCTTTGCTACCGCTCCAAAGCAGCATAACAACAAAGGCGAAAAGGATCACCGCGAGGAAAGTAACTAACGAACGGAACATGTAGGTGTTTTTACTCGAAAAAAACCGGTCGCGCAAGTGGTGGGAGCAGTCAATTCAAGCACGCAGCAGTGCAGCGAAAGCGCCGTCGAAGCCGTCCCGCCATGGTAGTGAACACACGGTTTGCTCAACGTGAAGCCCTGAGCGCTCGACAACTTTCTCATTTTCCTCCTGATCGATCGAGCAGGTGCTGTAGACGATGCGTCCTCCGGGTTTGAGGAATCGGGCTGCGCTGGAGAGAAGTTCTCCCTGAAGGTCAGCCTGCCTTTCGAAGTCTCCTTCCTGGAGCCTCCAGCGAACATCAACCCGTCTCCTGATCACTCCGGAATTCGAGCAGGGGACATCCAGCAAGATTGCATCAAATGGTTCCAGTGCTGAAGGATCGAGCTCACCATCGGTCCAATCGATCTGAAGTAGTGCCGCCGCTCCAGCGCCAAGTCGTTCCAGATTTCCACGAGTGCGCTCGAGCCGTTTTTCGGAACTGTCGGCCACGGTGATGGATTCTGGATTCCGGGAAAGAGCGGCGAGGTAAGCCGCTTTTCCGCCTGGAGCTCCGCAGGCATCAAGAATTCGTTCGCTGGGCTGCGGATCGAGGAGACGGCAGGCTCGCGAGGTGCTCGGGTCTTGAACATAGATTAGACCTTCAGCCAGCCAATCTTGATTAGGGGCACCTTCAAAGCGGAAAAATTCAGGATATTCTGGACCGATCAAAGAGGGTTCAATTTCGGACCTGACCCTGTTGAGCGCCTCCTTGTCGGATGCGAGAGTGTTGATACGGGCGTAGTTGGAAGGAGGTTGGTTATTCCACTCACAGAGGGCGGCAGTTTCCTCAATTCCATGCTGCTTTTCCCATCTTTCGATGAGAAATCCAGGGTGCGAAAACCGATCCTCCAGGGACCAGCTTGGTATCGCTTTTTCGAACTGGTCGCGCTGGCGGAGTGCATTCCGAAGGATGGCGTTGACGAGACCTCGTTCATGCTTGCGTGCGAGGTTTACCGTTTCATTGACGGCCGCATGGTCTGCGATTCCGGAAAGAAAAATTTGAAAGAGTCCGATACGGAGAAGGTTCCGCGTTTCTGATTTTATCTTACCACGCCGGAGTTCATCAATAATTTCATCGATGAGGAAGAGGTTTCGGATTGTACCATAGAGAATTTCAACCGCGAGCGCTCGATCGGGTCCGGCGATTTTGTAGTGGGACGCGAGATCGGCGAGAATGTCTTCCGCGTAAAAGGAAGTGTTCTCCCATTCAGTGAGTGCCTCAAGCGCGACGCGTCGGGATGACATAATGGACTGGTAGGGTTCGGCGAGAAACTGAGATCCGTCTCTACGGACGGCTGCCGAGGACTCCGCGAAGTTCTTTTGCGCGTTTACCGTCAATAACGACAGTATTAGCAAGCGAGTTTCCAAAGGTTTCAAAGTCATGAAAACTCCAGACGACCTCTTTATCGCGTGTAATCTCGATGATCTGAGGGTTGTCGGGACCGGCATGACAGTTTCCAATCATGAGATTTCCGTTCTCCCTTTCTTCAATCGTTGTCACCCACGCAAGGGTGATGCCTTTGAGATCGTTCTGCTCCAACTTCCACACGATCTCTTTTTCCGGGGTCACTTCGAGAACGCTATGTCCGTTTCCGGTTGTGATAAGGTAGTTCCCATTTCCGGCTTTGATCGCCGAAAAGCATTTTCCTCCAAAGGCGTCGGGCCCGTGGCCTTTTTTGAGCTTCTTACCGAAAAGGGGAATGGGAAACTCCCAGATAACCGTGCCTTCGGCATCATATTCTTTCACGATTTGATCGGCTTCGTGCGCAACAAGATAGTGGCCGTTTTCAAGTTGATGCACCTGACGCGTATCAGAATGTGCATTGGGTGAAGAAACAACGAGGGGGAATTCCTTCACAATGGAACCATCAGATTTCACTTCAAGAATCCGGCTCGAGCCCGATTCAGCAATCATCGTCGTTCCGTCGGGGAGACGCTGAGCGGCGTGGATTTCGATTTTCTGAAGTTTGTCGCCCCGGTTCTGACTCAGCGCGTCATAGGACCAGATTTTGTTTTTATCCAAATCGAGCTGAACAAGCAAAGGCCATCCGTCCTGAGTTAACAGGGTATTGTCAGGGAGAAGACTCAAAATATGAACCTGTTTGATGGGATGGTGCCACAGCACCTTGTTGTTGTCGGAAGGGTCAATGATCGCAATGCCTTTTCCGGCTTCAGCTCCGATGACCAGTCTTTCCGGAGGAGCGGCCTGAAGTAATGTCGTGAAGAGCAGGGTGAGAAATGGGAGGGGGAGCTTCATGATTGGGGGCTGGGTAAGGGCCAGACTGGTTCTATTTCTTCACCGCGGACCCAGCCTCGGAGTTCGCCTGGAATATCAACGTAGCGCCACTGGCCCGATGTCTGGATGATGCGGACTTCAGAACCCGGTGGCAAGGCGATAACTTCTTTTGAAGCGGGGGCCGGAGCGGTGCGCGCTTTGGTGTCGGTAGATATCACGGTTGCAAAATTACCTGGGGCTAGCTGTGTTTTCTCGTAGCGATCAATCCTCAGTGAGACATATCCGAACATGCCGAGAATGATTCCCAAAGCGATCATTCCTGAACGATTGGAACGAAGCGTAGGAATGGAGAATGCAGCAGCTAAAGAGATGGCGCCGCCCCACAGCAAAAGGGAGCCCAACCAGCGTCCAGTGCCGCTCGGGAGCGAACGAAGAAAACCGGCGAGACCGGATTCAGCAAATTCAAGGAATCCAATTTTGGTTTTCAGAAACTCAACATTCTGCGGGATTTCAGGTGCCCGTGGTTCGATGAGCTGCGCACGACGAAACCAAAGCATTGCTTCTCCCGGGTTCTCAAGACGATACTGAGTCGTCCCAAGGTTGAAAAAAAGGTCAGCCGAGATCAGGCCGTTATTGACGAGGCTTTGGTATTTGAGAGCGGCCTCTTCGAGTTCGCCGCTCTCAAAGTCAGCGTTCGCTGAAGCAAATACTTCATGAGACTCCTGAGAAATCCCCGGAATGGTTACGAGAAGGAACCCGGCAAAAATGAGGTGGCTCAGGATGAGTTTACGAACGGTCACTTTTGCTAAGTCTTTTAAGGATGGGCACAATTTCAGCAACATCCTGATCAGATGTCGGTCCGTTGCTTTGAGTCACTCCGCTATAGAGAACTGTATCGCAACGATCTGCAATGCGATCAACAATTTCAAGGAGCGGAGCCGGCGGTTCCGAATGCTCATCTTGCCACAACATTAAAGATGTCGAGACAGCATGGTAGAACTCCCGCTTGGGTGCTCCCGCCTTTGGGATCTGCTTGAGAGACTGACGGAAGCTCAGGACAGGTGTCTGACCGTTCCGGTCAATTTCACGCTGCTTCAACCATCTCACGACTCCAAATCCGAGGACGGTGAAGAAGGCAATCGAGAGAACCGCCTGCAGTAAGTAAAACAGACTCGAATTGGACTCCAATGAAGTTGCGGAGATCCAACGAGGTTGTGTTTTGCGGATGTGAAGAATGTCTTCGAACTTTGGATCAGGGCGGGATGTTGCGGGCAATTGACTCACTTCGCTGGAATCGCCGGGAAAGCTAATTGTTGTCGGGGCAGCGCTGCGTTCATCCGAGGACACGGTGAGCGGAATCTCGGGAGTCTCAAGCGAGACGTAAGTCTCACTGTTCGGGTCAAAGTAGGTGAGTTCGAAGCTAGGAATGAACTTCACTTTCGCTTCGGGAATGATCACCTGTGAGAATAGGGCGCGGCCGGTGGGGCTACCTGAACTTTCATTTGGACTCTCTTCAAACGTTTTGGAAGGCTCGTAGCTTTTCCATAAGTCGGTCGGAGGCACCTTAAACACGGGAGGCCCCAGGGTTTCAAAATTTCCCGATCCATCGATAACAAATTCCATTGAGATAGGGTCGCCGATGTTCACTTCGTTGCTGGAGGCAGTGGCCAACAATTGAAAATTTCCGACCCCGCCTGTGAAACTCCTCGGAGCTCCGGAAGGAAGCGGCTTCACCGTTACATTCACGGTATTGGTCGCCATTTCCCGCTTCACCGTCCGTGAGAAAAATCCTCCGAATCCAAAGCTTGCGCCCTGATTGTCTTTCACTCGAACCCCAAGTGTTGCCGGCCCAATGCGATGCTCTCCGGCCTTCAACGCGAATAGGTTGGAAGGGAGTGAGGCTGAGGTGTAGTAAGTGTTTCCTAGATCTGCGCCGTCGGTCTGGACATCCCGAAAGCTCTTTATGATAAAGCTCTCGTGATCAAGCTGTGGCGGAAGGACATCCTGAATCGAATTCCGCCCCTGAACATAGGAGACCAGTGTCAGAGGAACGATCTCGTTCACATAGAAGGTCTCTTTCGAAAGCTCAAATTTTCCAAAGTATGGCTTTGTGGCGTCGATTGTCTCATTCTGATCACGCTCGTAAATGGTGACTTCCAGTGGGTTTGTCGAAAAGGATTTTGTTCCAAGGACAATATCCATCGCCGGAATTATAAAAGTGCCCGGAGTGTTTCCACTGAAACGATAGAAGTGCGTCATCTCGATCGTCTGGGTTTGGTTGATGATCGAAATTTTCGAATTCTGGCCCGCATGCGACACATCGAGTCCGGGTACCTCAATAGTGTCCGGCATTGCTGCGTCTCCACCCGTTATCTTGACGATGAGCGTTCCAATTTCTCCGATCGCGACCCGATTGGAGAGTGCATTCAGCGAAACTCCAAATCCGCTCTGCTCCTCTTGAGCCGGACAAAAGATGGCTGCAGAGGCGATGATAAGGCTGATAAGGGAAAAACGAACCATAGGGCAAGGTTTACCAGTTCTTGTAGTTCTCTCCCCGCGAAGGAGCAAGGACAGGACGGACTTCGGTTTCATCAGCCAGTGCTTCAAGAAGCTGTCTGGCTTCACTAGGAGCATATCCGGTCTCCGGATTAGTTTGCATTTCCTGCGGATTCATTTGTTGAGGATTTTCAGGCTGTGACTGATTTGGATTCGCCTCCAACTCTCCGTCCCCAGGCGGCTCAGGTTGTTCAGGCTCCTGACCTTCAGGGGAATCAGGTTCCGAAGGCTCCCCGTCGTCATCTTGACTCTCTGATTTATCTTCAGGCTTATCCTCGTTTTCGCTATTGGATTCCTCTTCATTCTCCCCGGAATTCTGGTCCGAATCACTCTCCTCCTCGTTTCCTTCACCGTTTTCGTCCTCGGACTGGTCTCCTGATTCGTCACCCTCTGATTCTTCGTCGTCTTCCTCTTTGTCCTCGTCCTCGTCTTTCTCTTCTTCCTGCTCTTCTTCTTTCTTCTTTTCTTCCTCCTGCTGCTGATTCTGCTGCTCTTGTTCTTGTTTTTCCTGTTCCTTTTTTAACTCTTCTATTCTCTTTCTAACGACTTCGATATTGTGCGCTGTCTTCTGACTATCTGCATTGAGTGTGAGGGCTGATTCGTAATGCTCCACGGCACTTTCCCACTGGTCCAATACCGCTTCAATCTGTTCTGGTGGACCCTCAAGATTCTGCAACTGATCAGGGTTTGCTGCCTGGCCGAGCGCAGCCAGCGCTGCTTCACCCTTTCGAAAGAGAGTATTTCCAAGGTTGTAGTGAGCATGCTCGCGAAACCCTTCCTTCGGCTCAATGAGCGCCTGTCCGTATGCTTCCGCAGCTCGCTCATAGTCACCCTTTCGAAAAGCGGCTGCTCCGATCGCAAGATTGAGTCGTGTCCTGTCATTATTCGACGGCTTCTCGGCGAGAGCTCCTTCGTAGGCCTGGATCGCTTCATCGAACTCACGACGCTGATAGGCCTCATGTCCGGAAAAAAGAGCATCTTCTCCGGAGCTTGTTGAAGTTTGAACAAGCAGGAAAGCGAAAATCCAGATGGGGTTAGTGCTAAGGGTGCGCAAGCCGGTGGGACTGGGAACTCTTGTCCAAAGAACTGGAGCGAGATGAGCGAAAATCAGGCAAGCGACTCCGATTCCAAGCGGCCACATGAATCGTTCGATGGGACGGAGCTGTGAATCGCTTTGCTCGCGGGAAGTTGAGATTCCACGCTGTATCTGCTGAACAACTCGACTGAGAGAAGTAGAGCCATCGAGATGAACGTAGAGTCCACCACCGGAAGCGATGCTTTGTAGAACTGCAGGATCGAGGCGGCTTCGGACGACCTGCCCTTTTTCATCTTTTATGAAGATTCCGGGAAGAGGGATTCCGCGATCATCAAGTTCAGGAATGATGGCGCCTTCATGAGTGCCAACTCCAACCGAAATAATAGAGAGAGAGGCTTCACTCGCTTTTCGTTTCACCTCTTCCACTTCTTCGCTGCCCTCAAGGGCTTCTCCATCTGAAAATATGACGAGGGCGCTTTGTTCAACTTCAGCTTCTTTAATCGTTTCAAGTGCGAGATCGACGGCAGCTGCAATATTGGTCCCACCGCGGGGAATAATCTCCGTATCAAGCTGGACGAGAGCTTCACGAATCGCTTCATGATCAACCGTGAGAGGTGCCTGTAGGAAAGGGCGGCCGGCAAAGGCAATGAGCCCAATGCGGTCTTCCGGGAGTGAATTTACGATGTCAGTTGCCGCGAGCTTAGCGCGAGAGATTCGAGAAGGACTGAGATCTGTCGCCAGCATGCTCCGCGAAGTATCAATCGCGAGGAAGAGATTTCTGGCCTGAATTTCGGAATCGACTTCTTCGTATCCCAGCTGTGGCCTCGCTAAAGCAGTGAGCGTTGCGGCCAGTGCAAGGCTTTGAAATGAAAAGACAATCCATCGCTGAGTCTGACTCCCGTTGCTCACAAGTTGTTTTTGAAGTCTCGGCGAGACCAATCCGGGTAGCTTTCTACGCCTCTCCACAGCTGCCCTGATACGCAGTGCGAGCAGTGGGATGAGGACGAGGAGTCCCCAAAACCAAAGCGGGCTGTGAAAGGAAAGACTGTTCATGGATACCTGCGCCAGAAGGTCTCGTCTCCGACCAGAGTTAGCAATCCGAAAAACACTCCGGCGATGGCAAACCAATGAAAAAGTTCATCCGCTTCAACGCGCGTTGTACGAAGCACTTCGGTTTTTTCCATTTCGTCGATCAGCTCAAAGATTCGTTCGAGTCCGGAAGTATCCTGTGCGCGAAAATATTCCCCGTCAGCGATGGAAGCAATCTCTTGAAGCGTCATTTCATCGAACTCCTGACGAAGCCGCTGAGGCCCTACCGGAGTTTGGACAACGTAGTCGCCATAGGTGCCCACTGCGATTGTGTAGACTTTAATCCCAAGCGTTTTTGCGAGTTTTGCGGCTTCAATCGGGGACAGTTTCCCGGCATTGTTCACTCCGTCAGTGAGGAGGACGAGCACTTTGCTCTTTGAAGATCGTTTGTCGAGTCGCTTCGCGGCCGCAGCAATCGCGGATCCGATCGCCGTTCCATCTTCAACGAGTCCGATCCGAACACGACCGAGACCCTGATCGCCCTCGAGCCAGGATTTTGATAATGTCAGAGGACTGGCAAGGTAGGGGCGACCTGCGAAGGCAAGAATTCCAATTCTATCATTCTCGCGCCCCTGAATGAAATCACGGGTGACTTTTTTTGCGGCTTGAAGTCGATTCGCGCGACTACCCTCAATCCTGAAATCTTCAACTTGCATCGATCGGGAAACATCGATCGCGAGGATTAATTCAACCCCGCTTTCGGAAACTCGTTCCGATCGATTGATCCATTGGGGGCGGGAGAGTGCAAGGATCAGACAAGCAAGAGAGAGAAAGATGCTTGCCAGCCGAAACCCGCCGCTTCGCCCTTTTGCGACAGGGCCGAGCCTTTTGAATATATGAAGGGAGGAAAAAGTGACGGCGTGCTGATTCCCTGAGCGGCTTCGAAGAAGTGCTAGAAGCGGAATAAGCACCAGCAAAGCAAGTGCCCACGGATAGGCCAGTGAGAGTGTTGTTTCGTCAGTCGGGCTCATCACGCTACGTCGAGTTAGACACCGTAAACGTGCGTTCGCTCGATGCCACTACCATTCGATGACGGCACTCGCCCAGGTCAAGCCTGCGCCAAAGGCAACGAGGAGGATCTTGTCGCCTCGTTCAACGCGACCTTCCCGATGAGCTTCATCGAGGGCGATAGCGACTGCCGCTGCGGAAGTGTTGCCGTATTTATCAAGATTGATGTAAACATCGTCCCGATTCACTTCGAGCCGCTCCACGATCGCATCAATAATGCGTAGGTTCGCCTGATGTGGGATAAGCAGCTTGATGTCTTTTGCGGTGAGACCAGCGGCGGTAATCCCGTCGATACTCGCTTTTTTCATCGCATTGACCGCATGCTTGAAAACTTCGCGCCCTTGCATCGCAAGGGTTGCCAGCTTCTGGGGTGCATTCTCGACAGTGATGGGACAGGCCGAACCTCCTCCGGGGATGTTTAAGAGCTCGGCCTGGGCTCCATCTGTTCCAAGCTGGGAAGAAAGGACACGGCCGCCTCCATTTTCCGAAGGGACAATCACGGCGGCACCGGCTCCATCGCCAAAGAGGACGCAGGTGTTGCGATCCGTCCAATCAACGAACGCGCTGAGTTTTTCGGCCCCGATGATGAGAGCGTTTTTGAATGCGCCGGCACCGACGCTGTGGCGGGCAATTTCCAGCGCGTAGAGAAAACCGGAACAGGCCGCGGAGACATCAAAAGCAACTGCTCCGAGAGCGCCGATCTTCTGCTGCACGTAGCAGGCTGTCGCCGGGGTGAGGGTGTCAGGAGTGATCGTTGCGACAATAATGAGATCGACATCGGCCCCGTCGATTCCTGCTTGTTCGAGCGCTTTGAGTCCAGCCTTGCTGGCCAGATCGCTTGTGTTCTCGTCATCAGCGGCGATACGGCGGGCGCGAATCCCGGTGCGGGAAACGATCCACTCATCAGAGGTATCCACTGATTTCTCCAATTCCTGATTGGTCATGATTCGCTCAGGGAGATAGCTACCCGTTCCGGCGATGCGGACCGGGGTGATCGTTTGACCGGGCTGTGGAGCGGATGATGTCATAAACTAAAAGTCAGAGCCGTTTCGAAGAGGGCACTGTTAACTGAGGAGACTGGCTGAGCGAGCCATTTCTTCCTCAAT
>JARGOD010000186.1 GCA_029210205.1 Verrucomicrobiales bacterium | reverse complement strand
GGAGGCGAGCCTCCAACTCCTCGAGGAGCCCCTCCGGCATGCCCTCCGTGTAGGCCCGTTCGATTTCGTAGGTGAGATATTCCGGGAAGTGGAGGTGAACGACGTCATAGTCGCCGTTCATCTCCCAGAACGCTTTGTGGGAATGAACCAGGTCGACCTGTTTGGCCAGCGCCTCGTTCAGGTCGACGAGGAAGCGGTTCTGGGGGAGGGGGATGTTGGCGACGAGTAGGCGCATGAGTAGTGGTGCGCGAAGATTTTACCTAGGCGACGTTATTGTTGATCTCTTCGCCATTGAATCCCAATATTTCAAAGTGTTTGCACCGTCACTAGACGAATTCTTAATAGCTCATTTCAGCTGTCGGGAGATAAACAGGGCGTTAGCGTAAAAAAGTTGGTGCGGATTCTGCCGGGTCGATTGCTCAAACAGCCCAAAAAAAGAGAGACCACACTGTTCGAGGAGCTCGGCCACCGCAAAAAAGTCAGAATGGCTCCGGTCTGATGAGTCGAAGCAAACTTCCACGTAGACCGATTGAATGATTCCGGCACTCAGGCTATCCTTTGCGCCTTGCAGAACTTCGACGTCAAAACCCTCCGTGTCAGTTTTTAAAAGGTTGATGATAGGGAGGCTGTTTGATTTTTGAAAGGAATCTACAGTGACGGATTCGACAATCTCGAAAGCTCCCGTTGAGTGGGGGGAAATTCGAAGACTGTGGCACTGGCTGTCTGGATGCAGGTGGATTTGAACATTCTCTCCGGACTTGTTCGACACAGCATATTGAAAGCACTGAATTTTTGAATCAGACTCTGTGGCCGCGCGGAGAGATTCGTAGGAATCAGAAACTGGCTCGAAGCAATAAATCGTGGAATTTGGATAGTAAGCACGAAACTTGGTCGCTGTTTGCCCGATGTTTGCCCCGACATCGAGGCAACAGGACATTTGGTTAGGCGCGATGATTTCGCCGAGACAGTGATATAAGTCGAGATGAGCCAATCCGGCACGATTGGGAAGAATGAATCTCTCAAGGGTTTTTCTGCTGATGAATTGCCAACCACTCTTCGCGAACAACCGATTGATCTGGTTTCGTAAGGATTTAATTCTAAGACGCTTCATGAAGTTGTCAGGATTTGGGCAACAAGGCTTGGCATAACTGGTTCAAATCGATTCGGAAGTCGTTTTTCCCGTTTTCCGACGGGCAAACGATCGGGTGGTAGTTATGGCCCAGGGCAAGGCAGATTTGGAAGTAGTCTGATCGGATACCGTGACCACTTGCGAACAGTTCAAGCACTTTAGGTCGGTTCGAGAATAGCAGATTTGTGAGGCCTGAACCATGTGCTGCAATAACGTGGCTGGCACGGGCAAAGAGTCTCAACTGCTCATTGAAAGACATTTCTTCAAGACACACGGAGTGAAAGTGGTGGTGCTGAAGTAACTCGAAAATCTCTTCTTCGTTCAGGATACGTCTTGAAGATGCCAGCTTTCGTGAGACGAAAATGCGGAGGTCGCCCTCGGCAGTTTTGATGCCTGCAGCATTCCGGAAGCTGTCGCGCAACCAGACGCAGATCTCCGGGTTCATCGCCGCGAAAGGTGCGCCGACTTCGGCATTGAACCGTGCTGTCGAAGGAACGAGAAGTTGGTCGGCTTTAAGTCGGAAAAGGCCGTGCCGAGCTGAGTGCCGGATCCAATTTCTTTCCGGCGCTAGCATTCTGAGCGACGATTGCTGCCATGGTGTCATCCAACCGGGAACAAGCAAGTCAGCGCGCGCTCCCGAAATCAGTTCGAATCTCTCCAACTCTCGGAGGCGGGGCAGCACATCAAGAAACCAATGGAAATAATTGTGGCAGTAGGGGTCAAGTAAAGAACAGACTTGACCAGCCCTCCTGGCTCGAAGAACGCGGGATCGCTTGATCAAGCGGAGATCATCTCTGGAGAAGGAGCGCCCAGGAAACTCGTCCGGAACAAGCACGCCGGTGTCCGTGATCTCGGCACCTCGGCTTCCGCAAACTTCACCGTTGGGTAGAACGAGTAAATGAGCAGGACGGATCCGGAAGGGAGAGAGTAAATCACGTAAGAAGGGATAGTCGTCCAGGTTAGTTAAACGATGAGAAATTTTGTGCGATACGTCCTTATGCGGTTGAATAATGGTGAACAGATCGTCGTAAGCACGTCGAAACTCGACTGAAGTGGGACGGAGCAGCTTTACGAACGAGGTCGCTGCCGGAGCAGCGATTATACTTAACAGGTCGGAAATCCGGAGGAAAAAAGCCGAGAAAGTTTGTCTTAGACGAGAATTCATACAGAAATCGGTCGGCAGCAGAAGTGAGTCAGTCCCGGGTGTCTGCCGATAGTGAGTTTTCTGAAGTGAGACCTTCTGATAGAAAGAGGTGCAATTTGTCCTTGAAAAGACAGCGCGCGTGGACAGAAAATTTGAACTAGAAAATTAACCGACTCTGCTAAACAGGATATCGTAGCACGATCCAAACCCTTCGAGAGTTGCTTTCTTGAATCGCTTCGTTTCCCGGAACCCATGCTCTTCAAGAAACGAAGAAATATCCGAACAGTGGCAACACCCTTTGTAGAGTGAAAAATCGGCACATTCCGCGAAAATCCATTTCAACTCCGGGAGTTTTTGTATTGCCCCCTTCAGGACGAGAAGTTCGGAGCCCTGAGTGTCAAGGACAAGAGCGTCGAACTTGATCGGAATTCGATGTTTTCGAATCGCGGAATCAAGAGATATCGATGATAGATTCAGTGTATCGCTAAAATCAATTCCCGGATAAAGTGTTACGTGTTTATCCATTTCGAAGATAGATGAGGATCCCCCGCCGGCATTGGATACATGAAACTTATATTGAATGCCATCCGCATCTGTAATCAGTGCTTGTATCGCAATCTGATTTGGGTATTTCCCGAGGTCCTACCGGGTTTTGAGTGGCAAAGGCGTGAGAGGCCACGTTATCCTTGAGGATGGGATTTGAAGAGTTTTATGTGAAAATGCTGGGAATTGTCGAGCCTTGGTTTGTGAGTGAAATCAAGG
>JARGOD010000059.1 GCA_029210205.1 Verrucomicrobiales bacterium | reverse complement strand
GCCCGCCCGGCATGCTCCAGAACGCCGACGGCCTGCCCGCCGCGCCCGCCGACGTACCCGAAGACTACCCGCTGGACATCACCTGGTCCGGTATTCTCGTCGACGAAGAAAATCATCCCGACGACATCGTCGGCCGGGTGCGAGAAGCCCTGCAGGTGATATGGAAAGACAGGGCCGACGCCATCGAGCAGGAAGCCTGTGAAATTCTCAAGGTCAAGGACAAGCCCCGGGAGAATCTCGACGCGCTTCGCGTCTATTTCCGCGATCCCAACAAGTTCTTCAAAGACCACCTCGCCCGCTACAGCAAGAGCCGGCGCAAGGCGCCGATCTATTGGCCACTCTCGACCGAGTCCGGCTCCTTTACCCTCTGGATCTACTACCACCATCTCGACAGTCAGACGCTCTACACGTGCATCGAGATCGTCGAGAAGAAGCGGGAGGACCTTGGTAAGACGATTCAAGCCCTCCGATCCAAGATCGGCACCGAAGGCTCCGCCGACGAACGCCAGAAGCTCGAAGACCTCACCGAGTTCCAATCCGAGCTGAAGACCTTTCAGGAGCGCCTCCTCGAAGTGGCCGCGTTGCCCTATCGCCCCAACCTCAACGACGGCGTCCAGATCACCGCCGCCCCTCTCTGGCAACTCTTCCGCCACAAGCCCTGGCAGACCGTCTTGAAGAAGACCTGGGGAGAATTGAAGAAAGGCAAATACGACTGGGCTCACCTCGCCACGTCCATCTGGCCCGACCGCGTCGCCCCCCTCTGCACCAAAGACATCAGCCTCGCCATCGCCCACGGCATCGAAGATCTCCTCTGGGTCCCCGATCTCGAATCGAAAAAGAAAGACCAACTCCGCCCCCTCAAAAGCCCTGAAGAAGAGATCAAACTCCTCCGCAAAGCAGACTTCAGCGCGAAAGACATCGAAGCCGCAGAAGACGACGTCGACCTCGCCGAGAAGGCTGGAGTCCGCGACCAACTCTGGGTCGAGCAACCGGAAGGAAACTGGCGTCGACGTTTACCTTTGAAGGAAGAGGTGGACGGAGAAATTGCCCGATTGAAAGGGCGTTGATCCCTACCTTTTACATCTGACCCCTCACCCCAACGAACGCTTATGGAAGAAAAACCTTTAAACGAGACGGCGGAACAGCCGCCGACAGACGAGCTCTTGCATGAGCTTGAGCAAGTTTCCCGGTCGGTGGGAGATATGCAGGAACAGCTCAATCGCACTCGGAAGCTGGAAAAGTTGCTGACCGATCTGACTGAGTTCCGCGACCAATCCTGGTGGGTCCATGTCAAAGCAGCCTGCGAACGGGAAAAGGACTTGTTGAAGTCATTCCGGGAGCAAGGGCATTCCGCGATTCAATCCGTGGAGACGCTCTATCGTGAGGCCGATGCCAAGGTTCGCTCGGTCATTCAGAATCTTCCCGGAGAGTTCGAGCGTGCTGCGAAATCGGAGAGTATCTCCCTTGATTTCTCGAGAAGCCGGCACCCCAAGTATCTGTTTAGCGAAAGCGGTTTTATCGAGGTTTTGATCAACGATAAAAAGCAGAACGCCCGGATATCCACCCGCGAGGGAAATCTTGGCACTCTTCCGGCCGACGCGGGAGCGATCCTTGAGAAGGTGAAAGCGGAAGACGAGCGGCTCTTCGGCAGAAAGTTCAACGGAAAGCGATTCCTCGCCGATCTCCGGGCTGCCTACCTCGCGGCCATCAAAGCGAAAAAGACCGACGACGGAGAGCCCGTTCCCATCCGCGAGGTCTTCAACTCATTGTCCGGTCGAACGAAGGCATACAAAGGCTACAAGAAAGACGAGTTTCTCGTCGATCTCTCCAAGCTCGTTCAAGAGGGACCCGCGGAGACAGATGGCCTGCGTTTCGAGCTTCAGCAGACCAAGGACACAGCCGAAGGCATGCTACTGCTCGGTGTGGCGGGCCGGGGAATGGTCAATCTTCTAATTTTCAGGAAACCAGACAAAACATCATGATCGAGACATCCATTGCCAACCAAGTAATTGAGTCCCTTCGGCGAGGGCTGCCGCCCCAGCGCGGCACCCGCCACTACGCGGTGGGACATGAGAAATTGATTCAAGGCGTCAAGCGCTTCCACCTGAACGGCATCGCTGACAAGGGAATTATTCGCTTTGTCAGCGGTTCGTGGGGTTCGGGGAAGACGCACTTTTTTCGACTGATGCGCGAGGAAGCGTTTGAGAACGGATGTCTCGTCTCTGCCGTGGAACTAAACGTGAACGAGGCCCCTCTGAACAAGTTTGAGCGAGTCTTCTTCTCCATCGTTAGAAACATCGTCACGCCCAACTACTACTCTGGTGAGGCGCAGGCTTCTGTGGCCCCTTTCGGGATTGTCCTGCGAGAGGCTCTTGTTTATCTGTCCAAAGGTGAGCACGCCCAGCCCCAAGAAATTACTTACGAAGATATCACCGAGGCGAGCGAGAAGCTGATGGCCTGTTCGGCGATTGACATCGACTTCCGTAAGATCGTTAAGCACTACTGGGACACGTTCCTTCCCGACGGTCCCGATCCTGCGATCGTCGATCAGAAACGGGACGAAATCCTTCAATGGTTCAGTGGAGAGGGAACGGTCGGACAGTGGCGAAAAAATTACGGAGCAAACAAAATTGTCAGCAAAGACAACGCGAAGCTGATGCTGCAATCACTGGCTGCCTTTATCCAGCTGGTGGGCTACAAGGGATTGGTAATTCTTTTCGACGAGGCGGAAATGTCCTATTCGGTCATGCGAAAGAGCGCCCTGAAAGACGCTCAGAACAATCTCCTGCACCTATTGAACAATGTATCCGAGCTGAGTGGATTGTTTCTCCTCTATGCCACGACCCCGGATTTCTACACAGATCCCAAGCACGGCATCGTAATCTACGGTGCCCTCGCTGGCCGGATCGGTCAGCCGAGCGATCGCCCACCAAAAGCATTGGAGAATGTATGGAATCTGGATGCGATCGATTTTGCGCTGGAACAGTATCAAGAGGCCGCGAAAAAGATCCGGGAAGTCTATGCGGCTGCCTATCCGGGGGTGGAAGAGGAATTGCCGGATGAAGCGACCCTGGATCGAATTATTGCCGAGCTCTACGAATCTCATCCATCGCTTTCACAGGTTCGATTCTGGAGGGTTCTGACAGCGGCGACCGTCAAGCTTCTCGATGATGCCATGCAGGGCGAGGAGCTCGTGACACCGCAAATTTATGAAGATGTAATGACTGATCTCCGTGAAAGCTGAAATAACCAACTCAAGACAGGCGGAGCGTGTCCTGGAGAATCTTCGCAAGGGGATTCCTCCCAGTGGGCTTGTGGAGTCGTTCACTGTGGGGCGTCGCAAAGAAATCGATTGGCTGGATGATCACCTTGTTGATGACGAGGCCTACGCGCTTTTGTTGAAAGCGAATTATGGATCCGGTAAGTCGCACCTGCTCGAACTGATTCGTGAGAAGGCATTACGCAGGCAGTCGGCGGTGAGCCTCGTCGTCCTCGACGGCAGATCAGGTGTTCGATTCAATCGGATGGACCAGATTTTTGGTGCGATTCTGATGAGGATGCAAATTCCCGCTGGCCGCGGAACCAAAGTCGGGATGGAGCACTGTCTCGACTTCCTCGCCGAAGCATCGGAAAAAGCACGTCGAAAGGAAGAGGGCTACGATAACAAATTCTGGTCAAAAGTGACCAACGATTGGAAATGGGACTATTCCGAGCACCTGAAGTCAGCGCCGTTGTTTATCGCGTTGAGGGCTTGGGCGGCCTCTGATTCCTCGAAGGTGCGGGAACTGGTCTTGGATTGGCTTAGCTTTCCACAGAATTACTACACGAAGCGCAAGGAACTGTATGAAACTCTCGTAGTCGGTCTACGAAAGCATTTTCGAGATCCGCGTCCCGATCAGGAATTTTACAGAGACAGCCTTCTCCGCTTCACGGGAAATGGATATTTCTACTGCTGGAGCGCCCTGGAAGATCTTCACCGAATGTTCGTAGCATCGGGCTACACCGGGATGGCAATTCTTTTCGATGAGTTCGAGGACGTTCTTACCAATCTCGGAAGGATTGACTATCGTGAAGCGGCCTTTTGGAATCTCTTTCGTTTTGTGTCCGGCGACAGATTTTCAGGAAAAACTTTTTTCGCAGTGACACCTTCATTCGTGGAGAAGTGCAAGCTTCAGTTAATGGAGAAGGGTCGATGGGACTTCGACTACAGCCAGTTCGATGATCTGCCGACCTTTGCAATGAGCCCCCTGAGGAAATCTCAGCTTCTCCAACTGGTAAAGCCGATCGTCGAGGTTCATGAGATTGCCTACGATTATGAAGTTGCCAAAGAGACTGTGGAGGAAATGAGATCCACGATTACTGATGCTTCGACCTTCGCGGTTCAGGACAGAGCGAGACAGGCGATCAAGAGTGCTGTTGGTGTTTTAGATGACTCGTTGGAGTAAGTATTTATGGCAACTGAAGGCACACCAATTTCCCGTGAGGTAGGCGGGGTGTTTTTCGGTCAATTCTCCGAATTGCGTCCGGTTCAAGCTGCGGCGATTGAGTCGTTGGGAGCAGGACGGAACGTGGCTCTTTCCGCCGGCACGGGGTCAGGCAAGACCGAGGCGGTGGTAGCCCCTTTGGTCGATCGGTTTCGAGTCGAAGCGATCGGGGAAGATATTACCTTTCTACTCTATCTTTGTCCGACCAAAGCACTGATCAATGATTTGGCTCGAAGACTCGTTCCGCCTCTGCAGCGTTTGGGGCTTCGCTTGGCCGTTCGACACGGCGACCGCAACGACCTCGACAGTGGTGGCACCGCGCATGTCCTGCTCACCACACCCGAATCCTTCGGAATCCTGATGGTGCAACGGCATCCCTCCCTGGAAAAGCTGACGGCGGTAGTGGTTGACGAAGTCCATCTACTCTACAACAACCAGCGAGGGCTAATGACTGCGGTGCTTATCCATCGGCTCCAGCGAATGTTGAAACATCCAATTCAAGTCGCAGCGCTATCAGCAACTGTTGGAAGATTGGAGGATATTCGAGATTTCCTCATCGGCGATCAAGCCGAAGCAGAACTACTGGCTTTCCCGGGGGCTCGAACCATCGATGGCGATGTCCGATTGGTGGTTGATGAAATCGAAGTCGCCAACCTACTTGAGCGGCTGATGAAAGTTCCGCGGCGAAAGCTTCTTCTTTTCGTCAACTCCCGCAGAGAAGCGGAGAGTCTGGCAGCCGAGATCAAATCGCGAGCCGGACTTGAAAATCTAGTCGCCACACATCATTCCTCTTTGTCGCCGGAAGGGCGTAAGTCAGTCGAAAGTTGGTTCGGGGAGAGTGCGAAAGCGGTTTGCATTTCGACCAGCACCCTTGAGATGGGAATTGATATCGGCGACATCGACGCGGTGCTGCTATACGGGCCACCGGCATCTGTGGAATCTCTTCTGCAGCGGATCGGAAGAGGGAATCGCCGTTCCAACAAAACCAATGTGATTTGCCTTTCAAGAGATGAGCCCGGAAGAATCCGGGAGACCTCAATCTTTTCCGCGATGCTGGGGTTGGCTGCAAAAGGATTGATGCCTGATCAGCGGCCTTTTCGATTGTTTGGGGCGATCGCTCAACAGTGTCTTTCCATCATCTTGCGCGAAGAAGGAGCTTTTACGAAGATCAGTGATATCGCCGAGGAAGTGGGCTGCCGGACGGATCTGGACCGAACCGTTGTGGAAACGATCTTGGATGAACTGGAAGTGCAGGAATTCATTCAGCGTCACGGATTCAAAAATCGATTTGGAGCGGCGGACAAGCTCTGGGAGCTCAAAGAAAAGAACTTAATCTGGGGAAATTTTCCGCTGGCTGGTCAGAGTATGGACCTGGAATTCAGCGGACGAGTGATGGGTAGTATCCCGAGAGCCAACTTGATGCGACTGCATCGTGGAGCAGTATTTCGATTTGGTGGCACGCGCTACCGGGTGGCATCAATGGTGGATCAGAAACTTCGCATTACCGCTTCGCCCGGAAAAGGAGGAGAGGTTGCTCTTATTTTCGGGAGCATCGGCCCCGACGGTTTAGACGCGTTTGTGGCGAATGCACTCTGGAGTTGGCTATTCTCGGTTTCAAAGAAAGACTCGTTCATGACGGAGCGATATTGGAAATCGGTTTTGGAAACCATTGATTCAATTCGGGTTCATGTAGGGAAACGGGATTTACCTCACACAGTCACGGCAGGAGGAATCCGGTATTATACGTTCGCAGGGCTTGGCGTTAACCGTGTCATTCTTGCGTGGATCGGGGATGATCCGAAAAAGGCTGACGACATCTCGATCGAAACCTCCAAAACTATCGACTGGAGCTCTCTGCCAACTTCGACTTCCTGCCTGCAAAATGCTGCTGAAAGCTGCTTCGCGGGCTCCGATCGCCAGACGATTTTTCAGCAGGCGCTCCCGATCGAATTGCAAAAGCAGGAGTGGATTGAGGAGTGGCTGAATAATGGGGATGCAGAGAGGGTGCTGGAACGATTAAAATCCTCGAAACTTGTAGAAGTCCCCAAAACACTATTCCAACCACTGTTTTCTTGAACACTTATCAATACATGCTCAGTTTATGATTCATGAGCAATCGCCTATGACCATCGCCGACTACATCAAAGAAGAAGTCCTTGAGCCCCGCCTGCGCGACAAGCAGGTCGTGGTGCTTTACGATGCGGCGGGTCGTTATCGTGACATCGCTCAATCCATCGAGTCGAACGATTTCTGCGTGATCGACGCAACAGAATCCATCGTCGAAGCCCGGGAAGCAGCCACGGAGGCGGCGGTTCGCCGAGGCTCCTCGCAGGAGAAGAATCCCAATGTTCTCGTCTACGTTCCTTCCAATCCGCCGGCAGACGAGGACGCCCAATGCGCTGACTTCTTCAGTGCCCTCGCCGAGGCGGGCGACTCCTTTCCCAAAGGAGACGCGGACGAGTTTCTCGAGATTTGCCTGAGAGCGAAACCGGACTTTGGCTCCCGGCTTCGTGAACTCTTCTCAGACGGCGATCCCACCTTTGACGCGGTTGATGCAATCGGAGGAGACGGCGGGAACTTCCCCCGACTCAAGACCGAATTGGGATGCGAGTCGAATGCCGAGATTCTAATCACGCTGCTGGTGCCGCAGGAAGGACAGGAGAATCACCTCAAGAACGGAGGCATCTGTCGCAAGGAGGCCTTGAGCTTTCTCAAAACGATCCTGGGATTCGTTCCGAAGAAGACAAACGCCTCCTGGCCACTCATCCAGGAGGAGCTGTGGCGCTATGTCCTTTTCTCCGAATTCGTCTTCGACCTGCCGGGTGGATTACCTGATTCTCTCGCCACCGTCCCGAAAGCACCGGAAGGAAGCGTCGATCTCATCAATCGCGTCTGCGCCTCCTTGCGTGACGGGTCACGCACACGACCTCCCTACATCGAGGCCAGCGAAAAGGTGGCCGAGGATCTGGGGCTGGAAAAGGAGATGGAGGACGTTCGCGATCTGGGGCTGCGGGATACCTTTTCATTCGAGGAGCGCAGCTTTCTCGTCGGCTACATCGATGCGGTCCGGGAAGGAGATTACTCACTCGCCGAATCCATCGCAGAAGCCCGCAAGGGTTCGGTCTGGGTGCAGGAGTCAGATCGTCAGCTCCTCTGGACGATGGCGGAACGTGCGTTGGAACTGCTACGAGGAATGGCGGACTTCGACCGCGAGCTGGGCGAAGTGAAGGAGGATACAGCCGAGCTGATCAGTTTCTACACCGGACGCGGCTATCGGCTCGACCAACGCTATCGCTACTTCGAGGAAACTCTGACCGAGATCGACGAAGACTCGGAGGATCTTGAGATCCTGGTTGAGGACTGTCGCGACCGATATCGAAAGTGTGTGGACCGGCTCCAGCGAATCTTTATCACTTCCGTGAAAAAATCCGGCTGGCCTGTGACCGGGATGACTGCGGCGGGTTCTCTTTTCGACAAGGAGATCAAGCCATTGCTCGCGGACAAAGATGCCAAGATCGCGGTGCTCTGGGTGGATGCCCTGCGCTACGAACTGGCGGTGGCTCTGAATGAAGTGCTATCCGGATCCCAGAAGACTGATCTATCCACGGTATGCGGAGCGATCCCTTCAATCACTCCGGTCGGGATGGCCTCACTGCTGCCGGACGCGGCGTCCCAAATGTCCCTCAAGGAAAAAGGAGGCAAGCTCGTCCCACATTTCGGAGAGAAGGCGGTGGGCACCGCGCAGGATCGAGTGGCGATGCTGTCCGGAGCCTATGGAGATCGCTTTGCCGATGTGTCGATGGACGACCTGGTGAAGAAGCGCGTCACGAAATCCTACAAGGAGAAGTTTGAGAACAAGGGGCTCGTGCTGGTGCGTTATCACCACATCGATCGTCACGGCGAGGGACATGCACCGGATCTCTTCCGCATGCTGAAGCTCCACACGGACACCTTGTTGAAGGCGGTTCGCCGCCTCGCCGATCTGGGCTACACAGATATCTTTCTTCACACCGATCACGGTTTTCTCGTCTTCCCGGAACGCGACCATGGGAACAAAGCAGCCAAGCCCGACGGGGCACCTTGGCTGCTGGAGAAGGAGCGAGTCCTCGCCGGATCCGCCGGTGAGAATCCCGACACGGTGCGGTTCAAGGCGGAGGACCTGGGAGTGAAAGGAGATTTCGAGCATTTCGTCTTCCCCAAGACGCTGGCGACCTTTACCGAAGGAGTGCTCTACTACCATGGAGGCCTTTCAATTCAGGAATGCGTCATTCCGAGCCTTCACATTCGCAGTGAGAAACCGGCCGAGCAGAGGAAGTCCGTCTGGGAGCTGCAGCTCGGTTACCGCGGCAAATCCTCCGGAGTGGTGACGACTCGAAATGCGATGATCGAGGTGGCTGCTTTCTCCGAAGACATGTTTTCTCAGGACATCGTCTTTAGCCTCATCGCGACGGACCCCGCGACCGGAGATGTCATCGGCACGGCCGGCTCGAGCGATAAGACCGATAAAAATACGGGTTATGTCATGATGCAGACGGGACAGACTGCCAAGATTCCGCTAAGGTTGGACGACTCCTTCAATGGGTCGTTTGAAGTGCGAGCCCAAAACCCGGAAACGGGCAAATACCTGGGAGATGTCGTCAAACTGGAGACCCGGATCCTGGAGTAAAGCCCCCCTTTTATGAGCCTGACAGAGAAACTGATCGAAACCTATCCGGGAGCTGTTGTCCGCAAGGATCTGCTGCACCGGATCAAGAAGAGCACCAACGTGCCTTCCTTTGTGCTGGAGTTTCTGCTCGCCAAGTTCTGCGCCTCTGATGACGAAGACGAGATCAACGCTGGCCTCGAAGCAGTCGTAGAGACGATTCAGAACAACTACGTTCGACCGGATGAATCGAACAAAGCTCAGTCCCTCGTCCAGCAGAAGGGACGCCACAAGTTTATCGACAAGGTTCATGTGACCTACGTGGAGAAGGAGAAGAAGCACTGGGCGGCGATGGAGAATTTCAACTCCCGCCGTATTCAGATCTCCGAGAAATTCTACCGGGACAATGACCGGATGTTGGAAGGCGGCATTTGGGCCGAGGTCACCCTCGGACACAATGACGATGAAGAGGACTACGCATTCTTCGTTGAAGAGCTTCGCCCGATCCAACTGGCCCGGTTCGCGTTTGAAGAATACGCGGAAGGCCGCAATGCCTTCGATCGCGACGAATGGATGACCATCATGCTGAGGTCGGTGGGGCTGGAACCGGAGAAGATGTCGCGCCGGCTGCAGTTCCATTTCCTCTCCCGCCTCATCCCGTTGGTGGAGGCCAATTACAACTTCGTCGAACTGGGGCCGCGAGGAACCGGTAAATCTTATTTCTTCAGCGAGTTCACCCCCTACGGGACCTTGATCAGCGGGGGACAAACCAGCACCTCGGTCTTGTTCTACAACAATCAGCGTCACCGGGTCGGCATCATTGGATTCTGGGATGTGGTGGCCTTTGACGAGGTCGCCGGAATCAAGATCAAGGATCCGGGAACGGTTCAGATCATGAAGGACTATATGGCAAACGGACGTTTCTCACGGGGAACAGAAGTGATCGCCAGCGCCAGCCTCGCCTTTATCGGAAACATCGACGACAGTATCGACCAGGTCGTCCGCTCACCGAAACACGATCTCTTTAAGCCACTGCCGGATGCCTTCGATCTCGCGGTGATCCACCGCTTTCACCATTACCTGCCCGGATGGGAGATCCCGCCGAACAGCAGCGAGATGCTGACCGACGATTACGGCTTCATAACCGACTACGTGGCGGAGGCCTTTCACCACATGTTTAAGCACAGCAACCGCTACGCTTACGTGAAGAATCGCCTCAAGCTCGGTGAAGCAGTGGTAGGCCGGGACGAGACCGCCGTCTGTAAAACAGTCGCCGGATTCCTCAAGCTGTTGCACCCTGGGTGCGATCCCACCGATGAAGAATTTGAGGAGTATCTCGAATACGCCCTCGAAGGCCGGCGGCGGGTCAAAGAGCAGCTCAATAAGCGCAAGCCGGACGACGAGTTCGCTGCCATCGAGTTTTCCTACATCAACACACAGGGCGTCGAAAAGATCGTCAGCTGCCCGGAGTCGGTCGGTGTCGTCGAAGTCAGCAATCCGGAACGCAGCCAGCTGGAGAAAACTGAGGTCACCCTGTCCCCTCCCACGACGACAGCAGCGATCCCGGCTGCTGCACCTGTTGAGGAAACCAGCGACGAACTCCCCGAGAAGCACTTCACGATTGGATACGAAGCCATTGGCTTCAGCTACGAAAACATCTTCGGAGACTATCTCGAGGGTGCCCAGGAGATCGTAATTGAAGACCCTTACATCCGAACCAAGCACCAGCTCTTCAATCTGTCTCGCTTTTGTGAGTTGGCGATCAAGGTTGGCAGCATCCGAAAAATAAAGCTGATTACCGGTGCCGACGAACCCTATCAAGAGCGAGAGACCGAAGCTTGGCTCGAGAACCTGGCCAAGGATCTCGTCCCCCATGATATCGAATTCACTTTTGAGTTTGATCCCAACATTCACGACCGTGAGATGCGCTGCGACAACGGTTGGATCATCAAGATCGGTCGAGGCTTCGACATTTACCTCAAGCCTGAGGACAATTTCACCGGCTTGGGGCGCAACGATTTTGATCTTCGGCCTTGTCACAAGACGAAGGTGGATATTTTTAAAGAAATCGATGAGTAAGCCTACAGCCATAGACCTTTTTGCCGGATGCGGCGGCCTGACCTGTGGCCTCAAGAAGGCGGGCTTTGAAGTAGTCGGAGCTGTCGAGATTAATGAACTTGCTGCGCAGACCTACCGACTCAATCATCCCGAAGTTGCGGTAAATTCGAGTGATATTCGTAAGATCGATCCGGTGGTATGGATGGACGAACTTGGCCTCAAAGAGGGTGAACTCGACCTTCTTGCCGGTTGCCCTCCGTGTCAGGGATTCTCGACACTGCGAACCAACAATGGTGCGAAGTCCAACCGCGATGGTCGGAACAGCTTGGTTCGAGAAATGGTGTCGCTGGTTGAAGTTTTTCGTCCGAAAACCGTGCTGATGGAAAATGTGCCCGGCCTCAAATCGAAGACGGTGTTTAAACAATTTGTTCGTGAGCTGAGGCGCTTAGAATACATTCCGGAAGAAGACATCCACGATGTGGTAAAATACGGAGTTCCACAGAAGAGGAAGCGGTTAGTCCTCGCGGCTGGCTACAAATTGAAGGTTCCTTTCGCTCGCGAGGTCCAAGGATTCAAAACGGTGAGAAGCGTATTGGAAGACCTCCCGAAAGCTGGCGAAAGCGGAGACCATTGGCACGATTATCCCGAGTCTCGTACGGAGTTGATGATGGAGAGGATACGAGCAACTCCGAAGGACGGTGGAAGCCGGTCATCCTGGCCTGAACACCTCTGGCTTGAATGTCACAAGAGGACCAATGGTTTCAAGGATGTCTACGGTCGGATGAAGTGGGATGCAGCCGCTCCAACAATCACAGGAGGTTGCTTCAATCCCTCAAGAGGAAGGTTTCTCCACCCGGTAGAGGATCGGTGCATCACGCTCCGTGAAGCGGCTTTGCTCCAGTCATTCCCCAAACGCTACAAGTTTCCAAAGAATGCTACGAAACAGGAGGTGGCACTCATGATCGGCAATGCGATTCCGCCCGAGTTTGTGAAACGGCAAGGGAATGCGATCAAAAGAGCGATGATCAAAAATTCTGGAGTTTTAAAATCTAAAGAGGCTTGTTTGTGAGCGATTTCTCGATCGTGAGATAGAGACCCGCTGCCTTTTCACCGCTCTGGGCTTGTTTCCGTAAGTAGATGATTTGCTCAGGGCTGTATCAGCTTCTCTTCATTTTATCCGTTTTCTCCTTTGTTGATTCATTCAAAAATAGCAAGCAGCCAACAATCCAGCTTTCAGGTTCAACGTCAGATCATGCGAGGCATACCAAAAGAGAGACCGATTGATTTTTTCTATCCGAAGCTTGCCGACTTACAGGAAGAGGATGCGGCTCTTCGCAAGCGATTCGGCGGGAAAACCTGCGAAGTCCTTGCTCTGATGAAGGGGCGCACAGAGTTTCCTGAAGACTACGTCGAGGCCCACTACCTCATGGAGGATTTGGTCCGTGATTCGGCGAGGGACGTAATTGGCATGTGGGTGGAAGGTAGCGAGGCGGGCGAATATCAGGTCGAAGTCAGGGAGTTTGGCGGCGTTTACTTTGTTTCCGCTCCGCAATTCGATGACATCGGATACTTCGAGACCGAGGAAGATGCCGAAACGGCCATGCGGAACAACTGGTTCTGAGCTGGAGTGCCACTTTACGGATCTCCGACCGGGCCAATGAACTTCCAACTACCCGAGACCTGGATTTGATAACCCTTCGATGAAACCTGAAATCAGCGACCTGATTGAATGGGGACGACTTCGCCTCGAGGGGAGGGATCTCCCGGGCGATGTCCGCGAGCGACTCGCCGGGCGAAGTGCTCTCAATCGCCGGCACTGGTCTGCGTGGCAAGCCGAGTGTGCCTCGCTCGACCGGACCGCGCTGGAACTCCTGATCCGCGGCCTGACGCTTGCCGAGCGTGAACTCGAGTGGACGGGGGGATCGGTCTCGGGTGTGATCTGGACCTACCGGATTTTCGAGCAACGCCACCCTGAGGCGGCGGAAGAACTGGCCGACTGGATATTGCGGAATAGCAAGAACGACTACGTGCCCTTCGGCGACAATCATGGAGGCGTGCAGTCCTTGGATGAATACCAACTCTACCAACTCCGGAAGTTTGCAAAACAACGCAATCACGAGGAGCGGGATAAAGCCTTGCAGGAAGCCCGCAAGGAACGTATCAGGCAACGTGCTGCCGCCGCGCGTCGTCGCGAGAGGCACGCGAGGAAGCGGAGCGCCGAACGCAAGCAGTTTCTCGAAGCCTTGGAATCGAAATCCCTGCTGGAACGACTTGAGCACATCGCGAAGGACGAGCAGCGGCCCGTGGAGTTCTACCCGGAATTCTACGCTTTGCAAGCGGCGGTCCGTCTTGAGAAACTGCCTGACGAACTCCTCAAGGCCTTACAGAAGAAACTGGACCGCAGGAATCGTGGCAAATGGGGCGCCTTAAACCGCCGAATTCGAGAGTATTCGGGCGATTAAGTAACGTGCCAAGACCCAGTGCATCAACTACCTGCGACAGGGCCTGCGGCCGCCTACTGGAGCAGCCAGCACCAACTCAGCTCTCACTTGGCAGCGTAAGAGGACCACGCCCGATAGAAAGCATCGAGGAGTTCCACGCGCCTCTCCTTTTCGCGGATCGGCGCCAGCGCCTTTGCCAGCACGAGCCGGTAGCCGATATCCCCATGCCGCCCCCCTTGGTCACCCGCCTTCCACTGTTCGACTTCGCGCTGCACTTGGAGGAAACGTTCCCGCTCGAACTCCAAGTCGAGGGGATCTTCTTCGCGATAGGACTCCGGGTCGAGTCGACTCAAGAAACTCTCGACATCTTCCCCATGCTCTTCGATGCACATCCAGGTTCCCTCGGTCTCCCAGTCGTAGATGGCTCCATCCATTCCAATCGCGAGCATGGCGTCTTCCGCTTTCATGCTTTCGACATAGCGACAGAGCCCTACCTGCTCCTCGCCGGACTCAGCCGCTTCGATTTGCTGAAGGTAGTCGGATAGCCAGGAAAGGTAGGTGCGATAGGATTCGGTTCCCGAGGTGCAGCTGGTGATGGGGTTTCCTTCCTCATCCGGGGGAATGTCCGGGAATCGAAAATCCCGGCCCCACCTTACGCCAGCGTAGATCAGACCGATCGGGGCGATTTCCTCCGCAGTTCGCCCGGGGAACGCTGCACCGGAAACCTCCCCCCAAGCACCTTTGTCTCCGTCGTCGGAATCACTGTGCTTTCCTTTCTCACCGAGTTTGCGTTCGAGTGCTGCCCGACATCGCTCCAGCAGTTCCCTCTTGGCTGCGATGCGCTTCTCCGTGTAGGCGGAGTCTGTCTCGTCTGAACTCGAATCCTTTTCACCTTCCCCAGCCATTCTTCCATCATGCCGTGATTCCCGAGATCCCGCAAGTCCATGAGGCTTCGCGATACCAACAGTCGAGAACACGATCTCAAAGTCGAACTCCGAGCTTTTCAATCGAACGGAGTGCATTCTCTTTCGACTCGTAAATGCCTTCGACCGACAGCCGGAGCCCCTCCCATGCATGTCCCTTGCCGAAGATCAGTGCAACCCCGTGCCCACCGTCTTCGCTCGTGACTGGCTGAAGCAGGTATGCGACGCATCCATCGTTCTCATGCCCGAGCGTCTGCGCCCACTCCTCGGGATTCTCTTCGTCCTCCGGAACAAGGTCGAAGGGCAAGAACTTCTCGAAGAACTCGATCGAGTCCGCATGACCGTTCAGCCATACCTCTGCGGCTTCCTTCAACTTTTGATTCATCCCATCTTGCTAAACATCTCTGCTATTCCAGGCAAATCCAAAACGAAAATTTACATGAGAAAAGAGGGGTTGGCCGTGAGTGTCCGGCACCGTTCGTTTGATCCGAATACCGTCACGCGTATTGTCAACGAAGGCACTTCAGGCGCCTTAAACGGATTGCTCCAACACATGCATAGAGTGTAAACTGCCGTCCCCCCCCTGTCCGCAACATCCATGGAAGAACGTGAGGTAAAGATAAACCCGATCGAGCATTTTTTCGCTGCACTCGCGAAGCGATCCGAAATCAAGGAGCAGATGACGGATTGGTTTGAGGAACGATCTGAAAGATTGCTCGCGGCCATGCAGGATGGAAGCAGATTGGACAAGGAAGACCTGAAGGTCGTTGAATCAGTTGTTGTAGAGGTTCTGCTCTCCGAAGGAGGGGTCGTCGGCAGCATGCCCGCCGGAATGCCGGGTTACGAATTCTCGATCGACATTCACCATTTCGGTCCCGTGTTCTGGGCTTCTGCGGTCGAGTTTGACGACCTGGGTTATTTCGATTCCCTGGAAGATGCGAAGGGTTACGCAAGCATCGAGTGGGGTTCATTCATTGATGCCTACGAGGAGTGCAAAGCTGATTCGGATGACGAGTGACTTGACTCCCACATTACCACAATTTTTCAGATTCGCTGTTTGAGCTGTGCCAGTATGTCATTGTAGCGGAACCCTCGTCCTCCCATCTGTGACTGGGGCTGTTCGTCGGTGAAGATGTTGAAAATGGTATTCAGAAGATCTGACGGATCGATTCCGGCTTCTCCCCAGTCAGGCGCCTCCAGCCGAATGAATCTTCCATTTATCCTCAGACCGAGGATCTTGACACACTTCTCGACAGCGAATCCGCATTCCTCGAACTGTCCACATACCCAGTCGATTCGATAGGACTCGTGGGCACTCATGTTCGAGAGCAATTCTAGCGTCTTTTCCCTGTCTGGATTCGGGTATCCCTCCGGATCCTGCGCCGGAACCTCTTCCTCGACATCGGCCTCACCCCATCGCTCAACGATCAGGGTAGCTGCCCTTTGCCCCATTGAGCCATAACGTGAAAGAAGGCTGGCGAGTTCCAACGAAATCCCGTCCTCTCTCTCGATCCCTTCCTTCCCAAGTTCACCTAGTGTCTCTCCGAGCTTTTCGGCAGCCGATTCCAGCTTTTCGTATAGCTGCTCTTCTGCCTCGTAGAGCGGCTCATTTTCCGGCGACCTGGCAATGTGAATTTTGGAGATTTCTCTCAGCTTGTCGAATCTAAGCGGCATGGGGTCTAATCATTTTGAGTTGAACACCATTTCCGCAATTATGTCACAGCAAGTCCAGCAGATACAGATCCCGCTGCTAAAGAAACGCCCCACCTATCGAGGCGTGACTTTCCTTCCGGCCCGGTCAGCTCAAGCCGATGGTTGACACTATTCAATCACTTGTGAGATGTTTGACCCGCAGGATATGGCAACGACCATTATAGAAGATTTCGAGGGGACGCCGAGCGGGGAATGTCCCTATTGTAAGAAGATCTGCTGGGTCGGCTCTGACGAAAACTCCTGCGAGCACCTGTTTGCGACTGGTGATTACATGGGTGGGTCGGAGCCTTGGAGTATGCTGGATGTCGAACTGGACGAGACGGCCAAGTGTATTGTGAGTGATTTCGTCGACCGGGATATCGATGAGCAGACAGCCATCATCAAGAAGGTGGGCGGGGAGGCTGGCAAAACTCTTGATGCCTTGCGGAATCGTCGACTTTGGTGGACCGAATTCGTCGAAAGCGAAATGATCGAGGCCGATATCGACGAGGCGATGTTTTCGACGACCTACTACTCCGCCTTTGTGCCGGATGTGGAGAAAGCACTCGGGATCCTGAAGCCTCGTTTCCTGAAGGCTGCGGCAGTGGTCGCCTAAAGGGGACTACCCTCTCCAACTCCGTCCCCTGGCCTGTCGTCAGGGACTCAGGAAGGTTTCCTCAAGGCGAGAAAGCGGTGTCTTGGATCGGAAGTGGGGGTGGCCTGCGATTCAAATCGATTCCGAGCTAATCCAGTCTTTTCGGCCAGACGAGATTCGCCAACTCGTTGATTTCTGACGAGGTCAGGATGGCAGTCTTCGACGGAACGATCTCGTCGAAGGCGGGTCCTTCCGCGTCGTTGCTCGTCATTTCATCCACCCACAAGCGTCTCAGAAGCGCTTTTGCCAGTTCCCTGGAGTTCAATTTCTCCGCCTCCATCCACGCGATCTCCGTCCTCTCCCTGGGATCCGCGTAATCGGAAGCAAGCAGCAGAGCCGCGAACCGACCGCACTGGCTCTTTGCAAGATACAACCGGATGAATTCGTCATGTCCCGGTTGATGGGACAGCCAAGCCCGGTAGACCAGGCGCTGTCTCTTGCTTAACGGCGCACATGCTTCCCGCAGCTTTGAAGATGAAAGATACGAGGCTACCTCCATTTCCCAAGGTAGAACATCGAAAGGCACCGTCAAACGTCCGGACTGCGGTAATCGGGGTTCGCAGCAGTCTAGGCAGGTTCGGATCGTGCACACGATACAGCTTGGATGTGTTTGCCGTCGCGACTGTTGACGAGTGGCCGAAGCGAACCCATGGCGGTCAAGGTGGTGCATCTTTGGCCTACTGATCTCATAGCTAAAAAAGAGCCCCGCCGTTACCGGCGTGACTCTTCTCCCGACGGCCCGGTCAGCTCAAGCCGACCAGACCATCGAACAGCCCGTGGAGGGCCTGGGCACGGTTCATGACCACGTTGGGATTCGTGCCCTTCATGCATTCGGTTGCTGCGTCGAACAACGACCACGCGTTCCGGGGGCGGAAGTCCTCGTAGGTCGGCTCACGCCATTCCCTCAGCACCGCCGGGATCTGACTCGGCGTGATCGCCTGACAGTCCACCGCCTTGATCACGAGATCGTGAGCCTGAGGATGGGTGATGCGGCGATCCCGATACCGGGCGATGCGTTCGTCGATCTTGAGAAATCGCTCACCGAGACGTCCGACCGCACGCGAGGTGAGGTGCCGGAGATCGCGCTGGGCAAGTCTTGTCATGTGAGTTCCGGAACCCGACGACCCAGCCGTAGTCGGGGTCTCTCCGCCCGGGGATGCCGACCTCCCGCTCTCGTAGGTAGAGTATTCAGTTTTATCTTGGCTAGAATCGTCGATGCTGCTTCCCTATTGGTGATGCCTGCAATCAATTGGATTTGGATATGGAGACCTGAGTTCTACTCCGACGGGCAGGGAAACGAGTCTCCATTTCTCACTCCTGCATCCAAGGGGGAGTCAATCTTTGGGACATGCCACCCAGACACGGAACCTGGACAGTTGGTGATTCTTTATCGGACAAGTCCCAAGAAGGATGTTGCCTATCTGCTCCGCACTACCAGCCCTGCGTTGGTGAACGAAGACTGGCGGCCCGATCCCGGCGTCAAAGGCAACTGGACCTACATGGCAGAGTTTGAGGTTGTTGCGAAAGTCGAACCAACCGTAAAACTGAGTGAACTTCGATCCTGCCGCGATCTGGAGGACTTCGGGGCACTACGGCGAAACATGTGGGGTAGTTTTTTCAAGGTCGAATTTCGACACTCGAAGGCATTCTGGAAGCTCTTTTCGGGGCGCTTGCCAAGAGGTGTCAAAACAAGTCTGCGCGCCCGGAAAAGAACGGGTGGTCTGCCGTTGGAATCGGAGCTTGAGAGCGCGATGGTAGACAAACTCGACGCGGCAAGCAAAATCCTGGGGCGAGATCTTCGGCTTTGGACTGCACCGGACGGAACCCGGGGGCGGCAGTTGCCCTGCAGTGAAGTTGGTGGTCGCCTCGATCTTCTGTGTGAGGATCAAAAGACCGGCGACCTCGTCCTTATCGAACTCAAAGTAGTGAAGGCTAGGGTGGAGACCTTTGGCCAGATCTGCTCTTACATCGGGTGGGTGAAGGACAACATTGCCGATGGAAGACCAGTCAAAGGAATCGTCGTCGCCGATGGCAAAGACGCCGCCTTTCAGGGCACTTTGTCCGCTGGATTGGATATCAAGTATCAGGCAGTTCGCCCTATCGCTCGAAAGCTGGGACTGATTGACTGACGATCAGATCTCGATCGATCGCCAGATCAGCCACGCAGGTTTTTCGGCCGAACGGTAAAACGCCAGAAACGATTCAAGCACTTCCTCAACCGGCAAGAGGTCTCGATATTCCCCCTGACTGACGTGGTCATGTTTCTTCAGCTCGATTCGCTTCCCGGAGCCTCCCGGGAATGCCCCGCGCCAATGCTGACTGCCCTCGTGCCATTCGAGGTGGTATCCGTTGAATCCGCGAAGTGCCTGAACGAAGCCACGACGTGGGCTTTCGAGAATGCAGAAGCTGTTTCCGTGTCCCGGATCTATTTGCAGGATTACTGCCTCCACTTCAGCCCAATCGGGATTTTCTTTCCGAAGGCCTTTCTCGTTGGAAAGCATCAGCCGTTTCTCGGCCGGAGCTGGCAGGGGTTTGGTCGAGTCCTCGGTCAGGATATTATTAGGATCGCTGCTCCCGGCTACTTTTTCAGGCACTTCGGTCATTATTAGATTCTGGACGATGGCAGTTGCGAAGGAAATGCCAGTCCGTGTCATAAGATGTCATAGAGCGTTTCAGAACTGATAGCTAAAAGAAAAGCCCCACAGAATCCAGCGCGACTTTTCTCCCGGCCCGGTCAGCTCAAGCCGACCAGACCATCGAACAGCCCGTGGAGGGCCTGGGTGCGGTGCACGACCGTGTTCGGGTTGATGCCCTTCATCACCTCGGTGGCGGCGTTGAAGAGGCTCCACGCGTTCCGGGGACGGAAGTCCTCGTGCCGTGGGGTGCGCCACTCCTGCAAGACGCCGGGGATCTGGCTGGGGGTGATCGCCTGACAGTCCACCGCCTTGATCACGAGATCGTGGGCTTGGGGAGCTGTGATCCGGCGATCCCGATACCGGGCGATCCGCTCATCGATCTGGAGGAATCGCTCCCCAAGACGTCCGACCGCCCGAGAGGTGAGGTGCCGCAAGTCACGCTGCGCAAACTTGGTGTGTTTGCGGCTGATTCGGACTTCCCCGCCAAAGGCGAGATTATCACAAATGAAAACTTTGGAGCCAGCAACCAGGCCGGCCGGATAAGTCTTGTCATGCGAGTTGCGGATCCCAACGACCCAACCGTAGTCTCGATCGCGCCTTCCGGGGAAGTTCACCTCGAAGAGGCCGAAGTATCGCGCGCCTTCATGAGAAAGGGCATGATGTTCCCCGGTGAGGTGGAAACCCGCAGATCGCAGCTGTGACTCGACTTCGTGGATCAGTCCGGCGTGAGCGAGCGGATACCAGGTGTCGGTGCCGTGTGGGGTTGGTACGTTGTAGACCGAACGACGGTCGACCAGTTCTGCGCCACAGTGGAGTAACATTCCCTGCGGCGGCGCCTGCTCGCGAGGAATGGGATTTTCAATGAGTTGGTTCATGATGTTTTTCTATTGGGTTTGGATTAGTTGATTTGAGTTTGGTGTGAAGGGCTTCCATACGACTCACTTGGGATTCCGAGTGAGCCAGATGAAAAGCCCGGCCAGCAGGAGGCTGACCAACAGGAGCGGTAGCCAGCCGCTGATGATGCCGAGGATGAATCCGGCGGTGGCGGCGAGCGCGAGGATATGGAAGAGGAAATCATCCATGACGACCTCCTCCGTTCCGTGAGAGGCCGAGAACGGCGACAAGCACAGCCACCACCAGCGCGATGCCGAGAAACCTCAGCCCTTCGCCGATGGGTGCCATGCTGGTGCCTCCCTCGGGTGTGCAGGACGTCAGTACGACGCCCATGAGAAGTGGGAGAGCGAATCTCATCGTGAGCTGCCTCCTTTCCACGATCGACACTGATCGAAGAAGTCGCAGTAGCTGCAGTGGAGACCGGGCGAAGGTACGTAGTCCTCCGCCTCGACGCCCTGCACGTAGCTCTCGATCATTGTCATGAGCCGCCGCCCCTGATCGGGTGTCATCGGACTTAGGGGAGTGACAACGAGCTTGGGTGTCTTTGTCTTCACCAGGTGATGCAACTCCATGCCGCTTTCCGGGTGACCAGTAGCCTCCCGGTAGAGCACGGCGTAGCAACTCAGCTGGATCTCATTGAGATGACCGATCTGCTTCACGTTGGGTGTCTGGGCCGTGGTTTTGAAATCCACGATCCGTCCGCCCTGTCGCACGAGGTCGATCACGCCCTTGAGAGGAGGTAGGCCGGCTGCCACGAAGTCGCGTTCTACGACAACCTCAACGGCTTCGGGTTTTTCAGCGAGTGGGATAGGCGTCTGCTCGAGGTAGTGCTCCAGCATGTTCCACGCTTTCTCCTTTTGCTCATCCTCCTTTTCCTTCCAGTCGATGCCCTCTTCAGGTTGATCTTGCAGCCAGTGATCGGAGAACACCGGCCACAGAGTCTCGACATCAGCAGCTTCGCCACGCCAACGACGGAGGTTCCATTGCTGGAGCACCTTGTGAACGATCTGTCCGACAAACAGGGCCGGGCTGGTCGCGGTGGGGAGACGCTCGACATACTTGAAGTAGAACTTCAATCGACATTCGCCGAAGGTGCGGAGCCGCGACGCGGACAGGTAATCCAGCGGACCGGATGTGCTGTCGTGCGCCTGAACTGGTGGAGTCAGGGTGGCCATGCTCATCGCTGGCCTCCTTTCCCGTTCCGGCTCTTGCCGTTCTTCCCGACAGACTCCAGCAACTCAGAGATGAGCCCGGAGGCCTGGAGCTTGTTGAGCTGCTTCACTCCGACGCCGAAGCGATCGAGTGATGTTTGCTCAATCGTGTCCCGATCGAGATCGTTCTCAGCGACGAGCTTCAGGATGAACTCTTTCTGCTTGTCAGAGCAGGACCATCGGCCGGAGTGACCGTTGCTGCCGTTTCCGTTGTGACCATTTCCGCCGTTGAGACGGTGCTGGCCGTTGTGGTTCCCGTTCGTCTGAGGCTGACGGGAGCCGTTGTCATGCAGGCCGTATTCGTCACCGGGGACGAAGCCTACCGTTTGGATTTCGCGATCCACCGCATCCTGCAGCAGATGATAGATCCGGGTGGCCTCGCCCTGAATATCTCCGGAGTCAGTCAGCTCGGTCTCGACAGAGACGCTGAACTGGTGACTGGAGTAGCCGGGGAGGCCGAGTCGTTTGGCGTAATTGCCAATGAGTTTGATTGCCATAATTGTATGTTTCCTTTCTTCTTTGGTTTTGGTTAAACAGCCGATTTACGAAAAAGCCCGATCTCGTAAAAAGACCGGGCTACTGAAATCAGGCTGTTGGTTTTTGGTTCGATCAGCGAACTTGCTGATCCTGTTTATGCTGTGCCTCCAGCTCGGGCCAATCTTGCGATGCCTTCTGCCAGCCCGGAGTTCCTCTGAGGGAATCCGAGAGAAGGCGATCCACAAGCCGGGTCATTGGAATACGACGACGCTGAGCTTCATGGAACAGCACCGCGACGACAGGTCGCGAGATGGTCGGCACGTAGTGGGTAGGTCGTGCCATCAAGGATATATGCCGCGGGATCGGGGGCGGTTGCGGGGTCTCGGCTAGAGGCGTTGTCTCTGAGCTCCAAGCGACACGGGGACGAGGGCTCGTAACCTGTGATGAAACCTTCGTGAAAGCATCCCTCCGATTTCAGCTCATGTTTCAGCTGCGGCTTTCCGGGAACAACCTGCCAGCTATGCTACCTCGCTCCAAAAGAGTCACATCCCTCGAACCTGGCGTGCGCAATTTTCAATTACTTTCGTTACACCTCTCGGCGTCCGTCTCACCTGATCCCCCGAGGACCACGATAGATGGCGTCTTCCGCCGCTGCTATCGGAGTCCAAGGAACGAAATGGCCCCTTAGTGGCGACCACTTGGGAGCGAAGAGACACAAGTTGAATTACCGAGTTTTTCCGCCGCGGCGGAAAGTTCTCGCTGATATCCTTCAGCTCCATCCCGCTCAGCGTTACTTCCCCAAATTCGCTCAATGAGCGATCGGCATTGATTTCCAGTATCCAAATTGCGTAGTGCTCTCCTCTGAAAACACAAGCCGCATACTCTTTGATTTGCCACCGCGATCCCTTGGTGCGCCGGTCCTCGGCGTGCTGTTTGGCTTGCGCCAAATCAAAGCAGAACGCATCTGCCCACTGGTAACGATGGCTCGTCGAATAGTTCCAGGAGCTTCGGATCTCCGTAGTCATGAACACTTTCCCAAGACACACAGACTTCACGATATCGCGCCGGAAGTCGGGCAACCGCAGCCAAGCATCACCTTGCGGTTCCAGAGCTTTGAGGAGTTTACCAGAGCTCATTGGAGATTCCTTTTTCTGGCTATTGCTAGGGTATTATTTTTCAACATGGCCTCTCGTCACCGCACACCATCCCAATTTGAAGGAAAAACGGTGAACAAGTCCTATCGGTCAATATTTCAATTTCGATTTCTGCCGCCGTCAAGCTTTTGCAAGCTTTTGCAAGCTTTTGCAAGCTTTTGCAAGCTTCTGCGTCGGCTTGGCTGCAGGGGCGCGACCGTAGCCCTAGGACAATCATGGGAAATCGGTCCTGACTGGCTCCGGCTGCATTCCCTTGACCGTGTCGCCGTCGCCAAGATCGAGTCCCAGATTCGCAGCGTGCTCGACTTCGAACTTGCGATCCTCGCCAGCGAACTGGGAGTGCACCCGGACGCCCTGCTCCCTTCCCTGCGGAGTTTGAAACCTGACCTCGACGACCTGATCGCAGGAAAGCGCGACGAAGCCGGCAAGTGATTGATCGCGCAGTCGGCCCAGAGCTTCACAGCACCCCCGCATGCTCGAATAACTCGTCAGCGCTCATGACGGTTGGATCGATTTCGCCGCTCAGAACCTTCTCCCGGGACACGTAGAAGGTCATCTCCTGATCCGGTAATTCGACGGCAACGAGAGGCGAGTCCGATTGCCGCACTGATTCCAGATCCTCCTTTCCTCGATAGATCGGATAATCGGGATAATCAGGCTTTGACCGCAAAAGTTCGTCGAATAGATCCGAAGTGCTTTTGAAATCTCGGGAACCTTCGATCTCGGATGATCTCGTCATGGTTTCAGGGGTTTGATGATGGTTGTTCTTACCCAATGGTTTTCGAAACTGGAAACTTACCCGGGCAGCGGGACCTCCTGCCCTTCGCCGGTGCCCGGCGGCTCTTGGCGATAGAGCTTGCCGTCTCGGAATTCGATCAGGTTTCTGTTCACCAGGCTCGTGAGCGCCTTGTCCCTCTCTGCAGATCGGAGCTGGTTGAACGACCGGGCCAACTTCGACCGACTGAGTCCGGGGCGCTCGCAGATCCGGAAGTAGATCTTCCTCTCCCAGTCCGACAATCCTTCCGTGTCGGGTAGTTCGCACGAGGGCATCGCCAAATACTTTGCCAGCGTCTTCAGATGCCGCATGTGAAGACGCTTCGCGAGCTCGAGCCCCATGTGGGCGGCAGCCAGATCCGGTTCCGACTTCTGGTCGAGAATAGTGGTGAGAAGGGCGAAGTGAAGCGCTGTCTCCGCCACCCGGGCCGGACGCACCGGGGATGGCGTATCGTATTTCGCCTGCCAGCGCTGAGCCTTCGTGAGAAACTCCTGCAAAGGCTGGAACGCACGCCCGCACACGGAGAAGGTCTTCGGTCGTCTCATGGCATGGTGGCGCATGACGAAGAGTTCGAAGCATCGGCGGTGGATCTCGCTGACGCATTTGCTTTCGGAATCGATCGTTGCGACGCCCGGCTTCGCCGACTCCAGCATCAAGAACGGCATCCCTGCAAACCAGGGGTTCTGCTCGAAAAGCCGTGGGGCCTCGTGTCGGTCCACCTGCCAGTAGAATGATGGCGCCGCTCCGGATTCTTCGTCGGCTCTCGGCGGAATCGGTGTGCTCGAACACAGTGCCTGCTCCAGTCGGAACTTCTCGTCGGTAGACAGTTTGCGAAACGAGCGCTCCAGCCCAACGGCAGGCGTGGTGAGCAGGGCGTGGTGGTCGAAGGGCACTCGCGGAAACGGGGCGACCAGCGAAGAGCTGGAAATCCGCTCTGAGACCTTGTCGGCATAGACTGCCTGCGCTGTCTTCACCGTCCGGGCGACTCGCGCAGCATCGGGGTCCTCGGTAGCAGCCTCCGGTTCCCCGTCCGGATCCGAATTCGGGTGGCCCGAGTTCCTCGAGAGGTTCACGCTGGCGAAGGCCCGCATCGCGTTCTCGAAGTCGTCGACGAGGAACCGGATCGGGATCCGGGACCAGATCGCGTCGGACTCCGGAGTCACGAGAAGCAGCGAGAAGGGCGGACGGATCACGCCTAGGGAGCTGTCGAGCTCGAAGGCGCCCCCGGTAGAGTGAGCGAACCCAGCCAGCAGGGAGGCGAAGGCGATCTCGTGGTCGATCTGGAACTCCTGCGCAAATTGATCGACGAGCTCGAAGACACCCAGGATACGAAAAGCGCCGATCTCGCGCGCCGACTCGTCAGGCGCGAGGAAGTTTGGGATCTGGACGCGGGCGCTCATCCATTTCCGAGTGTTCCCCAGTTCTTGAGATTGTCACCGGAATTGTGGCGCAGGCACCCTCAAATCGCGACCGTGCGGGATCCGTGGAAGACGGCAGGGTTGGAAACGAGTGAACCTGTCTTCACCCATCTCCATGGCTCCTAGAATAACGGATGAGGCACTTGTGGTCTTCCGTCGAAGAAAGATTGAGGAGAGAATCGAGGAGATGCGCAACGCACACGGTTTCAGGCGGTAGCGCCATCGGCGGGTATTTGCTATTCAGTATGTAAACCATTCTAAATACAAAAACCCCACTGAATGAAACGAGAAACCCACCTTTTTCATATACTTTCCATAATTCGGTGATTTTTTGCGTATATATAAAGTATGACCAATACCTTCCAACCCGCCAAGCCACCGCTTCCGACTGAATTCCGGAAACCTCTCATCCAAGGCCTTTCTCTCCCGGATGAATTCTATTGGGTGCTACCCGACCCTGCGTTATTGGCCGGCATGCAGCTTCCCGGTTTGGATACCCCATGGATGTCCCTTCATTCACAGGGCTTCCGGTGGGTCGCTTGTCTTTGCAGCGACCGACCAATTTACGACCCCTCCCCGCTCGAATTCCTCGTCACGCTCGAACTGTCAGATCTCTTCGAAGCCTCTGTCCCGGACGATCCGGAGATGGAAGAGAAAGCGATCCATCTGATTGCGTCCGCCGTGGTATCCAAATTGGAAAACATGGAAGGCGTGATCGTTCACTGCGCGGGCGGTCGCGGGAGGACAGGAACGGTCATCGGAGCTGTCCTCAAGAAACTGGGCTACCGGACTTCCGAGATCATCACCTTCCTCGACAATGTCCACCTCGCTCGGAACAAACCCGGTTGGCCGGAATCCCCTTGGCAGCAGGAGGTGATCGAGCGAACCGCCTGAGAAGCACAACACTTTCCAAAACACATGAAACCCAATCAATACCTCAAAGAGAAACAGATCCAGTGGGCTCTTAACCAAGAACTTGAACTTCGCGGTAGCGACGGTGACCGGGGCGTTCGCGCCTACACCTCCACGGTAGACGAGAACCTTTTCGAACCTCTATCCGATGAAGCGCGAGAGCAGATTTCTTCGGGAGATGGCGGCGAACTGGAGGCCAAGGGAGAGCAGCGTTCCAGAATGCAAGCTGTTCACTCTTCATCGGCCCTGCCAGTAAACATCTTTCAATACTGGCAGAGAAACGGAGACCTCGATGCGATCACCTCCGCCTGTGGATTCTGCCGCCTGGGTTCCTCGCCGAGCGCAGAATTGAAATTCGAGAAGAAATTTCCAATTTTCGAGAACGCGAGGAAGCACCCAAACCTCGACGTAGCTTTCGTGAACAAGCCAGGAAGCCGCTACCGATTTTTCGCTGTGGAGAGCAAATTTACCGAAACATACGGTGGTCGCAGTCATGGGGGGCTTAAGCCGATCTACCTTCGCGATCACTCCATTTGGCGAGGACTGCCAAATCTTCGTAAACTAGCTTCGGTCATCAGTCCTGCCGACGACCAGTTCGATCACCTCCACGCCGCCCAACTCATCAAGCACATCCTCGGCCTCTCCCGGGTCAGCGGGGGCAAGGACCGTTTCCGGCTTCTCTACCTGTGGAACGACGTTTTCGGAGGCGAAGGCATACAGCACAGGAAGGAGATCGACCGATTCATGGAGATCGCGAAACAGGATGGCGTCAGATTCCAAGCGCTCACCTGCCAGGATCTGATCTTGAGATTGGCCGACAAACAGCGAGAGGATCATCCGGAATACATCCGATACCTTGTTGACAGATATCTTTGATGCCAGCCCGGGAGTCTCAACCTGATAGCGTCCAAGGGGTCAGATTTTCTCAGATGAGCGGGAACCAGATGAACACGGAATTTCGGCAGTGGGTGTCTAGGAATGCACCGGGCTTCAGAATTCGATCCGCCGCCTCCGTAGCGACGAAGTGTCAGGAGTTGATCGACAATTTTGACGCGGTGTTCAAGTCTTCCGCGGGGATGAATCCTGACGAAGGACCAAGGATGAGGGATTTCCATCTGCGAGAGCACACGGTTCCATTCTCCAGAGGCACCTTGAAGGAAGCCAGGGCAGAGAGAGGAATCGTAAAACACTACGCGGTGGAGGGGAATTCCATTCCCCTCCCCAACTGTGCCAATCTGGTGTCGATCGACTCCTACCAGGTTCCCCTACAGCCGCACGGAGCAAAGAAGAAAACTCTGGCTGCAATCGACCTGATGGGTGCCACAGGCGATGGGCTTCCGGCAATCATCGAACTGAAAACCGGTACCGGATGGGGTGGAGTTAATGGGCTCTTCCACTCCATTCTTGAAGGCGTCGCCTACGCTTTGACCATCCGGTATGCATGGCCATTCTTTCAGAGTGAGTGGAGAGCCGAAATCAGGAATGATGCCCCAGAACGCATCGAAGAATCGGATACACCGGTCATCGTCATGGCTGATGACGCCTTCATTAACCAGAGACGGGAGTATCTTGATACGGCTTGGCCCGTGATGAGTGACTGGATGAGCCACCTTTCCGAGCATCACCTGCCGATATCCTTCGCAAGATTCGATGATGCGTTTGCCTTCGAATTCGTTCCTTACCACGAGATGAGAATCTCACAGAAGAGCATCGGAGGGGCATTCTCGAGAGGGCAAGACGGACGAACGGCTGGAGATGGCCCTTTTATCTCGTAGACTGTCCTCGCCGGGCAGTGGAAAATAGCCGGCTGGATCGTTTTTGAGTCAGTCATGTCAGTCCGTCAGTGATCATGTCGAACCCGATGCGCCAGTGAGATCTTCCGTGAACAAGCTCAATTTCTTCTTGGGCATTTTCTCGACCACTGCTGCGCATAATCACCGCAAATCCGCAGTGTTTTGCGGCAAGTTGAAGAGGGTTTCCACGACCCCGCCGGAGACGGACCACTCTCTTCCCGGAAAGACGGGAGAGATGCAACGGGGGTTGCGCATGAGATCTGGCACCAGCGCCCTAAAAACTAAGATTGTCAGTTCGAGGTAACCGGATGCTCAGATCCCCCACTGACGATCTGGTAGCAAAGGACGCGAAGTAATCTGTCAGTTCACACCTACCGCTTCCAACTGGCGACGCCCTTGCTCAGTGACGCGGAACACCCCCTTCTCGACCTCCTGGACGCGCTCCGTTTCGATGAGGTATTCGAAGACGGGCCGGTGAAGGGAAACGTCCTGGTCGTCGTATTTCCGATAGAGCTCACGGAATCGACAGGGCTCGTAGCGGAGCAGCTTGCGAAGCATGACTCGCCCCTCGTCCTCCAGTTTCTGCCGCTCGCCGGCCTCGAGCCCGTATTTCACGATCTCGAGGTGGGTTCTCATCGCGGCCTCGGCGAGACGGGTAGCGGTAGGGATGAGATCCCTATACCTGCAGTCGTCGTGGGAGAGCCGTTTGAGCGACCACAGCATGGTCGCGGGGAGATGAACGAAATGGGCCGCATAGGGTTTCAGGCTCGGCTCCACCTCGTTGATCTGCTCCCGAAACTCACACTGCGCCCGGAAGAACAGCTCGGAAGTCTCGCCTTCGAGAATGGGGTAGAGGCCGGGAGTCTGGAGTCGTCGCGAGGTCAGGACACCCCCCACCGTTTCCCTGAACCGAGCATACCCCTCCCGGATCCCCTGGATATCACCCGGGTTTTCCTTGTCGCCCTCCCGGTTGGTGGGATCCAGAAGCAACGCCCGGGACAGGAGGCTGCTCTCCTCGCTCTGGTTCATCCACTGGGAGAGTCGGAGGCGATCTGTGATCGAGAACAGGATGCCACGCCCGGGCCGTGCACCGCCTTCACCCGTGGTCCGTGTGCTCCGTCCGGAAAGCAGCCCCTCGATAACCTCGGCGGCCTTGTGACGACGCTGGCCAAAGACGCCGGCGAGGAGGCGTCCGTCCGAGTCCAGCACGAACGGCGACCGGTGGTCGACCTGATCCATTCCCCGGAGAAGTGCCTGCGAGTCCGGGTTCTCCAGCAGCACGATGGGCTCTCGCAGACAACGTGCCTCGTTGTATTCGAGCATCGTTTCGTAGTCGATATTGGCGAATAGAGTGTATGCTGCGAATGCACCGTCGGTTTCTCTTCTGTCCCGTAACCTTGCTTGCTCCCGCTCAAACTCCTCATACCGATCAAAGGGATGACAGGTGGAGACCATGCGTGCGGATTTCCCAGCTTGCCTGGCTGCGTGTCCCAGTTCCGCTTCCTCGAGTTCTGCTTCGACCACAGCTTGACGATGCTCGTAGTTCGTATGGTCAGGATCTGCCAGTGTGGCGGCAAGTTGATTCCGTAGACTGGGATCGACCCGTGCGCTGTAGTCGATGAGGTCTTCCTGAAGATATCGCAGCGGTGAGATCAGGAGCTCGGTCAACCGCGCTTGCTCCGGGGAGTCGCCGCCGACGCTGATCATGCTCGAACCGATCGGCTGGACCTCCCCTCCGAGTCCGACCAGACCTCCTCGGGGTCCTGCCAGCGAAGCAAGGATGCTGGCGGCTTGGATCGCAGATTGAACTTCCGTGGCTCCCGAAAGCGCTGCGAGCGCGGCAACGACTTCCCCGAAAGGATGACGTTCCTTTGCGGATAGTACGGATTTGGTGAAATTCCCCATACTTCCCGAGGGTTCCTGAAGTTTTGAAAAATGCCACCAGAAGTTGGTAGCTGGTCGCAGCTACCTCCTCGGGAGTTAAGCTACCGGGAGATGAAGTCGCGCCGTCATGAGGCGGCACTACGCGAGCTTTCCCCGGCCCGATTTCGATGCTCCCATATACCGCCGAGCTTCACGAATCCGTCTTCTTCCGCTGGGGAGCGCGTTGGCGAACCTTTGTGAGGCTGGCATCCTGTAGCTTTCGACCCAGCGAATCGGCGGCGACTTCCCCCGTCTTGACCTTATCCCGAAAAGTGGACGTGCCAGAAATGAAGTTCCCCCTCACAATCGAAGAGCGCATCATTCGCCCCCTCCACAAGGCGGCGGGCAAAAGTACGGTCAAGGCTGTGGCGGCCAAGCACAACCTGAGCGAGGCGTGCGGGCGCTCGAAGAGGAGAACAGCCGATTGAAGCGCATCGCCGCCGACCTGTCGGTGCAACCGGAGCCGTGAAGGCCGGCGAGACCTTTCAGCCCTCCCGGGTGAGCAGGAATGCAAGGTCTCGAAGATTGTGGTCAGTGATGTGCTCGGTAGACTGCTTTTTGCGGGATTGTCCGTTTAGGTCGGCAGCCCAGTCGACCACGCTCGTTCCGGTCGGGGCCGCTTCGTCACCGCAGAAAGGACGAAGAATCTCAAATCGCGGGTCGTTAAACGAAACTCCTCGAGACTGCTCAATTCTCGCCGAGGAATATCCCCCGGAATTTTCTATACTGATTTTCTATACTGAGAGCCCCAAATTGGGCCAGATTGAGCCAAATACCCCTCTATGAAGAGTGGGTGCAGGGTGCGGAATTGGCCTCAGGATATCATCATAACTCAGTGATGATCAGAACTATGTAGCAGGCTCTGCAAATTGGGAAAATGGTGCGCGAAGAGGGATTTGAACCCCCGACCGCCTCGGTGTAAACGAG